>JABEUY010000021.1 GCA_013044175.1 Bacilli bacterium
GGAATCATCAAAAGTCCGTCGGCGCAAGTTTCATTGGGACAAGTTTTCAGCAATCGCTACCTTAGTACCCACCTTGGTCGCACTTGGCGTTTTTGTTTATGGTTTTATTGGTTGGACAATCTACGTTTCCTTGACCAATTGGAATAGTTTTCTGCCTACTTTTAATTTTGTGGGATTAGAGAATTATTTTACAATATTTAATACCTATCGATTTCAGTCGGATCTTCGCAATATTGTAATCTTTACTTTCTTATTTATTGTGATGTGTTTGATTGTGGGTATCGTCCTAGCGATTCTTATCGATCAAAAGATAAAAGGTGAATCATTCTTTCGCAGTATTTTTATTTTTCCGATGGCGATTTCTTATGTGGTCACAGGTGTTATTTGGTCATGGATTCTCAACCCTAACACTGGAATCAACTTAATTCTTGAAGCCTTTGGGTGGAATAAGAATAACGTTCCCCAATGGTTTTTAAGTACCGTAATAGCGCCAAGTTGGAATCTCGGTCAAATTCAAATCGGTATTCCTCTCGCTTTAATCGCAGTACTGATCGCTGCTGTGTGGCAGATGTCAGGTTTTGCGATGGCGGTTTATCTTGCCGGTTTGCGCGCAATTCCTGAAGATATCAAAGAAGCTGCACGCATTGATGGTGCTGGCGTATGGAGAATATTTTTCCAAATCGTGTTACCGCAATTAAAACCGACGACGACGACGATCATTATTATCTTGACCGCCGCTTCGTTAAAAATCTTCGGTTTGATTTATTCCATGACAGGTCCTGGGCAAGAATTTACGACGGATATGCCAAGTTTGAACATGTTTCAAACAACCTTTCAAGGTAATGCCTTTGCGCAGGGGGCTGCAATCGCTGTTGTCTTATTGCTTGTGATTGCTGTGTTTATCATCCCCTATCTTATTTCGACGTTACGTCAGGGGGAAGATGCATGAATCCAGTTATCGTGAGAAGGTCGCTACGGTCATTGATCTACATCGTGCTGATCTTGCTTGCCGCAATGTATTTGATGCCGGTATACGTCGTCTTGGTGACGAGTTTTAAAAGTAATGCGCAAGTTAATTTGTCGCAGATGTGGAATCTTCCGCAATCGCTCAGTTTTTCCAGTATCGCATCAGCATGGGCACAACTTGGGCCGAACTTTTTAAACAGTTTTGAACTCGCGATTCCCGCGACGATCATCTCGGCATTGCTTGGATCATTAAATGGTTATGTGTTTGCCAAATGGAAATTTAAAGGTTCCAACGTCTTGTTTTTTCTCGTGCTTTTCGGGATGTTTATTCCTTATCAGAGCGTTTTAATACCGCTGTTGCGCGTGCTCGATACGCTCGGATTGTATAATACGATCGCAGGTTTGATTTTGGTACACGTCGTGTATGGGATTCCGATTGCAACACTTATTTTTCGGAATTTTTACGTGGCGATTCCAGAAGAATTGATGGAAGCCGGTAAAATTGATGGAACTGGGTATTGGGGAATTTTTCGCTATATTATTTTACCTTTATCAATCCCAGGATTTGTAGTGGCGGGAATTTGGCAGTTTACACAAATTTGGAATAACTTTTTGTTTGCCGTTTCTTTAACGAATCCTCCGTATCAACCTGTTACCGTCGCACTCGTGAATATCGCAGGAAGTCAAACGGTTCAATGGAGCGTCCAGATGGCGAGCGCTTTAATCGTTTCTATTCCTACGCTGATCGTTTATATCTTACTTGGTAAATATTTTGTACGAGGATTACTTGCAGGGTCGGTGAAAGGTTGATCGATGCCCTGATGATCATTATTACTTTTTCGTAAGTTGGCACGATTATCAGGGCAAATGCAACCGAAATAACAAAAGCTCAAGGGCAATGAAGACCGTAAAATTGACAAAGTTTTCGATGGCTTTATACTTAATGTGAAAACCTGTCGGTCATTATGGTCTTTTTGCATGCGGAGGGGTAGCTTTGCCTCTTTATAAAAAATTAATCATCTTCGTTTTTTTTATCGTGTTTTGCATCATGGTTGGTACGATCGCTTTAGTCGATTTTGAAAGTCAGTCGATGATGGTCAATCAGGCACAGAAAAAAGCAATGTCGTACGTCGTTACCGTGAATTCGGCCTTGCAAAGTGGCTTGCCTTATTATCAGTTGCAAGATATCGTGAACAATTTTAAAAAGCAAGATGTCAATTTGCGTCAGATTGCTTTTTATCAAGTACAAAATCAGATCGAACCTTTAGTGGTTCTCGGTGCACAAAACCAACCGACGATTCTAAACGATGTCGAACAATTTTACCATGCAAAAAAATACACATCTGTACGCCAATTTAGTAATACCGTCCGCTTAATCTCACAAATGTATACACAAAATGGCGTCGAATATATCGCATTTATCGATATTTCCATTAAAAATGATATTGCGCTTGTGAACTCCTTAGTTCTCAAAATCGTTTCGATCGGTCTTCTCTCCATACTCCTTGGTATATTGATCTTGTGGTACGCATCGGTACGATTGGTCTCTAAGCCCCTTTTTTCAATCGCGAAAGCTGCTCAAGGTATCGCAGAAGGTTCCTTAACCGTTTCCCTTGATCAAGTTGCCAAGCGTCGGGATGAGATCGGCATCTTATCACGAGGTTTTGTTTCGATGGCTACGCAACTTCATACTTTGATCGGGGGTATTCACCAGGCTGTCGAACAGATGAATCTTTCCTTTGAAGAACTTTTTGAACAATCAGAAAAAGCTTTTGAAGGTGCAATCGAAATGACAGAGGTTGTAACTGAACTCGATGTAAAAGAGGATATTTTACCAGCTAAAGCGATGGCGATTCGCAGTCAAATTAAAGAATTGCGACAAAACTTAGATCAGTATGAGCAAACACAATCGTTAATCCGTAGTGTCGCACTCGAAGCGATCGAATATTGTGATGAGAATAAGATCGAAAAGTGGAAAGACGCTGAGATACAATCGTATGTGGAGCAGATCAAGGAGTTAAATGGGGATCAACCCTTACTTTTACAAGCGATGCAACAAGCGATCGTGGCGCTGATCGAGTTATTAGCTAATGTTAAAGAAATCAATGAAGTTCTTAACCTCGATCTTGTAACCGTCTCCGAAGCTGTACATCAACAATTGCTTGCTGTTAAACGCGTGGACCAATCTGCCACGCTCGTTCACCAAATGTCGATGGACTTGCGGTACATGATGGGGAATTTCGAATTAGATCGTTAAGTTGTGATATCAGCGTCTGTCGGCATGGCGAAAAGTGTGCGGTCGATAACGAGTAAGGATGCTCCAATCGCAGCAGCGTCGTTGGTCGCTATCGTCAAATCGATCGCTTTGTTAGCGAGGATAGCACGATGGTGCAAGACGCGTTCAACTTCTGGTAAAATGAACGTAGCAGCTCTTGAGATGGCACCGCCGATCGTCACTTGATCCGGATTCAAACCATTAACGATATTAGCGATTCCGATCCCGAGATATTGACCGAGTGTATGAAAGGCGCGAATGTACACACGATTATCATGTTGAGCTTCATACAATAAATGGTCAATGAGCGTACTATCATCTGCGATCATTGGCTTTTCTCCACCTGATTCACGAATGTAACGCACTAAGCTTCTTTCTGATGCATATTCTTCAAAGCATCCATAATTGCCACATGCGCATTCTAGACCCATCGCGGAAATGGTCATATGGCCGAATTCTCCAGCTAACCCATCTTTACCGCGGTAGATCTGTCCGTCGAGGATTAAACCTGCGCCAATTCCGATTCCGACATGCAAATGAATCAGGTTTTTTAAACGATTATTTCTGCGGGAGAATTCACACCATGCTCCACAATTGGCATCATTATCAATATATACGGGGATACTGATTTTCTTTTGGATATCATAAAGGAAGTCCCAATTCGCGATTTGGACATTAGGAAGATAGTGTACATAGCCTGTTTTGAAATTGACGATGCCAGGCAGTGCGATGCCGATACCGGTTATTCCGTAGGGGCTCTTTGGTACTGAAAGTGTTGCTGTATCAACTTCTGATTGTATGACATCAAGCATATGGGCTTTGTAAGTAGTTTCTTCTTCATGAAAACGAATACGTCGATTTCGCTTATAAATGATGTCTCCACGAGCGTTTGTGACGATTGTCGTCATTTGTGAGATTTGAATATCAATACCGATCGCATATGCCGCATTCGCATTGAATTTGATCAGTACAGGTTTTCGTCCACCACTTGAAGAGCCATAGCCGATTTCTTCGACGAGTTGCTCTTTGATCAGTTCGTCGACGATGTAAGAGACGGTGGCTTTATTGAGTCCAGTAATTTGGGCGATATCGATTCGTGAAGTCGTCCGATTGTCACGAAGCAGTTGCAAAACAGTCGAACGATTGATTCTACGCATCGCAGCGGCATCAACATTGATATTCATTACAGACACCTCAGGAAAAATACGATCGCAACTCGATATTGCAATTCGTTAACATATGGCCTACTATCGAATATAGCCTACTATAACCTTACACGCTGGTCAATTTAATCAGGTATTTCGTGAAAGGATGGGCACTGCCTGTGTCATTATACGCGAAACTTGCAAGTATTGTAGGGCTTTTGTCGATCATCATCTTATCGCTTACGCTTTGGACAGTGTTTCAGACAACACAGTCGCTGATGCTTTATCAAGCAAAGCAAAAAGCGTCATCGGTGATCAAGACGATCGATTCTGCCCTAGAGAGCGGTATTCCAGATTATGAATTTGAATCGATTCTGCTCTCTTTGCAAGCCAAAGATCGAGATATTATCGATTTTAATATCTACAAGCTTACGGGTTATCTTTATGATATCGCTTCCACGAATCGACGCTTGATCGGTTCACAAGCGACGGCTGAGGGTTTGTTAGCTGTTCGACAAAATAAAACGATCAGCCGCTTATTGCAAAATACATTGACGGTAACTTCGCCACTTCATGTTAATGGAGAGCCTGTCTATGCAGCGAGCGTTGCCTATTCACTCTCTCGTGATTTCCGTCAGATTCGAGCCATATTAACTACGATTCTTATCTATGGACTTGCTGGTATTCTTGTAGGGTTATTGATTATTCTCATCTTTGTACGACGTTATATTTCTTTACCCGTGTTGAGTATGGCCGAATTTGCAGGCGACGTGGCGAGGGGAAAACTTTTGCCCAACGATAAAAGATATGTAGCCAGACGAGATGAAGTCGGTTTGTTAGCTGGAAACTTTGCAAAAATGGCTAAACAACTTTATCAACTTCTTTCTCACTTGCGTTATACTTCAGATAAAATGTCTTCGTCGTTTTCTCGACTCATTTTTCATGGTGATCAAACGGTACGTGGTGTTTTACATCTAGCCGATATTTTCGCGAGGATGAAACAGTCTGTAAAAAGTAGTGATCATATGTCTTTTATGGCGATGGAGACGAGTCATCATGTGATCGCTGCGCTGCAATTGGCTCATGAGCATTATCAGCAGCAACACCAAGAAGTGTGGCGAGAGGATAAGCCCTATGATCCGACGAAATACTACGCGTTTTTTACAAAACTGACGATGCCGGATCATCGACTTGATGAGGTAATTGAACGATTAGAACGTGAAGTGGCGAGAATCGATGATCGCTTTGCCGAGCAACATGATGCTTTGATGTCAATCAGTTCGACGGTAAAAGGACAACGCGATGGATTGCGTGAGGTCGTTGAACTTGCCCAACAATTGAGTTTACTTGCGCAAGGGATGCAGAGTTCAGATGAAGTAACGTAATATACTCTGAGGCTAAAGCGAGGCGACCTACACGATGATCGTTGCGCGAACGAAAGAACATGATCATGAGGATGCGGATCGTGAAGGGAATAGCCTTTATCCGATGCTACGACAAACGGAGATCGTCCTCGAGCGAAAAGATTTTTTTAAACACATGAAATCGCTTGAAACCGATTTCCTTGCTCAGATGTTGGATAGTTACACGCTTACTCTTTTGTTGATTGATATTGATCGAATGAGTACGATCAATGGTAGCTATGGTCATAC
>JABEUY010000132.1 GCA_013044175.1 Bacilli bacterium
CTTGTAGGTCTCGTGATTATGCTCATCTTTGTACCACGTTATATTTCTTTACCCGTGTTGAGTATGGCCGAATTTGCGGGCGACGTGGCGAGGGGAAAACTCTTGCCCCACGACAAAAGATATGAAGCCAGACGAGCTGAAGTCGGTTTGTTAGCAGGGAACTTTGCAAAAATGGCTAAACAACTTTATCAACTTCTTTCTCACTTGCGCTATACTTCAGATAAAATGTCTTCTTCGTTTTCCCGACTCATTTTTCATGGTGATCAAACGGTACGAGGTGTTTTACATTTAGCCGATATTTTCGCGAGAATGAAACAGTCTATAAAAAGCAGTGATCAAATGTCTTTTATGGCGATGGAGACCAGTCATGATGTAATTACTGCACTCCAACTAGCCCATGAGCATTATCAGTTTCAACACCAAGAAGTATGGCGAGAAGATAAGTCCTTTGATCCTGCGAAATACTATGCGCTTTTTACGAAGCTTACGATGCCAGATCATCGACTTGATGAAGTAGTTGAACGATTAGAACGAGAAGTGGCGAGAATCGATGAGCGCTTTGCTGAGCAACATGACGCATTGATGTCGATCAGTTCGACAGTAAAAGGCCAACGTGATGGATTGCGTGAAGTCGTCGAACTCGCTCAACAATTGAGTTTGCTTGCGCAAGGGATGCAGAATTCGGATGACGTAACGTAACATACTCTGAAGTTAAGCGAGGCGACCTACCCGATGATCGTTGCGCGAACGAAAGATCATGATCATGAAGAGACGGATCGTGAAAGGAATAGCCTTTTTCCGATTCTGCGACAAACGGAGAACGTTCTCGAGCGAAAAGATTTTTTTGATCACATGAAATCGCTTGAATCTGATTTCCTCGCTCAGTTACTCGATAGCTATACGCTTACTCTTTTGTTGATTGATATTGATCGGATGAGTACCATCAATGGTAGTTATGGTCATACGATCGGCGATTCGCTCCTTGATCAGGTTATTGTACGTTTGCGCTCAACCGAGGGTTGTGTTTCCTTTGCAAAAATGGGCGGTGATCAATATGCGATGCTGCTACACGTTCCTGTCGATCAATTTGTCATTTCCCATATTGATCGGATGATGATGAAGATTAAAGAACCTTTCTTCATCGAAGAGCATGAACTTTATATTACGGTGAGTATCGGTTGGCGAAGTTTGACGCGTCGCTCGGTTTTTCATGAAATTCTCGAACAGGCTGAAATCGCGATGTATTATGCGAAAAAAAGGGGTGGTGATAACTGGCAGATCTACGATCCGGATATGTCGCCACATGATGGCATGGAAATCGAAAAGCGGTTGCACAGAGCCCTTTATCATCATGAATTTTTGCTCTACTATCAACCGCAATTTCAGACGGCATCGGGTGAACTGACTGGTTTTGAGATTTTGCTTCGATGGAACAATCCTGATCTCGGGTTAGTATTGCCTTCAGTATTTATTCCGATGGCAGAGCGGACAGGTATGATCGTAACCATCGGTCAATGGGTGCTTGAAGAAGCTTGTCGACAGCGTCAAGTCTGGTATGAGTTAGGTTATACGCAATTTCGTATCGCAGTAAATTTATCCGCAAGGCAGTTTCAACAACCTAATTTAGCCCAGATGATCGAGGATACGCTTCGTCGTACTCGACTTGATCCGACATTACTTGAACTGGAAATCACAGAAACGATCGCGATGGCCAATGTGGAACAGACGTTTCGAACGCTAACGGCACTTGCCAAGATCGGTGTACGATTGAGTATTGATGATTTTGGGACAGGCTATTCATCGCTTAGTTATCTGTGCAAATTTCCTCTCCACCGTCTGAAAATCGATCAGTCTTTCTTACGGGATATTCCCAGGGCTAAAGAAGGCATGGAAGTGACACGTGCGATTATTTCGCTCGCGCATAATCTTCAGTTGACGGTAATCGCTGAAGGGGTAGAAACGATCGAACAATTGAATTTCCTTTATGAGAATCATTGTGATGAAATGCAAGGTTATTTTTTGAGTCGTCCCCTGACGTTGCAAGCCACGGAACAGTTTATTGCAAAATTGTCCAATGATGAGTCGATATCATAAAAGACGCGCATGCGAATCGTCCAAAATCACTATCTACGATAGTCTTTCAAGAAGTAGTAGTGATTAAGCTTTCGATGTGACAATACTCCTTAGGCAGTTGATTTGTCGTAAGGAGGTTTTGGTGTGCCGGAAAACAAAAAAATGTGGCTTGTGACTTTTGCGGTTTTTGGCCTTTTAGTCTTTGAAATCCTTGCCTCCATGATCTCGCATAGTGTTGCCCTACTTTCCGATGCTGCTCATGTAGGTACCGATCTTCTTGCTGCGATCATCACGCTTTATGCGCAGAAAATTGCCATGAGACCAAGTACAGACTCGATGAGTTTTGGCTATTCCAGAGGAACTGTCGTGTCTGCCTTCGTCAATGGGGTAACACTCATTTTACTTTCTTTGATTGTATTGTTTGAGACAGTCCAACGTTTTTTTTCACCCGTTAGTATTCAACCTTCGTGGATGTTAACAGCAGCGATCGTCTCTTTTATCGTCAACTTTTTTATCGTTATCAGCTTGTTTTCTGGTGGCAAAAACCTGAATATACGAAGTGCTCTTTTACACTTTGCGGGTGATGCTGTCGTGTCTCTCGGTGTCATCCTTTCGGCGATCGGAATTTCGATAACACACCAAGAATGGCTTGATCCGGCGATTAGTCTTTTACTTGTGTCGATTATGATGGTCACTTCCTATCGTATCGTCCGTGAATCGTTGCTGATATTGATGGAAGGCACGCCACCAAGCGTCAATATTGATCAAATCATACAAGCGCTGCTTAGTATCAAAGGTATTCTAGCCGTTCATGATGTGCATATCTGGGGTGTATCGGATGCCGAGTTTGCAGCATCCTTTCATCTTTTGGTTGCTCCGGAAACGAAAGTTGTCGAAACGGATAGGATCCTTGAAAAAATCGAAGCGTTATTACTGGATAAATTTTCAATCGTGCACGTTTCGGTACAATTTGAATGCGAAGTTAATCCTTTGCATACAGGATTTCCTCACCGAAAAATGGGGTAAAAACAAAAATATGAAATATAACGTTTTTTTATAATGAAATCTAGTAAAGAAGGACTACATGGTGAGGTTGTTTTAACTCATGTCAAGAAGGTTGTCCTTGTTTACCCTTAACATGAGGGTAGTGCTCTGTGGAGGAATGTCATCATGAATCGATCTTCTCATAACCTCTGGAATTGGATACAGTTTGTTATTGATCAAATCGATGCTTGGGTTTTCAATATGTTGCGCATTCGTGCTACATTGATTGCCGCGGTCATCGGTACGATTCTCATCGTTTGGGGGATCGTGACGAAGAATGTGGATTTGGGTATGGAAGCGGTATTGGCTGGCGCGATGGGCTATTTGATCGGTTTTGTTCCGGCAGTTCTCGGTGGTTTATTAATTACAGCTATTCAGTTTGTGACGTTTTCGATGGGGTTGCAAAGCATACCACTTTTGTTTTTGCAAATTATGGGCTATACCTATATTGCTTGGCTCGGAAGACAACATAAGATGATGGCTGTTGAGCGCAGGACGCGCTTAGCCGATGTGGAACACGATCCGCAAGTGGTATCATGGACCTTGATCAATGAGGTACGCAATTCACTATTGGCAATGCGGTTGTTGTTGTTTGTCCGTTCTAACGGTTCGCCACAACAGAACCAACTGCGAATGATTGAAGATGAGTTACTGCGATTAGAATCATTGTTTGGCAAATTGGATGATACTAAACAGCAAAACATACGATAATGGCGACAAAAAGGTGTCGGAGAAAGATCCGACACCTTTTTGCTTAGTTATGAAGATGGTAGGGAAGTGTTGTTACGATGACGTCTTTATGACGCAGTAACCAGGCTCGAATCATTAATGAAGTATGGTTATGAAGGATATAGTGCCACCACTTCTTTGGTACAAATTGCGGAATTAGTACATGGATGTGATCAGGTTTTCCGCCAGTGCCGATCTCGACGCGTTTTAAGAAGCGAGAGAGTGGAATTAAAAGCGAGCGGTATTCCGATTTGATCGCGACGAGACGACAGGGACAGCCCCATTCTTCCCATTTCTTCTCCATTTTCGCTACCGATTCATCATCGAAACCGATATACAGTGCGATTACTTCCGTGTGAATGGATTGCGCAAAAGATAATGTATTTAAGACAACGCGGTTGATGCTAGAGACCATGACGATCGAGATGATCTGGTGCTCTTGCGGATGATTATCATGGATATCGATGCGAAGTTCATCAGCGATTTGGTTGTAATGTTTACGTACTGCCATCGCGCTAAGGATCAGCATCGGTAATATGATCAGTACAATCCAAGCGCCACCCGTGAATTTGGTGACAGCAAAGATGGCTGCAACAAGTGCCGTTACAAAAGCGCCGACAGCGTTGATCAAAGCTTTGAATTGCCATTTTGAACTTTTCGTTCGAAGCCAAAGTCTTGTTAAACCCAGTTGCGCAACGGTAAATGCGACGAAAACGCCGATCGCATAGAGTGGAATCAGCGCGTTCGTTTGTGCATTAAAGACTTCGATTAAAATGGCAGACAACGCTGCAAGAACGATCATACCATTTGAATAGCCAAGGCGATCTCCGCGTAAGGATAAGGCTCTCGGAAGAAAGCCGTCCGCAGCGACGAGCGCCGCTAGTTGAGGAAAGCCAGTGAAGGTTGAATTGGCGGCAAGGATTAAGACAAGAAAAGTACTCCAAGTCATCACCTGAAAAAGAAAGCCGTGACCGAGATATAAGGCTGATAATTGCGTAAGCATCGTAACATTGGGATTAACGGATATACCTTGTACGTAGAGATGATAAGCAAAACCAAGTAGTGTGATTGCGGTGATCATGCCAAGTGTAATATAAGCTTTTATGGCGCCTTTTTTGGCAGGATCACGAAAAATGGGAACAGAGTTAGAAATCGTCTCAATACCAGTCAGGGCGGAACAGGCGGAACTAAATGCTTTAAGTATAAGTAGTGTCGTTATAGTCTTAGGTAAAGTGCCAAACGGTGGAGTTTGCGGTTGGACAAATCCATGCGTCAATTCATTGCTAAAGCCTAAAACGATCAGGACAAGCATCATCACCATGAAGATAATGGTTGGCCATGCAAAAATCGTCGCTGATTCTGAGACACCGCGTAAGTTGACAAGAAGAATAACGATAACGCAAAGAATGGAAAGCAATGTCGCCTGTGGTGCGACGATCGGGTACGCAGAAGCGATCGCTTGCACACCGGCTGACACCGACACAGCGACGGTCAATACATAGTCGATTAACAAAGCACTGGCTGCGATCAGACTGGCTGAAGAGCTCTTAAAATTATCTTTCGCAATGGCATAAGCTCCGCCGCCAGACGGATAAGCGATTACACCCATAATGTAGGAAGTAATCAACATGCCGAGCAACATAACTGTCGCAAAAGTAACTGGCAATATCATCCACTTTATATCAGGTCCAAGGTTTGTTAATTCAGTAATTCCAGCTTCTGGTCCATAGGCGACAGAAGAATATAGATCCGCCGCAAGGATTGGTAAAGCGACAAACCATAAGAGCCGATTATGACTGTCGTTAAGTTCTCGTGAACGGATGGGTCGTCCGATTAACACTCTTTTTACAGAACTAAAATTGACCACAGCATAGATGATCGCCATGACGGCTAAAACCAGCAATACTGGGTGAATCCAGACCCAGACAGTGGACATGTGCATGAATTCTCCTTTGTCTTGACAAACTAGAATCATTGTAACCGAAAGGCGAAACATGGCAATAGCTCAAGTCGATATGATTGCGCTTACATCGTTATTTTACATTGATTTTCTTTGCTTATGGCGATGAGAACAAAAAGCGTAAGGCATCTTGTATATGTTGTTGCCAAAATCCCCAGCTATGCGTACCTTGTTCCTCGCGATAATCGACAGCAATGCCTCGTGCACGCAACATTGTTACGGCTTCACGATTCGTTGTCAAGAAATCGAAGACGCCAATCGGCGTTTGTGCTTGGTCTTCTTGTTCACCGATGAGCATAAATAGTGCTGTTTCCACATTAAGCGCCGCATGTTGTAGCCAAGTGATCGAATCTTGACGAAATGCCGTTGAGAAAAGCAAAAGTCGCGACAACATGGCTGGATAGCGTTCGGCAAAATGCAGCGTAACGATGGCGCCAAGTGAAATTCCTGCCATAAAGCGATGTGTTGGGTCGATCCGAAGACGCTGTTCAATAAATGGTATGCATTCTTCATACAAGAACGGCAAAAAAGCTTCGTGCCGACTCCCATGCAAACTATATTCTTCGGTTCGTGCTTTGGTTGATACGGCAATGCCAACGATAATAAAAGGCGGTACGACGCGCTGCTCAATTAACTCGGTGGCGAGTGTTGCTATACGACCATACGTAAAGAATTCGAGACCGTCATGACAATAAAGAACGGGATAGGCGATTTCTCGGTCGTAGTTCGGGGGAAGATATACTTTCAAGTCTCTTTCTTCATCAAGATGGTTGCTAAAGAGCTTGTAAACTTCAATTCTTCTTGGCGTTGGCATTTGCGAATTACCTGACTTTCTTTAAGAATGGATCGCTTGTTTAACAGATTCGTTATAACAGGTATTCATTGAGAGATCAAATTCTTTTCCCAAAATTCAAATCTGTACTATACTAATCCGCATAACTGTATTATAATCTTTTTGAACTACTCCGATAAGACTATAACGACTATGAACTCCGAGGTGACGATGATGAGCGTCTCATGGACAACGAAAACGGACGAATTTGTCCAAGTATTAAATGAAGAAGGTAAAGTCGTCAATGCTGATTGGCTACCGAAATTATCGGCAGAACAGTTGCGTGAATTGATGCACCGAATGGTATTTACGAGAATTTGGGATCAACGTGCAATTAAACTAACTCGTCAAGGTCGACTTGGCTTTTATGCTCCGGTGTCAGGGCAAGAAGGCACGATGATCGGCAGTGAATTCGCCACGACCAAGGAAGATTTCTTGCTGCCAAGCTACCGTGATATTCCCCAAGCCGTATGGCATGGTCTTCCGATGGATCAAGCGTTCTTATATTCGCGCGGTCATCAACATGGTGGTCAAATCCCTTCGGATGTCAATGTCTTGATGCCTCAGATCATCATTGGTGCGCAAATCGTGCAAACGGCTGGCGTTGCGATGGGCTTTAAATTAAAAAATCAAAAGAACGTGGCGTTCACGTACATTGGTGATGGCGGAACCTCACAAGGTGACTTCTATGAAGGTTTGAATTTTGCGGGTGCTTATCAATTGCCTGCCGTTTTTATCGTTCAAAACAATCAATTTGCGATTACCGTACCTGTCGCCTTGCAAACGGCAGCCAAACGCCTTGCCGATAAAGCGGTCGCAGCTGGTATGCCTGGAATTCAAGTGGATGGTATGGACGTTTTAGCGGTGTATGCAGCTACCAAACAGACGGTTGACCATGCGCGTGAAGGCGCTGGCCCTGGCCTGATTGAAGCGATTACGTTCCGTTATGGTCCTCATACGATGGCTGGTGATGATCCGACGCGTTATCGAACCAAAGAGCTTGAAGAAGAATGGCAAAAGAAAGATCCGCTCGTGCGTTTTCGCTTGTATTTGGAACAACAAGGTCTTTGGACACCGAGTGATGAAGAGGCTGTTATTGAAGAAGCGAAAACGGCGGTCAATGAAGCGCTCGCCAAAGCGGATGCCGTTGCTCCAATGACCGTAGAAAGTTTGATCGATTCGATGTTCGACCAACTACCATCAGATTTGCTGGCACAAAAAGCAGAATTTGTGAAGAAAGAGGGCAACTGATCATGGCTCAAATGACGATGATTCAAGCGATTACCGATGCGCTCGATGTGGAATTGGCTCGTGATGAGCGTGTTCTGCTTTTTGGCGAAGACGTCGGTCAAAGTGGCGGTGTTTTTCGCGCAACCGATGGGTTGCAAAAGAAATATGGCGTGAACCGCGTCTTTGATACGCCGCTTGCTGAATCGGGTATCGGTGGTTTAGCCACGGGTCTTGGTGTGCAAGGGTTTCGTCCGATCGCTGAAATTCAGTTTATTGGCTTTCTCTTTGAAGTGATGGATGAAGTCGTCTCCCAAGCTGCGCGCATGCGTTTTCGTTCAGGAGGTCGCTATACCTCGCCGATCGTTTTTCGCACACCGTTTGGCGGCGGGGTAAAAACGCCCGAATTGCATGCGGATAGTTTGGAAGGTTTGTTGATGCAGTCGCCGGGTATTAAAGTAGTTATTCCATCCAATCCGTATGACGCTAAAGGCTTGCTGATTTCGGCGATTCGTGATAATGATCCTGTCTTTTTCATGGAACACATGAAGTTATATCGATCGTTTCGTCAAGAAGTGCCGGAAGGCGAGTATACGATTCCACTTGGTGTTGCAAACGTCGTTCGTCCGGGTAAGGATATCACCGTCATCGCTTACGGTGCTATGGTGCAAACGGCGATGAAAGCAGCAGATGTATGGTCGAAGACGAAAGGGATCGAAGCGGAAGTGATCGATCTTCGTACCGTAAGTCCGATCGATATCGAAACGATCACCGCATCGATCAAGAAAACGCATCGTGCGGTCGTTGTGCAAGAAGCACAGCGTAAAGCAGGGATCGCAGCGGAAGTGATCGCGCAGATCAATGAACATGCGCTTTACTACTTAGAAGGACCAGTTGTTCGCATCACAGCGCCAGATACCGTCTATCCTTTTGCGATGGCGGAAGAAATTTGGTTACCATCGCAAGAGCGCGTACAAGCAGGTTTCGAACGCGTTTTGGCACTGTAAAAGGGGTGTGAATCATGGGTTTGTTTGAATTTCGATTCCCAGAGCTCGGCGAAGGTCTTCACGAAGGACGTATCGATCATTGGACGGTGAAAGTCGGTGATACGGTGAAGGAAGACGACACCCTTGCTGAAGTTGAAAATGATAAAGCGATGGTGGAATTGCCCAGTCCTGTTGATGGCAAAGTCGCTTCGATTCTCGTATCGGATGGTACAACGGTAACTGTGGGTGATTTAATCATCACGCTTGAAGTCGAAGGAGAAGGCAATGCAAGCGGTACGGCAGCGCAAGCGCCTGTTGGTGAACCGGGATTGATGCATGTCGCGACGATTCCGACACAAGCTGAGCCTTTGCCAACACCTGCTTCACCAACCCCTGTAACACCTTCGGCGGCTCCACAAAGTCCTGTGGCGACAGAAGTACTCGCAACGCCAGGTGTGCGTAAATTTGCGCGTGAACATGGGGTTGTGCTGACGAATGTGCGTGCGACCGGTTCCAACGGTAAGATTACGCAACAAGACGTCGAGGCGTATCTCCTAGGTGGCCAGTCGACAGTGACTTCGCCTGTCGCCACGCCGATAGAAACTCCAGTAACGACAACCGATTCAGACGTCGCGACAGCGAATGCAACGACCAATTCTACATCGGTTGTTGCAAAAGAAGAGGATGAAACGCGTGTACCGCTGACTTCCATTCGTCGCGTGATCGCCCAAGCGATGGTGAAGTCCGCTTATACTGCGCCGCACGTGACGATCATGGATGAAGTCGTGGTCGATGAACTTGTTGCTTTGCGAAGTGAAATCAAACCGTTTGCCGAAAAACGCGAACTGAAAATCACGTATCTGCCGTTTATCGTAAAAGCGCTCGTCGCAGCTTGCAAGAAATTCCCGCATCTTAATGCTTCCTTTGATGATGAAAAGCAAGAGATCGTCGTGAAAAACAACTATCACATCGGCATCGCAACTGACACGGAACGCGGTCTTGTCGTGCCGGTAATCCGTGATGCTGATCGTAAGAACATGTGGGAAATCGCAGGTTCCATTCAAGATCTTGCGACGAAAGCGAGAACGAATAAGCTTTCAGTTCCCGAAATGAAAGGCAGCACCATTTCGATTACGAACATCGGCTCGGCGGGCGGTATGTTTTTTACCCCGATCATCAATTATCCTGAAGTCGCGATTCTTGGCGTAGGTCGTATCACACCAAAACCGATCATCAAAGACGGTGAAGTGGTCCCGGGTCAAGTGATGGCACTCTCGCTTTCGTTTGATCATCGCATCATCGATGGTGCGATGGCGCAAAACTTCGTGAACGAAATCAAAGCGATGTTGGAAAATCCGCGTTTGTTATTGATGGGAGTGTAAACAAATGGTCGTCGGAGATTTAGCGGAAGAAACGGAAGTCCTCGTCGTCGGTGGAGGACCTGGTGGGTATGTGGCAGCGATTCGCGCTGCACAACTGGGCAAAAAAGTAACGCTTGTCGATAAAGCGGAACTCGGCGGTGTCTGTCTGAATCGCGGGTGTATACCCTCAAAAGCGTTAATCTCATCTGCACATCAGTATGAACTGGCAAAAACACAAGCGTATCCCGGGTTAAAAACTTCGGTTGAACTCGATTATGGCAAAGTGCAAGAATGGAAGCAAAGCGTCGTAGATAAAATGACAGGCGGCGTCAAGACGCTGATGAAGGCCAATAAGATTCAAGTGCTCGCTGGTGAAGTGTACTTTTCCAAACGCGATGAAGTGCGTATCATGACAGAAAATGAAGCGCATAGCTTGCGTTTTGAACAGTGCATCCTCGCGACAGGATCACGGCCGATCGAATTGCGCGCGTTGCCATTTAGCGATCGTGTGTTGTCTTCGACCGAAGCGCTGGCGCTCGATCATGTGCCAGAACGACTCGTGGTCGTCGGTGGTGGCTATATCGGTATCGAACTTGGTCAGACCTTTGCGAAGTTTGGTGCAAAAGTGACGATTGTAGAAGGTTCTGATGCGATTTTGCCGACCTTTGACGCTTCGATGTCGCGCCTCGTCGTACGCAACTTAAAAGCGAATGATGTCGACATTTTTACCAAGGCAATGGCCAAAAGCGTCACCGAAACGGAGAAAGATGTCACGTTGACGTTCACCGTCGGTGATGAAGAAAAAACCGTGACGGCAGACTACGTTCTGGTCACCGTCGGTCGTAGACCTAACACGGATGAGATCGGTCTTGAGGCGATCGGTGTCGAAGTGGAGAAAAACGGCCTTGTTAACGTCGATCAAACGGGAAAAACGAATATCCCTTCGATCTATGCGATCGGCGATATCGTCAAGGGTCCCGCCCTTGCGCATAAAGCTTCGTACGAAGGCAAAGTCGCTGCTGAAGCGATCGCGGGTCATCCAAGCATCATCGACTATCGTGCCATTCCTGCCGTCGTCTTTTGTGACCCGGAAATCGCTTCTGTCGGCTTGATGGAACAAGAAGCGAAAGAAAAATACGGGGAGATCACCGTTGGCCGTTTCCCTTATGGTGCGAATGGTCGCGCGGTTTCGTTATTGGCGGATGAAGGATTCGTCAAAGTAATCGCCGATAAAAAGACTGGCGTTGTCGTCGGTGCCCAAGTGATCGGATCGGAAGCTTCCAATCTGATCGCTGAATTGGCGCTAGCTGTCGAATTGTGCGCATCGCTTGATGATGTTGCGCTCACGATTCATGCGCATCCCACTCTTGGTGAGATGGTCATGGAAGCCGCAGAAGTCGCGTTAGGCTCACCGATTCACATCGTCAGTAAATAATCGTGATTTAAGTTGCGAAAGCTCGCAATTTCCTCTATGGTTGGGGTGTACTCATCCATAGAGGGATTTATTTTTTATAGGGGGCGTCGTTGTTGATCGGAACGGCAGGTATTAGCATTATTTTGCGCTTAGAATTAGATAATTCGCCAGGCGGTTTTTTACGCATCGCAAGAGCGATCGAAGATGGCGGTGGTGATATTGTTGGTGTTGACGTGATCGCCTCATCGCATGAGTCGTCGACACGCGATATCACGATTCATGCCGTTGATGCGCTCGCTGGTCAAGTGATCGTTGAGGCGCTTGGTAAAATCGATGGCGTGCGCGTGGTCAATGTCTCCGATCGCACGTTTCTTTTGCATCTCGGCGGTAAAATTCAAGTTCAAGTGAAAGCGCCGGTAAAAAATCGTGACGACTTATCTCGCGTCTATACGCCAGATGTCGCTCGCGTGTGCTTAGCGATTCAAGAGGATCCGCAAAAGGCGTTTCAATTGACGATCAAACGTAACACCGTGGCGATCGTCACCGATGGCACAGCGGTGCTTGGCCTTGGCAATATCGGACCAAAAGCTGCGATGCCCGTCATGGAAGGGAAAGCGATGCTTTTTAAGCAATTTGCGAACGTCGATGCATTCCCGATCTGTCTTGATACGACCGATACAGACGAAATCGTGCGAACTGTTAAAGCGCTCTCGCCCGTTTTTGGCGGAATCAATCTTGAAGATATCTCAGCACCACGTTGTTTTGAGATTGAAAAACGTCTGCAAGATGAATTAGATATTCCGGTTTTTCACGATGATCAACACGGGACGGCGGTTGTACTTTTAGCGAGTTTGATCAATGCCTTAAAAGTTGTCGGCAAAAACATAGAAGATGTGAAAGTGGTATTGACTGGCATTGGTGCTGCAGGCGTCGCATGTTCGGACATCTTATTATCAGCGGGTGCTAAAAACGTGATTGGCGTCGATCGTCATGGCACGATTGTACGCACGAAAACGTATGACAATGAAGTTTGGAATGATTATGCGAGTCGAACGAACCCTTATGAAATCGATGGCGATTTGATGGCAGCGATTGAAGGTGCCGATGTGTTCATCGGGCTGTCAGGTCCCGGTGTTCTCAAAGTGGAACACTTGCGTAAAATGGCAAAAGATCCGATCGTCTTTGCGATGGCGAATCCAACACCGGAGATCGACCCTGCTGAGGCTGAACCGTATGTTCGCATTCTAGCGACCGGTCGGTCGGATTATCCGAATCAAATTAATAATGTACTGTGTTTTCCTGGTATGTTTCGTGGCGTCTTTGATTGTCGTGCCCGTTTGATCAACGAGGAAATGAAACTTGCAGCAGCAAGAGCCATCGCGGGGATTGTATCGGATGAAGAGTTAAATGAACACTACATCGTACCGAGTGTTTTTAACCAAAAAGTGACTAAAGCCGTGAGCCAAGCGGTGGTGGAAGCAGCGGTTGCAACGGGTGTTGCACGAAGAGAACGGGTTGAAACTCGTTATTCGTAATCATTACTCTTTACGTCACGAAAATCGTATGCTATACTCTCCCTATACTAAATCGTAATCATTTTGATTTTAGAGGGAGAGTATCATGATCAATCTATGGAACCCTACATCGCACATGTCGATTCTCATGGCGTTGATCACCGCATTTTTGTTAGGTATTGTGCATGGTGTAACACCGGATGAGCATACGTGGCCGATAACTTTTAGCTATTCGATTGGTAGTTACAGTACGAAAGGCGGAATGAAAGCAGGTTTTCTGTTTTCACTCGCCTTTACCTTGCAAAGGGCAATCGCCTCGGAACTCGCTTTTCTCATTCTTTCGAGTATCCTTGTTTTGACGAAGTATGAAGGATGGATCTATGTCGTTGTCGGTGCTTTGATGGCGGTATCTGGCGCTTATATCCTTCGCCTTGGCGATCATCTGCATTTTCTTGGCTTTCTTGAGAAGGGCATGCGAGCTTTGCTTCGCTTGCCTGACGAACACGATGCAGTCTATCCTCGACAATCCCCTGTGAAACTCGCCTTGTTGCATGGGTTTGTCGCCGGATGGGGAACTGGTGCCTTTGCGACGATCGTCTATACGGTGCTCGCACCGATGATGCCTTCTGCGTATGTCGGCTTTTTACCTGGGCTGTTCTTTGGCCTTGGTACGATGGTGATGCAAGTGGTGCTCGGTGCGTTCATCGGTTGGTTTTTCTCCAAACTCCACCTTCCTTCATGCGCTTTACCCTATGTGGCGAGAAGAGTATCGGGAATGATTCTTACGTATGGCGGGCTAGCTTTCGTGATCGTAGGTCTTCTTGAACAGGTGTTACCAATTGATTCATGGTCGATCATCACGGGTATACCGATTCACAATCTTCATTCTCTAGGTGTCGGCTTTTTCCTAGCGGTTATCGTTTTGTTTGGTGTCGCGGTTTTCGCGATGGTAAGTTCGATTCGCAAGGTAAAAACGGTCGATTTCTGCGAGGATACGGCAACGACTCTTTTGCGGGCTTGATTGACAGTTATGTGCGCTTGTTTTACAATGTCAACTATACATGTTGCGTTGAATGAGACATGAGGATCATGGGATTCATCCAGAGAGGGATGCACGCAGTCGCTGAAAGTGCACCTATGACCATCGATGATCGCTTACCACTCAGGAGCTTCTTACCGAGCCTTTCGGTTAGGCTAAGACGTGGATCGCGCGTTAAGCGATGTGGAGATTGACGAAAAAGCTTCTTTTTCGTCAATGAAGTTGGGTGGAACCACGGATGCGTATGGCGCCTTCGTCCCTTTTAGGGATGAAGGCGTTTTTGGCGTTGTTAGATGGAAAGGGGAAAACAATCATGGCAAGTGGCCAAGTGGCAGTACATCTCAAAGACGGTTCGATCAAACACTTTGATGCTGGCGTGACGATCGCGGACGTAGCTCAAAGTATCAGTGCGGGGTTATTTCGCGAAGCAGTTGCTGGCAAGATTGACGGAAAAGTCGTTGATCTTAGTCGGGAAGTTCCCGATGAAGCTCAACTTGAAATCATCACGCTTAAAGATGCAGAAGGTCTTGAAGTATTGCGCCATAGCTCAGCGCATTTGATGGCACAGGCGGTAGCACGATTATACCCAGGAACTAAGTTTGCGATCGGACCCGTGATCGATGACGGTTTTTACTATGATTTTGCTGATCATGTGTTCACACCAGAGCAGTTTGAAGCGATCGAAGCGCAAATGAAGAAAATCGTCAAAGAAGATCTTCCGATTCGTCGTGTCGTGATGAACCGCGATGAAGCGATAGCGTTTTTTGCAGCGCGTGAAGATCGCTTTAAAGTCGAGATCATTCAAGATCTTCCTGAGCACGAAACAATCACCATCTATGAACAAGGTGAATTTACCGATCTTTGTCGCGGACCGCACCTTCCTTCTACCGGTAAAATCAAAGTCTTTAAGCTCTTAAACCTCGCCGGTGCTTACTGGCGTGGCGATGCGAAACGCGAACAGTTAACGCGTATCTATGCGACGGCGTTTGTTAAACAAGCAGAGCTTGATGATTATTTGAAGTTGCTTGAAGAGATGAAAGAACGTGACCACCGTAAGATTGGTAAAGAGCAAAAGTTATTTACGTTAACCAAAGAAGTCGGGCCGGGACTTCCTTTATGGTTACCCAATGGTGCAAAGGTTCGTCGGGCAATCGAACGGTACATCGTCGATCTTGAAGAAAGTCTTGGCTATGAACATGTCTATACACCAGTACTTGGCAGTGTGGAATTGTACAAGATCAGCGGTCACTGGGAACATTACCATGAAGATATGTTTCCGCCGATGCAGATGGATAATGAAGAACTTGTCTTACGCCCGATGAATTGCCCTCATCATATGATGATTTACAAATCGGATATGCGTAGTTACCGTGATCTTCCTCTTCGTGTGGCTGAACTTGGCACCATGCATCGTTTTGAGATGTCCGGTACATTAGCTGGACTTCAACGCGTGCGTGCGATGACGCTAAACGATGCTCACATCTTCTGCACACCTGAGCAGATTAAAGAAGAATTTAAGCGTGTCGTGCATCTTGTGGAACGCGTCTACAAAGATTTTCATATCGAAGATTTCTCTTATCGTTTATCACTTCGCGATAAGGAAAACACCGAGAAGTATGTCGATAATGATGAGATGTGGAACTTGGCCGAAGACATGTTACGTAGTGTCTTAGTGGAACTCGATCTGCCGTTTGTCGAAGCGAAAGGAGAAGCTGCTTTTTATGGTCCGAAGCTGGATGTGCAGGTAAAAACGGCGCTTGGCAAGGAAGAAACGCTTTCGACCGTGCAATTGGATTTCCATTTGCCCAATCGCTTTGAACTGGAGTACGTCGGCGAAGATGGGAAAATGCATCGTCCAGTCGTTATCCATCGCGGGATCGTCAGCACGATGGAGCGCATGGTGGCGTTTTTGATCGAAAATTACAAAGGTGCCTTCCCGCTTTGGTTAGCACCTGTGCAAGTTCGTTTCCTTTCGGTAACGCAAGCGCAAAGCGAATACGTCGAGTCACTAAAAGAACGTTTTAAATTGTTGGGTCTGCGTGCTGAAGCGGATGGTCGCAGTGAAAAAATCGGTTACAAAATCCGCGCTGCACAAATGGAAAAAGTCCCTTATATGTTGGTTATCGGTGGCAAAGAACAGGAAGAAGGAACCGTTTCGGTGCGCCATCGCACACAAGGCGATCTCGGTGTGATGAAACTCGAAGAATTTTTGGCCAAATTGCAAGAGGAAATTACGGCGAAAGCCTAAAAGTTGAGTTAGGTCTTGCTTCATCGCGTAAGATCCGCTATACTAAGTAAGCTGTATGGCATAAAGCAGAAGCATCCCGCTTCTCACCTATCGATCCGTCTACTGGCATCGCATGGTCGTCAATTTACCGATTGGCTTACTATGGATATCGACATGGATGGCGGGAGTGTGTGAGCACTTCCGCCTTATTATGCTTAAGCAAGATACACGCAGGAGGTGTCGATCGATTAGCAAGGAAGAAGTTCAAGTGAACGAGACGATTCGAGCCCGTGAAGTTCGTCTTATCGACGAAGTCGGAGGACAACTTGGGATCGTCAGTCTTCGTGAAGCCCTTCGCATCGCTACTGAGAAAGAACTCGATCTGGTGAATGTCGCACCGACAGCGAAACCACCTGTTTGCCGTATCATGGACTATGGAAAGTTCAAGTACGAGCAAAGTAAGAAGGAAAAAGAAGCGCGCAAAAACCAGAAAGTCATCGAAATCAAAGAGATTCGCATGACGCCGAATATCGAAGAACACGATTTTCAGACCAAGGTTAAAGCAGCGACGAAGTTCCTCCAAGAAGGCGACAAAGTCAAAGCAGCAGTGCGTTTTCGCGGTCGTGAGATCACACATCCAGGAATCGGGCAAGCTGTTCTCGAAAAGTTAGCCCAAGAATTAGAACCGTATGGCATTTTAGAACGCGCTCCGCGTCTAGAAGGTCGTAGCATGATCATCATCTTAAATCCTCGTCATAGCGCAGAAAAGACGTCTTGAACGTAGGAATTATTGTGGAGGTTACAAGCAATGCCGAAGATGAAAACGCACCGTGGCGCCGCAAAGCGCTTTAAAAAGACTGGAACAGGCAAAATCAAACGCAGTCATGCGTTCACCAGTCACCTTTTTGTTTCGAAGACGCCAAAGAGAAAACGTCAACTCCGTCATGCGTCGATCGTTTCCAATTCCGATGCAAAGCGCATCAAACAACTGCTTACTTATCTATAAGATTACGAACCAAGCTCGTAGCGATCACAAAGGATCGCTTTGTAACGGTTAGGAGGATTACTCATGGCAAGAGTTAAAGGCGGCATCGTGACTCGCCGTCGTCATAAAAAGATTTTAAAGCTCGCACGCGGTTATTTTGGATCGAAACA
>JABEUY010000022.1 GCA_013044175.1 Bacilli bacterium
AGGGGGTATCGATTTTGTTGTTCGCTGTGTTAAGCCGTGTTTTTTATAACCCGGCATTAACGGCTTCCTTACTTTCTGTGTTGATCGCACAAGGGGTAAAAGTGCCGATCTATTATTGGTCTGAACGAAAATGGGATGTCTCTAAGATGTTTTCTACTGGTGGTATGCCTAGTTCGCATTCTGCCGCTGTTACTTCGCTGGCAACCGTCGTAGGATTACGTTCGGGTATGAGTTCTATGCTATTTGGCGCTTCCGTGGTTTTTGCCGTCGTTGTGATGTATGATGCAGCTGGGATTCGCCGTCATGCGGGTGAACAAGCGATTGCTATCAATCAGTTGGAAGAAAAAATCGGCAATTTTATTCAACATCCTGCTTCGACGTTACGGCAAGATATTTATCAAAAAAAATTAAAAGAAATGCTAGGTCATCAACCTAGCGAAGTCGTTATGGGAGCCATACTTGGCATTGTTTTGGGGTTTGTTGTGAATCAGATCGCCGCTGCTATTTTATAAGATACCGTCCAAAACGACGATGAGCTGATCAATCAGCGATATCTTCGTCAGGACGGTTGTCTTCGCCAATATGCTTGATTTCCATCATGAAATGATCACGATCGATTTTTTGTATCGTTTGTTGAAGTGCAATTTTAGCACCATCGACGACAGAACTTCCATAGATGATGAGTTTTGTTGGATCTGTGGGTAGGCCAATCGCGTAGAATTTTCCCTCGATCGTTTCAAAAAGTTCGATGGCGTATTCAACTCCCTCAACGCGGTACACATAATTCTCCTTTCGAAGCAATTCACTTTCCGCACGAAGCTTGACGTTTTTCCAATTATCGACCAATTCTATCACCTTTCTGCGAACAACATGTTATAGTTATTATAGAGTATTTTGAGTTGTACTTCTAAGGATGTGTTATACCATGAAACAAAAATGGGTGTACTCAACTTCATTGGGGGTTGTCTTTGTTTTAAGTTTTACGCTTTTTGGATGTGGGACTTCTTCTTCTGGAAGTTCTTCAGGCGGTACCCCTGTCACTCAACCGATTGTACAAAATAGCGGTAGTGGTACGAGTTCCGGCAATTCATCCAGTGGCACCGGAACATCGACCAATTCGTCTTCATCATCGTCCACGAAACCTAGTGGGACTTCGAGTTCGACAAGTGGCAAAAGTAAAAGTTCTGCTTCGTCTAGTTCAAAATCGAATAGTACATCTTCGTCTACCTCCGCGAGCGCTAACAATATCACTTTAATTGCTCGACAAGTGTCAACTTCACAGCCACCGGCTTCCTTTATTGCAATTTCTCCATCCATTCAAACGGTACAAGTGCCAAGTGGGTGGGTTCTTGACTCGGTTACCTCGCTTTCAGATGGAACAGTCGTTTCGATGAGTAATCCTGCTGATGCTTCACAAATTTTGCGTGAAACGATTCAAACGACATCGCGAGATCTTACCGGATTTTATAATAATGTAAATACGGTTCAAGCTAACTCAGCTTCTTGGATCGTTCAAGGACAAAGTGCGTATTTCTCGATTAGTAATCCGAATTCCTCGTATCAAGATCGTGGCATTGTAGCGAATATGCCTTCAGGCGGCTCGATTCGTGTCGAACTTTATGTACCTGATGCTGAAAAAACTTCGGCTAAGACGATTCTATATAGTTTTGTCGGTGCTACGCCAACTTCATAACCTCGTGGCTCGTTGAAAAAAGCTTGCTGACCAGAGGATCAGCAAGCTTTTTTATCATGATTAGGCGAATTCGCGCATCGCTTTTTCGAAGATCGCAGGATCAAGGTGAAGATCTTGCTTGATGTATTCTTCTTGCGGATAATGCGCAATCAGATCTTCATAAGCTGGCTTTTCTTTGTTTTGATAGATCAGACCAGTGCAAAGGCCATCGGTTTCAATCACTTTAGCGATGGCAGCATTTCGATCGCTCGCATTATAACCTTCAGATAATTCGAGGTTCACGATATGCTCTTTGTACCATTCGTACGTATTGATTTTATTGTACGTGACACAAGGGCTAAAGACGTTGATGAGTGAAAAACCTTTGTGTTGAATTCCTTGTTCAATTAAGGAAGTCAATTGATTGACATCACTCGAAAAACCTTGAGCAAGGTAGGTGATACCAGCAGAAAGTGCGATATGAAGCGGGCTAAGCGCATTTTCGATGTTACCTGCCGGCGTTGTTTTTGCTTTAAAACCAAAGGAACTCGTTGGAGAATGCTGGCCTTTGGTTAAACCATAAATCTGATTATCCATCACGATATACGTGATATCCATGTTACGGCGAACCGCATGCATGAAATGGCCGAGGCCGATACCGAATCCATCGCCATCACCACCAGCAGCAAGAACGGTCAAATTGCGGTTGGCGAGTTTGACGCCTTGTGCGACAGGAAGGGAACGACCATGAACACTATGAAAACCATACGCATTCACATAACCTGAAATCCGTCCAGAACAACCGATCCCAGAGATGAGCGCAACATTTTCTGGTTCGAGATTTAAATTGCCAAGCGCTTTTTGAATCGATGCTTGCACGGCGAAGTCACCGCATCCAGGGCACCAGTTTGGGCGTACGTCGTTGCGAAATTCTTTTACGGTTGCCATGCTTACATCAATCCTTTCAGGTAGTCGACTAATTCACCAGGTAAAAATGGTGTGCCATCATACTTAGTATGGCTGATAAGCGTATTATGCGATAAGCCAAAGAAGTTCATCAGGTGATAAAGCTGACCAGTACCATTCGATTCGATGACAACAACTTTTTTCGAACTGTCCATGTAGTTTTGCAATGTTTTTTCAGGAAATGGGGAAATGACTTTAACTTGCGCATGTGCTACGTTTTTACCTTCGGCAAGAAGGCGTTCAATCGCTTCCGAGATCGGACCCATCGAAGAGCCTACGCCGACGACAAGGATCTCAGGATTAGCATTACCCGAATAGGACACGCTGTTAGGCAGTTCAAAGCCTTTGAATTTGTTGAGTCGCTTATCCATCATTTGAGTGTGGTTAGCTTGTCCTTCATTTGGACGTCCGACTTCACTATGTTCGACACCTGTGACGTGGTGAAGACCACCTTTTTGGCCTGGGAAGACACGTGGGGAGATTCCGTCTTCCGTCAATTCATAGCGTTTGAACAATTTCCCTGGTTCGGTTTGTGCCAATTGTTCGTCGGTCGCTAATTTACCGCGATTGATCGTCACGTTATCGAGGGAGAATTCTGGAACGGTTTGATTGGCTAACGATAAGGCGAGATCGGTCATCAAAATCGCAGGACATTGGTATTGGTCAGCATAGTTAAACGCATCAACCGTCGCATAAAAACATTCTTCTGCATTGCCTGGTGTCAAGACGACTTTCGGGATTTCACCGTGATTACCAAAAAGCGCAGCGTACATATCGCTTTGCTCATGTTTGGTAGGGAGACCAGTGGAAGGACCGCCACGTTGTGCGTCGATGATGACGACAGGTGTTTCTGTCATTCCGGCAAGGCCAAGCGCTTCCATCATCAAGGCAAGCCCAGGTCCTGAGGTTGAAGTTAATGCGCGAGCACCACCAAAGGAGGCGCCGATCGTCATATTGAGAGCAGCAATTTCGTCTTCGGTTTGGATGACGACACCGCCGACTTGCGGGAATTTTTTAATGAGATATTCCATCACATCGGAAGCTGGTGTGATCGGATACGCGGGCATAACGCGAGCGCCTGCAGCTAAAGCGCCGAGGCTGACAGCATCATTACCTGTCATGAGCAGGTGATCGACTGTTGCAGCTGGAGCAAGATGAAAAGCTGTGAAGTCTACACCTGAAGCGGCAATCGCTTCATAGCCAGCGTTGACAGCAGCCATATTTTGATCGACGATCTTTTGACTCTTACGAGCAAACATACTGGAAATAACAGGTTCACAAAAATCGGGCTTCATGCCTATAACATAACTCGTTGCACCAAGGGCAACCATGTTTTTCATAATCGCTGCGCCGTTCTCTTCAGCGATTTTCGTAATCGGTATGCTAAACAGTTGCACGCCGGCTGCTAAACCTTCCGGCAATGTCGGATTGAATTTGGCATCAGCGATGACGATACCGTTCTCGCGGAGTTCACGCGCATTTAACGTGATCGTTTCCTGATCGAAAGCGACGAGGATGTCGAGCGTATCTGCGCTTGCATGTCGTGCTACGTTACTGATGCGAACTTTATCGTTCGTGTGACCGCCTTTGATCCGGGATGAAAAATGACGGTAAGAATAAATGAAGTAGCCCATGCGGTTAAGTGATGTCGCGAACGTTTTACCGGTCGAATCGATACCTTCACCTTGTTGGCCGCCGACTTTCCAAGATAATTCTTGCAACATGTTCAGTTCACTCCTCCTAGTGCCCATTGCACTAGATTATGTTCAGTGGTGTCGCACTTCGGCCAGGGCAGCACGTAAAAGATTGACAGAAGCTGCATCTGGTTTAAAAACAAAATCGATAATCTCTTGTCGATGCTTGCAGTATGACTCGATTTCTTTTCGTCTACCCGGTGATACGACAAGCGTATCAGCGCCATCGACGATTTGACGAAGCTCATTGCTATCTGTTGTCGTCGAAAGGGACAAGTCGAGTTCATCGAGACCTGCTTCCATCAAAGCCATTTTCACCTTATAAGCGAAGTTTTCACTTCGACAGATTAAGGCAGTTTTGTGGTGCGAGGGGACCCGCGCAATTTGTACGATTGTTTCCAATTCAGGGTCAAGAGAAATCGCTAAGATTTCGCGTGACTGACCAAGAATCATCTGAACTTCATCAAGATGG
>JABEUY010000133.1 GCA_013044175.1 Bacilli bacterium
ACCAAAACCTGCGCAGGCGATCGCCTAATTCAGCGTAGGTCTACTATTCAGTCAGTGGCTGTCTGGTAGTGCTCGTGTGGTACGAGTGGAGCCTGAACACTTCTCTTGGGATAACGGTTTACCGAAATGAGCGAAGCGTACACGCCGATAAGGGTCCCGTTCTCAAGCCCTTCCACGCATTTGCGTGAGAAAAAGGTCAGCCCAACAACAGTGAATGATGATGTTTGACTATATTATCAGGCAACTGTTGATACCACACGCAAAGTTTTGGCGCTTTTCGGATCAAGACCGACGGTTGGCTCATCGAGGATGAGTAACTTTGGCGAGAAACTGATCTGGGAAAGCACGACGATTTTTTGTTTATTGCCATGCGAATATCCTTTGATCGGACGATCGATCAAATCGTCCATCTCAAACAACTTGGCGTAAGGAATGACCTGTGAGAAGGCATCGCGGACTTGGTGTAATTTCCCCATAAAATCAATGAATTCGCGTCCGGTCAACCGATCAAAGACGACAGGACGATCGGGTACGTAACCGATTTGTTGTTTGACGTTCACCGGATCTTTCTCGATGTCGACGCCGTCAAGCGTGATTTGTCCTGAACTCAACCGCAGCATGCCGGTGATCATCTTGATCGTCGTGGTTTTACCGGCGCCATTGGGGCCTAACAAACCAAAGATCTCGCCTTCTTGTAAGGAGAAGGTGAGATCTTTGACCGCTTCTTGCTTGCCAAACGTTCTTGAAACTTGTTGGACGATAAGCATGGGAAAAATCCTCTCCAAGCGATTTTTCGTGAGGCTTATCCGATGGCGATCATCCGTTCAATCGGTTTTAGTGCCTTTTCACGCAATTCTTCAGAGACTTCGATCACATAGCGATCGTATTTTAAGGCATCACGCAATTTCTCTAAGGTGATCATCTTCATGAAAGGGCAGATGGCCGTCCGATTAGCAGCGTGGAAGGTTTTGTTTGGGTTGTTTTTTTGCATTTGATGAATGATGCCCGTCTCCGTCGCTACGATAAACTCACGATTTGGCGTTTCTTCCACATATTTTAGCATACCGCCTGTGGAAAGGATATGGGTACGATCATCAGGTAATGCGTTCTCGGCGAGCATGTATAAACTCGAGGTGGAACAGCCGCATTCAGGGTGGATCAACAGTTCGGCATCAGGATGTTCTTGCATGATCGATTCCACGTCGGTCGGTGCGATGCCGGCGTGAACATGACATTCGCCCATCCAAATTTGCATATTTTCGCGACCTGTCATTCTTTTCACATAAGCACCTAAAAACATATCGGGTAAAAAAAGGACTTCATTTTCGGCAGGGATCGCGTTCACCACATCAACCGCATTGGCGGATGTGCAGCAATAATCACTCAGTGCTTTCACTTCGGCTGTTGTATTGACATAGGCGACGACGAAGGCACCAGGATGCTCCTCTTTCCATGCGCGTAATTGTTCTGCCGTGATCGAATCAGCGAGTGAACATCCTGCATCAAGGTCTGGGAGCAAAACTTTTTTGTTTGGATTAAGAATAGCGGCCGTTTCTGCCATGAAATGCACGCCACAAAAGGCGATGACATCAGCATCCGTTTTTGCCGCGGTACGTGCGAGTGCGAGAGAATCGCCAAGAACGTCAGCGATATCTTGAATTTCTGGGAGTTCATAATTGTGCGCAAGAATAATGGCATTGCGTTGTTTCTTTAACATGATAATTTCATCGATAAGCGCTTGCTTGAGATCGATTGCCACCAAAAAGAACCCCTCTCCAAGGAACCTGCTTATTTGCTTTTCAAGTGTATATACAGTCTTTGTTATACCTTGTGAAACACGAAGCGTCAAGGTTTATTGCGACTTTTTTCCAAGCTGTATATACATATGTCTACGCATACGGTAAACTTCTTGTCGTAGCTGAGTTCGGAATCGCTGAAAGGGGTTTGTGCTTTGTATTTCTCACCGACTGTTCGCACATTATTTCAGATTGCTCTCGATGAAGATATCGGCCGCGGCGATTTCACGGCACAAGCGATGCTCGATCCTGCTTTACAAGCGCAAGCGACAGTGCTTGTTAAAGAAGAAGCGGTGCTTGCTGGGCTTCCCGTCATTGAGGCTGTTTTTCGCACATATGGTTCGAACGTTACCATCACGTATTATCATCAAGATGGCGAGTTTGTTCAAGCAGGAAAAAATCAAGTGGCTCTCCTTGAAGGCAATGCACGAGATATCGTGACGGTAGAGCGAACAGCGCTGAATTTTGTGGCGCGATTATCGGGGATTGCTACGTTGACCCATCATGCCGTGCGTTCGATTGCGCATACCAAAACGCGTCTACTCGATACAAGAAAAACGACGCCAGGTTGGCGCATGCTCGAGAAAGATGCGGTTAAAGCTGGCGGGGGATGGAATCATCGCTATGCGCTCGATGATATGATCCTGATCAAAGATAACCATATTGCTTTATGTGGCAGTGTTACACAAGCGATTGCGCGAGCGAGACAGGCGACGAGTATCTCGACGAGAATCGAAGTTGAAGTCGATACGATTGAACAACTTAAAGAAGCGATTGTCACGGATGTCGATATGATCTTGTTGGATAATATGTCGCTTGAAGCGATGCGTGAAGCGGTATCTTTAACGAAGGGAAAAATACCACTTGAAGCTTCAGGCAATATGACGCTCGATCGCTTACCGGCAGTTGCACAGACGGGTGTGGATTATATCTCGATGGGTGCTTTAACGCATGCAGCAAGAAGCGTGGACGTAGGATTAGATATTCTCTTTGAATGAGGTGTTCTGCGATGACAACTTATGTCACCGATTATGTCGTCATTGGAACAGGGTTGGCGGGAAGTGCTGCCGCATTATTGCTCGCGAAAGACCATACTGTGATGATCGTCGGCAAAGGAAAACCCCAGGATTCGAATTCTTGGGCTGCGCAAGGTGGCATTGCGGCAGCCGTGGGTAGTGGTGATTCGCCCGCTTTGCATGCCAAAGATACGCTCTTTGCTGGCGCAGGACTCTGTGATGAAGAAACGGTAAAGCAACTGACGCAAGAAGGGCCTTCGGTCATCGATTTTTTACTTCATCAAGGCGTACCGTTTGAACGTAATGCTGATCAGACGTTATCACTCGGTCTTGAAGGCGCTCATGCCAAACCGCGCGTTCTTCATGCTGGTGGGGATGCAACGGGTGCTTATGTCATGAAGACGTTGACGGAGGCAATCGTGAAAACGCAAGCGATCACGACGCTTTACGATGTGGATATTCGCGGTCTGCTTTGGCATGAAACAAAAGGCGCTGTTGGCGCAATAGGTGTTCATACGCATGATGATCATCGCGAAAGTGACGTGACGATTTTTGCGAAAAAGGCGGTGATTCTTGCAACGGGTGGCGCAGGTCAACTGTATGCAAGAACGAGTAATCCAGAAGGTGCAACGGGTGATGGCTTGTTATTAGCGCAATCGGTCGGTGCACGACTTCGGCATCTCGAATTTGTCCAGTTTCACCCAACGACACTTTATGTGGAAGGATTTCGTCCCTTTTTGATTTCGGAAGCGGTTCGCGGCGCAGGAGGAAGATTGCTTAACCAGCGTGGGGAAGCGATTATGCGTGATTACGCGCTTGGTGATCTGGAACCGCGCGATGTGGTTGCCAGAGCAATCGATCGTCATATGCGCCAAGGCGATCAAGTTTATCTCGATGTTAGTGCAATTTCCGATTTTGAAAGACGCTTTCCGACGATTGCAGCGACTTGTCGTTCTGTGAACCTCGATGTGCCTCATGTTGCGATTCCCATTGCTCCGGCAGCCCACTTTATGATGGGGGGCATTGAGGCGACGCTTGATGGCACAACATCGGTAGCGCGCCTCTATGCGCTTGGTGAAGTTGCATCGACCGGTGTTCATGGCGCCAACCGCTTAGCGAGTAATTCACTGCTTGAATGTCTCGTGATGGCAAAATTGCTTGCGCAAAAGGTACAGCAACAACCTGGTGAAGATCTCGATGAAATGGATTTTGCAAAGGCGAAAGCACCTTGTTTGTTTGAAGCCAATCGTGCCGATCTGCAAAAAGAAGTGCAAACGATTTTGTGGGAAAGTGCGGGAATATCTCGCGATGCGGGGGGATTAAGGCAAGGACTGCAACGTATGCAACGTTATGCAAAAGCGTATCCCTTACAACGTCCAGTCCTTGCTGCCTTGTTTATTTTAGAGGCAGCGTCAAAACGTCCACAAAGTATCGGTGCGCATTACCGCACGGATGGTCATTCTAATAGGTTTGACGCGAAATAGTTTTTGATGATCAATTTTGGTGAAGACCTTCGACCAATATTTGTGCCACTTCTGGCCGAGAAAATTTGGGAGAAGGTTTTTCACCACTTCGCAAAATTGCTCTTACCTTGGTGCCTGACAGCGTGATGCGCGCTTCATCGTCATGTGGACAGGTTTTTTCGGATGCCATACCGTCGCATTTGGTGCAGTAAAAACTATTTTCAAAAAAGAGGGGAAGAATGCCGAGTTCCGTTTTATCAAACTGGTCAAAGATGCGTTGTGCGTCGTACGTTCCATAGTAACTGCCTACGCCAGCATGATCGCGTCCGACGATAAAATGCGTGCAGCCGTAGTTTTTGCGAATAAGCGCATGAAAAATCGCTTCGCGAGGACCAGCATAGCGCATGGAAGCTGGAAAAGATGACAGTACCGTGCGATTTTTCGGATAGTAGTTTTCCAGTAAAACGCGATAACTTTTAATGCGAACGTCAGCCGGGATATCGTCCGCTTTTGTGGCTCCGATCAAAGGATGTAATAAAAGCGCATCGACCGTTTCAAGCGCCGTCTTTTGGATGTATTCATGCGCGCGATGAATCGGATTTCGGGTTTGAAAACCAACGACGGTAGCATAACCTTTTTCTTGAAACAATTCGCGCAATTCTTTGGGTGTCCGATCGAGATCAGCAAAGGTAGGATCGATTTTTCGCTGTAATAACGTGATAGGACCTGCAACATACACATTGCCTTGTGCGAGTAAACGCTTAACACCAGGGTGATCCTCATCCGTCGTTTGAAAAACAGCTTGCGCTTCTTGCATCGCATCATAAGCATACATTTCTTTGATCGACATCGTGGCATAGATGATACCGTCATCTTCACCCACGAGCGCTACTTTTGGCACTGAAGCCAGTGCTTTCGCTTGTTCGGTCGTGATTGGTAACGTGACGGGAAGCGACCAGATCAAGCTATTGTCAAGGCGCATTTCTTTGAGAACGCGAAGATAATCTTTTTCAAGCATAAACCCGTTGAGTGGTGAGAAGGCACCGATACCGATCATTTCCACATCACTTCGTGTGAAATCGCTGATGCGAATCACAGGCAATTGTTCAGCTTCTTGAATCATTTCAGGCAACAAATCTGGTGAGACAGTTAGATCGACCAAACGGCCGCCGTGTGGGATGCTTGTCGTCTTACTCATGAAGTAACCTCCTGATGTAATCCGCATTCCGTCTTGGCAAATCCTGCCCAACGGCCAGCGCGTGGATCTTCGCCCTCTTTTACAGGACGGGTACAAGGCGCGCACCCGATGCTCGGATAGCCATGATCGTGAAGGGGATTGTAGGGAACGTTATGTGTTTTGATATAATCCCATACTTCCTCCTCGGACCAAAAGGCGAGGGGATTTAACTTATAAAGACCAAAGCGTTGATCATATTCTAGGATTTGTGCATCTTTACGAGTTGGTGATTGTTGCCGACGAATGCCCGTTATCCATCCGTCAAAACCTTTTAAGTGTGTTTCAAGTGGCAGTACTTTGCGAATGGCGCAACAAGCGTCAGGCGCTGATTCCCAAAGATTTGCTCCCTTTTGCGCTTCTTGTTCTTGCAAGGTGATGGCAGGAAGTACTTGATGGAACGTCAATCTCGGATATCTGGCGATCGTAAGATCGCGAAGTCCATACGTTTCGGCGAACAAGAGATTCGTGTCGAGGTAAAATACGGGAAGTTGAACCGCATGCTCATGGAGCATATCGACGATAACCATATCTTCAGGACCAAAACTGCAGGCTAATGTAGCGTTAGGGAACAAGGTAGCAAATGCTTTTAAATTCGTTGGAACATCTTGTTGTTGAAATTGCAAGTTATGATTTTCGATTTCCTTATTTTCTAAAATAGCACATACACCTCCATGATGCCCCATCGTACAGGAACAATCTTAAACCTATCTTAAGCGTAGTAAAAAATTGGCTAAGTTGCACGTATTCTTAAAACGTGTTAGCATGAAACTATCTTCTGCAGCGCGGAAGAACAGGCCGAATCCAATGTTGGAACGGGGGACCCAAGCAATTTTGGGGTGAATTGATGCATATCGCCCGATAGGCATCATAGGCATCGTTGTAATGATGCCGAATCCGACAGCTAACCTCGTAGGCGGATACAGACGTCGCTGTATTCCTTTCATCTTGCCAAATTCACCGAACTCTATTCCATTTTCAATAAACAGGATCGCCTGTTTGCTTTTGCATGTTTATAATAGGAGGGATTTTGAAATGAAAGTAGGTCTTCTTGGATTTGGGAGAACAGGGAAGATGGTTTCCAAACATTTACTACAAGAAAGCTCCGTAGAATTGCGTTTTGTCGTGAAAAAAAACGAGGAACATCACGGTCGTTTTGCCAGCGAGATTTTTGGACTCAACGAGCGTGAGGCGCCAATCTTCAGTCTTGCAAAGACACCGTTGTCAGTTATTCTCGATCGGCATCCGATTGATGTTTTGATCGATTTTTCCAATAAAAGTAGTGTTATGTATTATCCTTTATTCGCTGAAAATGGGATCAAAATCGTATCTGCGATTTCGAATTATGATCCGGATCAGCTAATCGAACTGCAACGTCTCAGTGCGCAGACGGCGATCGTACATTCACCAAACATCACGATCGGTGTGAATGCGTTGATCGGGTTAGCCCAGTTTTTGCAGACGATTGTGCCGCAGGCTGATGTTGAAATCGTGGAAGAGCATTTTCGCGATAAGAAGGAGATCTCGGGAACGGCAGTGCGCATCGCAAAAACACTGGGTGTCGATGTCGAATCGCATGTCAGTTCGGTACGTGCTGGCGGGATTGTCGGACGTCATGAGATTATTTTTGGCCTCGCCAATCAAACGATTCGCCTTACGCATGAATCGATCGATCGTGCTTCGTTCGCTGAAGGAGCCCTTGAAGCTGCACGGTTCCTTTATAAACGCAAAACAGGATTTTATGATATGCAAGATATTCTTGGTATAACGGGGTTACCTGATGGTGAACATCAAACAGTCGCAATGTAAAGAGAAGACGCGCGCATAACCCCTGCGACGACCAACGAGGACACCGCAGGGGTCAACGAAACGTCATGAGCTAGGTTGTTACGCTTTCGTCGTTACACCAAGATGGTGCAGGACGAATGCGCTGATTTCAGCCATTTCACGCAGATGAGCAAATCGCTCCGAAGAGCCAAAGTGTCCCGCTCCCATATGCGTTTTCAGCAAAAGGGTATGATCATCCGTTTTATCGCGACGGAGTTTGGCGACCCATTTTGCCGGTTCGAAATAGGCGACGCGAGGGTCGTTAAGGCCTGTGGTCACGAGCATATGCGGATACGCTTTAGCCTCCACATTATCGTAAGGACTGTACGATTTCATATAGTCATAAAACGTTTTGTCCTCCGGATTTCCCCATTCATCCCATTCTAACGTAGTCAGGGGGATGGATGCATCAAGCATCGTCGTGACCACATCGACAAAGGGAACCATAGGAATGAGGACGTTAAAATATTCGCCCCCCATATTTGCAACAGCACCCATGAGGAGACCGCCTGCACTTGCGCCCATACCGGCCATTTGTTTGGCTGTGGTATAACCGCAATCGATCAGATCTTTGGCGACGGCGATATAGTCGGTAAACGTGTTGCGTTTTTGTAGTAATTTACCGTCTTCGTACCAAGTACGCCCCATTTCTGACCCACCACGAATTTGCGCGATGACATAGATGACGCCGCGATCGAGCAAAGGAAGTCTTTGCGCATCAAAATCCGGATCGATGCTGTAGCCGTATGAGCCATAGGCATAGAGAATCAAAGGTGCAGGTCCATGGGTAAGGGCATCTTTATGATAGACGACAAGCATCGGCACGCTAACCCCATCATCCGCTTTAGCAAAAAGGCGTTCTTGTACATACTGTGCTTGATCATAAGGACCTGCAATGGGAGCGACTTGAAGGATTTCTTTCTTTTTCGAACGCAAATCGTAGGCGATTGTTGTGTGAGGCGTCAAAAGGGAAGTATACGTCAAAAGTACTTCATCCGTAGAATAGGCGCGATTTTGACCGACATAAACGGTATAAATCGGCTCATCAAACGACAACGGTTGCAGCGAATCCTGTTCAAAAAGCCAAACTTGCGTTAGTCCGTTTTCGCGACCCGTGAGCAGAAGATGATCGGCAAACGGATAAACTCCTGTAAGAAAACGTTTGGGATCATGATGGATCAGATCGGTGATTGGGTCACCTTGATCAATCGGGCAGACAGCAAGTCGAAAATTAACAGCATTTTCATTCGTAAGGATAAGAAATTGATCTTGCCAGTGTTCGATTTCCACCAAAACATTTTCTTTGCGAGCGGCAAATCGCTGCAATCCTTTTTGAGGTTGCACCGTATCAAAGTAAAAGACCTCACTCGATGTTTTGGTCGCAGAAGTCACGACGATAAAGCGTCCGCTGCGTGTTTTGTTGAGGACGAGGATACAGGTCGTGTCTGTTTCTTCATAGAGAAGTTCATCCGTTTGCACAGTAGTTCCGATGGTATGGCGCCATAGACGATACGGTCGCTGTGCTTCATCGATCGTTATGTAATACAGTGCTTCACCGCTTGCATCCCACGCTAGACTGTCGTCGATAAAAATATCCGTGATCGAATCTTGGAGAAGTTCACCGCTTGCAAGGTCTTTGATGTAAAGCGTGTAGGCATCCGTACCATCTCGATTTTCGAGGTAGGCTAGTCGCATGTGATCCGGCGAAATGCGCATAACGGTGACGCTGAGATAGTCACCCTCTTTGGCGAGATCATTTAGATTTAAAAGCGTTTCTTCCTCGGCATCCATCAACGCTTCGCGAGAAGCTGCTTTTTTACGGGCATATAAGGGATATTGCCACGCTTTTTCCGTTCTCACGTAGTAATAATAAGCACCGTGTTTGACCGGTACTGCTTTTTCTTCTTCAGGAACGCGGGCAACCATCTCTTCATAAAGTGTTTCGACAAACGGGGTAAGCGGTTGCATCACCTCGTCGTAATAGTTGTTCTCCGCTTCGAGTAAGGCGATGACATCAGGATCTTCACGATTCGTTAACCACGCATAATCATCTTCTCGTACGTCGCCATGAAGTTCATGGCGATAAGCAATTCGTTTTGCTACTGGCGCTTTCATACGACAACCCCTTCATCACGTAGTATCATGTTGAGTATAAACGATCGATTCACGTCGATGCGACTTGGAATCACGTTTTCTTAAAAGTCTCTTGTGAAAAAGTATTAAGTGTAGAGTTTGCTGTGCAAGGAAAAGCGAATCTGTTATAATTAGTGCAAACGTTTTCACGAAATCGAATCGGTAGATTTACTCATATTCTTTTAAAGGGGTTTATAGCATGTCAAAAAAACGTACTCTCTCCTTAGCTGTCATTCTCGCGATGACGACATCAAGCGTTACGTTGCTTCCTTCACTCCCTTCATTTTCTTCAATCAGCTACGCGAAATCGATCTCATCGACGGCTCTTTCAAATCAATTATTTCATGATTCCTATCAAGCATTGTATCGTTCTCCTTTTGGGGCCGATCCAACAGGACAAGCGATAACGCTTCGACTATTGGGTCCTTCTTCGATGACATCCGCTTCGATTGCTCTTCAAAATGTCAATAACAATATCAATGATAGCGCGACGATCCTGATGCATAAGGCAAGTGATGCGCTCTTGCGTCAAGCCGTAGGCACGCAGCATGTGCTTTCTTCGTATTCGTTGTGGGAAGGTACGATACCCGCAGCGGATGTAAAAGTACCTGGTATTCTCGCTTATAATTTTATCGCGCATGCTGGTAAAGCTGTCGCCTACTATGGTGACAATGGTAATGGCTATGGTGGGCCTGGTACGGGTGCACCGACGCCTGATATGATCGTACCGTATCATATCACGGTCTATGCGAATTCATTTACGACGCCAAGTTGGTTTGATCATGGCATCATCTATGAGATCTTTCCCGATCGTTTTTATAATGGCAATCCGAAAAATGATGAAAATCCCTCGACGCAAACAGCGATTGGAACGCTTGCCAATGGGCAAGAAGGGCTTGTACCTATTCAGTTTCATAAGCATTGGAATAGCCAACCGAATGATCCCAATGTCGTTGCGAATCCATCGGATAAAAATTATGCTGCCGAATTGAAAGCAAGGGGCAATGGTTCATGGAGTACCGACTTTTTTGGCGGCGATCTACAAGGTATTATTGATAAACTTCCTTACCTTCAAAAACTCGGGGTTACTACGCTGTATCTGACGCCGATTTTTCAAGCACCTTCTAATCATAAATATGATACTTCAAATTTCTTTAAAATCGATCCTGGCTTTGGAACGTTAGCGACTTTCAAGAAACTGCTCGTTGATGCCAAAGCGAAAAATATGCATGTGGTGCTCGATGGTGTTTTTGAAGATACGGGTAGTGATAGCGTCTACTTTAATAAATACGGGAATTTTACATCGATTGGTGCGTGGCAACAGTATCAATCGCCGAAAAAAGTGAAATCACCCTATTATTCGTGGTATCAATGGTCTCCTGCTGCTAATCCTCCTTATATCGGCTGGAGTGGTGTCGACACCTTGCCGTTAACGAATACCTCCAATCCTTCTTACCAGCAGTTTATCTATGGCAAATATGATCCCAAGGCGCCAACGAATCCTGCTACGAATTCTGTTGCGCGCTATTGGTTTTCCCTGGGCACTTCGGGATGGCGTCTCGATTCTGCCAATAATAGTAATTATAGTGTTGCGTGGTGGTCTGCCTTTCGAAAAGCGGTGAAGCAAACGGATCCGAATGCGATCATTATCGGGGAAGACTGGAATGATCCTACCAATGATAACGGTGTGGACTGGATGACTGGCACAACGTGGGATTCTACGATGAATTATCTGTTCCGTAATGATGTCATTTCGTTTTTTGCCGGAAATTATAATGATGGAAGCGTGCAAAATTATGCGATGAATGCACAGACGTTCGGCTCTTCACTTATGCAGATGCTCGAAGAGTTTCCGAAACCGGCCATGTATGCTGAAATGAATCTCTTAGGAACGCATGATACAGAACGGATCTTAACGATTTTAGAAGGTGCGCCTGATGCGACGATGACGACACCGAATCAACAATATTTTTATCACCCTACCGCTAAACAAACGGCAATCGGTGTGCAGAAACTTGAACTGGTGACTGACTTTCAATATGGCTTTGTTGGGGTTCCCATGATTTATTATGGTGATGAGGCGGGGATGATCGGTTATAAAGATCCACTCGATCGAGGCACCTATCCTTGGGGTAATGCGAATCAGACGTTGATCAATCACTATACGTTACTCGGTAAAATTCGCAACGATCATCCTGTGTTGCAATCGGGCAATTACCAACAACTGTATGCGAAAGGTTCAGTCTTTGCTTTCGCGCGTACAATTCGTCATGGTACTGACGCGCTTGGTGCTAAAGCTGCCAATGCAACGGCTGTCGTTGTGATCAATAATGGACCTTCAAAAACCATTACCATTCCGATCCATACGCTCGTCGCAAACGGTACTGTCCTGAAAGACGCTTTACATGGACAAAAAACTTACACCGTCGAGCATGATACGGTGATGATAACGCTTCCTGCCTATGACGGTGCCATGCTATTTACACGCTAAACCCTACCCGTAAGAAAAAGCCTGCGCGCCGTTATGGCGTCGCAGGCTTTTGACGAGGTGGCAAAGGGCCAAGGTATTGATAGTATTGACATTCCATCCGAGCGTTGTAGAGTTTGCGTTTCTTTTCAGCACGTTTACCAAAGAGACGTTCAAATTGCGGATGGGAAGTGATGATAAAAAATGACCATGTAGGCAAGACTTTCGCAACTTGACCGAGTTCTTGATAAAGGCTGCGTACGCTTTGGTCATCCCCTAAACGTTCGCCGTATGGCGGGTTACTGATCAGACAGCCGTAGTCGATTTTAGGGTAGAAGACAGCCGCTTCTTGCACATTAAACGTGATACTATCTTCAACACCAGCTTGTCGAGCATGGTATTGTGCAAGTTCAATCGCTTGGGGATCGGAATCGTAAGCGAGAATCGGTACATCGCTTTTAGGGAGCACTTTACTTTGTGCTTCTTTTCGTACTTCCTCAAAAATCCCTTCTTCAAGGAAATCGAAATGTTCTGCGCTAAAAGAACGATATAATCCAGGTGCCACGTGTCGACCGTACATGGCAGCTTCAATCGCGATCGTTCCCGTTCCACAAAGAATATCGGCAAAAGGACGATGAGGCTCCCATCGACTGAGTAAAACAAGCGCTGCCGCGAGTGTTTCTTTAATCGGGGCAGGTCCATTTTTGGTGCGATAACCCCGTTTATGCAGTCCTGCGCCACTCGTATCGAGCGTTATGGTTACGACATCTTTCAAGATGGAGACTTCAAGCGGATAGAGGTCGCCTGATTCAGATAGCCAGCCTTCGCCATGTCGTTGCTGGAGTTTATCGACGATTGCTTTTTTGACGATAGACTGACACGCCGGTACGCTAGAAAGTTGTGATTTTACCGAGCGACCTTCCACGGGAAAGCGCGCATCGCGCGGCAGAAGGTCAGACCAAGGCAGGGCTTTCGTACCCTCAAACAATTCATCAAATGTGGTTGCTGTAAATTCGCCGACGACGATCAAAATGCGATCGACAGTGCGCAGCCAGAGATTGCATCGTGCGATGCCTTTGGCGTCAGTTTGAAAATCAATTCGTCCGTTTTCAACAGTACATTCATAGCCGAGTTGCCGGATTTCCCTTGCGGCAATCGCTTCGAGGCCTAAAGGGGTCGTACCCATTACACGATAGGTCGTGCTCATCGTACTCATCATCCTTATTTTCTGTTCAAGTGGCTCATCTTTTCTATGATAGCATGGAATGGACATCCCATGTATAATCGCACGTCATCATGCAGTCATGGTATCATTACCATGTTGGTAAACGACATAAGATGAGGTGTGTTATGGAAGATAATGAGTTGGGTATTTGGACCGAGCCTTCCGCCGTAACGATTGAACAAAGTCATGTTGATCGATTCGTCGAGGCTCTTGGTGATCGAAATCCCTTGTATGGTAACGAGGAGATCGCAAAAACTTCAGTTCATGGTCGCCTGATTGCGCCACCGACTTTTGCGATCACATTACCGTTTAACCGCTTGCCTGGAGGAACGTTTGATTTTACCGGTATGATTCACGGTGAGCAAAGTTTTGCGTATGAGCGCCCGTTATATATCGGTGAAACGATACAGTTGCAATCGCGTCTCGCCTCGAAAAATGAGCGTAAGGCTGGCGGGATGCTGATGACTTTTTATGTTTTGGAACAACGTGGTCTCGATCAAGATCATCGAGTGATCTTCACGGCATCGATGACCGTAATTCGGCGAGTTGAGGTGAAAAGTGAATGAGCTATCCATGGCAAGTCGGTGCAATGACCACTACGATTCAAAAAGGTCCGATTACTGCGCAAGATCTTAAACAATATGCGAGCGCTTCTGGCGATTACAATCCAATTCATCTCGACGAAATGGCAGCCCAAAAAGCGGGATTGGAAGGTATTATCGCGCATGGGATGTTGTCGATGGGGTATCTTGGTGCATTGATGATGGAAGTAGCAGGCCATGAAGGTATCCTAAAGTCATTTTCAACAAAGTTTCGATCCATGGTAAGACTCGGCGATTTGGTCAACTGTCAAGGTGAAGTGATCAAAGTTGAACAAAGCGAAGCAGGTACTCTCGTCACTTTTTCGTTACAAGCGATGACGCAAGAAAAGCAAGTGGCACTTAAGGGGACGGCGGTTGTGCTATTTCAATGAAGTGATCAAACCGTGATATACTATGATTATCCATGATTATGGACTGAAAGAGATCGAGGAGGAGAAACGAACTTGTTAAAAATACTACATAAAGCACAACCGTTCGTTACGAAAGAAGAGATTTTACGCCAACAAAAATTGATCGATGTCGCGCACACATGGGTGCATGAGCAAACGGGAGAAGGTCATGATTTTCTTGGATGGGTTGATTTACCGTCTACGTATGATAAAACGGAATTTGCTCGCATCCAAGCAGCAGGAAAGCGAATTTCTGACACATCAACGCTGCTTGTCGTGATCGGAATCGGCGGTTCCTACCTCGGTGCACGCGCGGCTCTTTCATTTTTACAAAGTGCTTTCACGGAATTATTACCATCTGACCAAAAACCGGTGCAAATCGTGTTTGCTGGTCATCAGATGAGCTCAACGTATATGCATGATTTGCTTGCCTTACTCGACCGCCACGAAGTATCGGTCAACGTGATTTCAAAATCCGGCACGACGACGGAACCTGCGTTAGCCTTTCGTTTTCTTGAAGAATATATGGTTAAGCGCTATGGTAAAGAAGAAGCGGCAAAACGGATCTATGCGACGACCGATAAGGCGCGAGGCGCTTTGCGCACGTTAAGTGATCAAAATGGCTATGAGACGTTTGTGATCCCTGACGATGTCGGAGGACGCTTCTCCGTATTAACGCCTGTCGGTTTGTTACCGCTTGCAGCAGCCGGCGTCGCGATCGATCGTTTGATGCTCGGTGCACAAAAAGCGCAACAAGATCTTGCTAATCCTGATCTAACGGTGAATCCCGCTTATGAATATGCGGCACTTCGCACGATTTTACGTGAGAAGGGTAAACAAATTGAGATGCTCGTCAGCTACGAACCGAGTCTTCATTTTATCGGTGAGTGGTGGAAGCAACTTTTTGGTGAAAGTGAAGGCAAAGACCATAAAGGTTTATTTCCAGCAGCAGCAGATTTCTCGACAGATCTGCACTCGCTTGGTCAATATGTGCAAGATGGTGCGCGGATCTTGTTTGAAACTGTACTTCAGGTGAAAAAAGTTCGTCATGAGGTCGTTGTCACTGAACAAGCTGGCAATTTGGATGGCTTGAATTATCTCGCTGGCAAGAACCTTCAAGAAGTGAACGATACAGCGCTTTTGGCGACACGACTTGCGCATACCGAAGGCGGTGTACCCAACATCGTGATTGAACTTGAAGATATGCAAGAAGAAACGCTGGGTTATCTCTTTTATTTCTTTGAAAAAACGGTGGCGATCAGCGGTTATCTTCTTGGGGTGAATCCTTTTGATCAACCGGGTGTCGAAGCGTATAAAGTGAATATGTTTGCTTTGCTTGGCAAACCGGGCTATGAGGATGTACGTGCCACTTTGTTAAAATAGTAACCGATTCACAAAGTGAGGTGCTTGTGTTGCGTGTCGTTGCTAACGTTACGGAATTGATCGGCCAAACGCCGCTTTTTGCCCCACAAAGGCTGTTTGATCATGAAAAGCAAGCGCAAGTGTTATTGAAACTTGAGCGCTTTAATCCAGGTGGGAGTGTCAAAGATCGTCCAGCCTATAACATGATGCAAGAAGCAATTTTGCGAGGTGCGTTGCGCAAAGGGATGACGATCATCGAGCCGACAAGTGGTAACACGGGCATCGGCATTGCGATGGTGTGCGCAGCGCTCGGTTATCCGGCGATTTTGGTTATGCCTGATTCCATGACGAAAGAGCGTATCGACATTCTTAAAGCCTATGGCGCACAAGTTGTGTTAACACCAGGGCAGTTAAGGATGACAGGTGCTGTGCAAAAAGCGAACGAGTTGCTCGCTACCATGGGCGATCAGGCGATGATTTTGGGGCAGTTTGACAACCCAGACAATCCGGGTGCCCATCGAAAGTCGACGGCACTTGAGATCCTTACGCAAACGGATGGCAACCTCGATGCGTTTGTTTGTACGGCAGGGACAGGTGGCACGGTCACAGGTGTTGGCGAAACGCTTAAAAGTCACCTTTCTTCCTTGACGATTACAGTCGTTGAACCTGCAGGCTCACCTGTTTTGTCGGGAGGACAACCTGGACCTCATAAAATCGTCGGTACAAGTCCTGGTTTTATCCCCTCGATCTTGAACACTTCGATTTATGATCAGATCGTGCAAGTAACGGATGAAAATGCGGTTCAATGGATGCGTCGTGCAGCGCGTGAAGAGGGGCTTCTTGTGGGTGTCTCTTGTGGTGCTGTGATGTATGCTGCCGATCAAGTAGCGAAACAACTCGGTCCTGGAAAACGCATTGTCGCGCTTTGTCCTGATACTGGGGAGCGTTACTTAAGCATGGGACTGTTTTAACAGAGAGAGGTGGGTAACGATGCAAGCGAAAGTATCGTGGCAACAAAAGATGCACTTTGTTGGACTTGGCGATTCAGGACATGAAGTTCATCTTGATGCAAAAAAAGAGATCGGCGACGAAGATTTGGGTGCCCGTCCGATGGAGCTACTCTTGATGGGTCTCGGTGGGTGCACGGGTATTGATATCGTGATGATTCTTGATAAAATGCGCATTGCCTATGATCGCGTCGATGTATTGCTCGATGCGAAGCGCGCACCGAACCCTCCTGAAAAATTCACGGAAATCACGTTAACGTATGAGATCGACGCGATCGACGCGGATGTGGATAAAGTGATTCGGGCAGTGAAATTATCGCAAGAAAAATATTGCTCCGCATCGCACTCGCTATCAGCAACCTTGTCGGCCGTCGTTGTCGTCAATGGGCACAAAGTCTATGATGATCGTTCATGATGCATAAAAAAACCCCTTGTGATCAGTGAAAAGGCTGATCACAAGGGGTTTTTTGGTGGATTAAAAAGCTCGTGCGTATTGTTTAGGTGCATCAATCGCATCGCCGAGTTTCTGTGCAGCATGTAGCGCATAGTAAGGATCGCGTAGTAATTCACGACCGATCGCAATCAGATCGGCGTATCCGTTCCCTAACGTGGATTCAGCGAGATAAGGATCTTCCATCTTGCCTACCGCCATCACCGGTTTTTGGGTTGCCATTTTGATGCCGTGCGCGAGAGGAATTTGATAGCCAGGTTGAATGCCAGGGCGACCTGCAGAACCGATCGGACCTTCGCCACCCGAGCTAACATCAAAGAGATCGACGCCACCCTTTGCATACGCCTGACACAAAGTTTGCGCATAGGCAAGATCATAGCCATCAGTGACGTATTCTTGTGCGCTTATGCGAAAGATCAAAGGCATAGAAGCGGGGAGCTCTGCTTTCACGGCTTGAATGACTTCGACGCCAAAACGCGCTCGATCTTCGCCATAGATATCCTTGCGTTGGTTTGTATAGGCAGATTGAAATTGATGAATCAGATAACCATGAGCACCATGCAATTCAACCGTATCCATCCCTGCTTTGACCGCACGTTGTGCACCTTTAGCATACGCTTCAATAACACGCTTGATGTCATCTTCTGTCATCGCTTGGGGTTCACGGTAACCTTCACCGTCAAAGGCGATGGGTGATGGCGCCACAGGGACAGGAGCATCTTGCGCCTTTCGACCGGCATGGCCAAGTTGAACCCCAATTTTGGCTCCGAATTGGTGAGCCGTATCGGCGATGCGTGCAAAAGCTTCGATATGCTCATCTGACCATATGCCTAGATCATAATCGGAGATACGTCCATCGGGTTTTACGCCCGTCATTTCCATGATGATCAGACCCACGCCACCGGCTGCACGAGATCCATAATGTAAGGCATGCCAATCGTTAGGTTTTCCGTCTTTCGCGGTGACGGAGTATTGGCACATCGGTGACATCACGATGCGGTTTTTAAGCGTTAAACTTCCGAATTGAAATGGCGACAATAACGTACTCACAGAAACACCCCTTCATTTCTCTTACTTTTTTATCATAGCATACTTTTATGATGTGATGAAATCGAGTAGATGAACGAGTGGCGTCGCGACAAACAAAGTAATCGTCGCAGCAAGAATCATGGATACACTCGCGAATGATCCTTCCATCGATCCAAACTCAAAAGCTCGCGATGTTCCGGCGGCATGCGCTGCGGTACCGAGCATAAGTCCTCTTGCGATTGGACTTTTAAGCCGTAAATGCTTAATTAAGATAGGACCTGCGATCAATCCGATCAACGCTGTCATGATGACAAAAATCGCGGTGAGAATCGGTATGCCACCGAGATTTTGGGCGACATCCATGGCAAATGGCGTCGTCACCGAGCGTGGCGCAAGACTTTTTGTGACTTGCGTGGTGAAATGAAAGGACTTAGCGAGTAAAACGGTACTTGTGATGGCGAAAATTGTCCCGACAAATACACTCGTAAAAATCGTCAAGGCATGTTTTTTGATCATCGGTAGATAGCGATAGAGAGGAATGGCAAAAGCGACGGTCGCAGGTTGCAAAAAGGCTGTCAGCGAATCGGCAGTTTGACGATAATTTTTATAAGGTAAGTGCAACAGCCACAAAAGAAGTATCGTGAAGAGCAGTGTCGTAAAAATGGGTGATAATAAAACGTTGGGCACGAAACGATAGATTCTTTTGGCGACGATAAATAGTACGACAGTGAGCAAGGTAGCGAGAAGAGAAAGCATATCATGCATGCTCCCTTCGCTTTTGATGGCTTCGCTCCGCGATGATACCTGTTAACGTCATGACGCAAAGCGTGCTTACAGCGATGATGATCAATAGGGCGATGCCATCTTGTCGCAGTAAGGTTCCATATTGAATAATGCCAACGGCTGAGGGCACGAAAAATAATAGCATCTGAGCCAGTAAAAAATTAGCACCCTGCTCAAACCAGGTTATGTTAAACCATTTGCGTTCAAGAGCGATAAAGAGTAAAAGCAAACCGATGACACTTCCTGGTATCGGCAAATGGGTAAGGAGAACGAATGTGTTACCAAGCCAGGAAAACAAAAACAGTAGCATGATTTGTACGACGAGTACGATGGTTTTTTTCATAAAAGTGAACCTCCGCTGTTCAACTTGTTTCAGTATACAACGATCATTTTCATAGGTAAAATGAATTTATCTTATTGCTTTCATTCATGATATCTATAGGGAGGAACGGTATGGAAATTCATCATTTACAATATTTCATCGCGGTTGTTCAAGAAAAAAGTTTTACGCGAGCGGCAGCCCGACTTTCGGTGACGCAACCGACGATCAGTAAGATGGTGAAAGATCTTGAAGAAGAGATCGGATTCCCTTTACTCCTTCGTTCGGGTAAAGAAATTATGCCAACGGACGCTGGGCATACGCTAATTCCTTACGCCAAAGCCATCTTGCAATCGATGCAAGCGATTGACGTAGCGTTTGCCGATTTGCGCGGTGGGCAGCAAGGGGTTTTACGGATCGGATTGCCACCGATGATCGGCGCGAATTTTTTCCCCGATGTTATCCAAGCGTTTCATGACCAATATCCGGGCATCGATTTGCAGATTTTTGAATACGGCGGCAAACGCATCGAGGAAGAAGTGGAACAAGGGAATCTTCATGTCGGTGTCGTTGCGGCACCAGTGCATAGTAAAAACATTACAGATTTTCTTTTTATGAAGGATGAGCTTCAAGTGCTACTGCCGGTTGCTCATCGTTTGGCCAACCGCAAAGCGATTTCCTTGCAGGAACTTAAGGAAGAAAGATGGATTCTCTTTCAAGAAGATTTTTCACTACACGAAGTTATTTTGGCAGCTTGTCAAGAGGTCGGTTTTATGCCCAACGTCGTGTGTCGCAGTGCACAGGGGGATTTTATCGTTTCGTTAGTTGCGACGAAACTCGGTATTGCGTTATTGCCAAGGACGATTTGTAAATCACTTATGCAGCAAAATGTCTGTGCTGCTGATCTGATGGATCCGATCATTCCT
>JABEUY010000134.1 GCA_013044175.1 Bacilli bacterium
CATAAAGCGGCGAAAGAAATAATTCACCATGATTTGATGCAGACTGTCTTTACCGATGAGGATTGTGATGCCCTTCAAAAGGCAGCGATGACGCTAGGCAAAAAAGCTCGTGTGCATGTCAAAATCGATACAGGCATGAATCGACTTGGCGTAAAAAGCGATGAAGAGATCTTTTCGTTGTTTGAACACATCAATCAGGCCGCGATGATGGAGATTGTCGGAGCATTTACCCACTTTACCTCGTCGGATGAACCGATCGTGAAGCTAGAAGATTCATTGACGGAATCACAACGACTGCGATTTCTTGCGATCATGGCACAAGTGAAAGCAAAGTATCAAGAGAATTGGCGGTTGCATGCTTCAAGCAGTGCTGGTATGCTGCGTGATTCGCGATATCATCTCGATATGGTCAGACCTGGTATCAGTTTATATGGTTATTATCCTTCGCCTTACTTTGGTCAACATGTTAAACTCGAACCGGTCATGACATTAAAAACTCATGTCGTGCGCGTGCATACGATCGATTCGGGTGAGGCTGTCAGTTATGGTTGTACGTATGTGGCCAAGAAAAAAGAAGTGATTGCGACGTTGCCGATCGGTTATGCGGATGGGATTCCCCGAGGATTATCTAATCTTGGAAGCGTCTCGATTCGTGGTCAGAAAGCGCCGATCGTTGGACGGGTATGTATGGATCAGATGATGGTGCTCGTCACGGAGATTGAAGGGGTCGCTACGGGGGATGAAGCAGTTATCTACGGGCAAAATCACCAGGTTGGTGCATCGTTAGAAGAGGCTGCGAAAACCTTAGAAACGATCACGTATGAGCTGTTATGTCGTGTTTCCAAACGCATACCCAGGGTGTATGATAATGTCGTAAAGAATGTGTGAAGATTGGCTTTGTGCATCGATAATACGGTATACTAATCGAGGATACGTTTGGCATAAGGAGGTATCCCTTTGTCAGAGTCGAGATGGATTGCTGTAGATACGCCTACCTGCCTTGTCGAGGAGGTCGATGGATTGGTAGCACAAGATCAAAGTACAGATAGCAACCAGAATCGGCAGGGAACGGGGATGACGATGCAAGAAATGAAAAAAGAACGACTTCGTGAGTGGATGGAGCAAGGGTATTTGGAAATGGCAACCTTGAATTTGCGTTTGGCTGCAGAATTTTATCTCGCTGAGACTGAAGCTGACCTCGTCACGATGCGCCAGGCAAGCGGGGTTTAATGATGAACGTCAAGCGCGGTGACATATTTTATGCGGACTTATCGCCGGTCGTCGGGTCGGAACAAGGTGGCTTTCGTCCGGTGATTATCGTACAAAACAATATAGGCAATCGATTTAGTCCGACGGTCATCGTTGCTGCTATCACTGCACAGATTCAGAAGGCTAAGCTTCCTACCCATGTGGAAATCACGGCAGCAGAGTCAGGACTTGAGAAGGACTCTGTGGTACTTCTTGAACAGATCCGTACGATCGACAAACAAAGACTTACCCAAAAGATCACCCATCTTGATGAGGAGCGTATGCTACAAATCGATGATGCGTTGATGATTAGTTTAGGTTTACGCGAAATTTGATTAGCATAACATACTTGTTATAGGGATGTTCCTTTATGGAGCATCCTTTTTACGTGCCCATAACAGATAAAAAGGTGTGATCAAGATGATACCGCGAATCGGCATCATTCCCAGCGAAGTAAGAACGCTAGGCATCGAACGTACCTACCGACTTAATGATGCGTATGCACAGGCGATTCAGGCAGTAGGTGGCTTACCGCTTATACTACCTTATGCCAATAACGAAGAGAATGTTCTTGCCATGGTCGATCTGATGGATGGTCTACTCTTGACGGGTGGTGCTGATGTCGCGCCTCGCCATTATGGAGAGGATCCAAAGGTTGGCCTTGGTTCGATTGAAGAGGAACGCGATGAACAGGAAATTCGCTTTATTCATGCGATGATGAAAATGTCAAAACCGATTCTAGGTATCTGCCGAGGTATGCAAATCATGGCAGCTGCACGAGGCGGTTCTTTGTATCAAGATCTCGAACGGGAAATGCCTTTTGCGATGGGGCATTCCACTGAAGCGAATAAGGAACATCGATCCCACCGTGTTTATCTTGAACCGGATAGCAGATTATCGCGGATGATCGGTAAAGAGCCACTTTGGGTGAATAGTCGTCACCATCAAGGCGTGAAACGGTTACCGCAACGTTTTGTGGCAAGTGCGTATAGCAACGATGGTTTGATCGAAGCGATGGAAGCGATCGATCATCCCTTTGCCATTGGCGTTCAGTGGCATCCTGAAAATCTGTTTGCGATCGATGAAAGACAAATGATGTTATTTCGAAGCTTTGTTAACGCGACGAAAGCGTGATACGATGCGAACGGCTAGCTCAGCGTCTTGCTTCGTCGGTAAAAACAAATAATGAAGTGGTCTTTTGGCATGATAGCGAAAGTAAGTGACTGACATGCCAAGGGCGACAAGATAAGCGGTGGAAGAAGCGATAGCGCCACCGATCATGCCGACATGCGGGATCGTGAGTAGACAAATGCTTGCATTGACGACGATACTTACGATCTGCATGATCATCGGGTATTTTACTTTGCCTAATTGATCCGTAAAGTATTGGGTTAACAAGCCGATTGCACCATAGGCGGCAGTACCGACGAGTAACACTTCAAACGGGGCGATCGAAGGATGATAACGCGCACCAAAGACGATCGGGATTAGTGGTGACAAGATTGCCATGATGATACCAAGCACGACTAAAAGCCAAAACGTATAGCGAAACATGCGTTCCGTCAATACTGTCGAGTTATTTCTTTCTTCCGTTGCAACACGTGAATAGACGAGTACCGCGACGCTTTGTGAAACTTGCCAAAGAATTTCTGAGGCGGTTACCGCGATGCCATAAAGCCCAGCCGATACTTGGCGGGCAAGCAGCGTTGAACCCGCTAAAAGTCCGACAAAATAAAGATCGCCGCGATAATTAAGAAGGGTCAAAAAGGATTGCGCCGAGATTTTGTGACCGTAATCGCCAAGTTTTTTGCCGATTTGTTGATTCTTTTTTGGTCGAAGGCGAACTTGACCAACGCGAAGGGCAAAAAACATAGCGATGGCAGCAGCGAGTACATACGAAAGCGTCCAGCCTGTGAAGGTAAACGGGAGTAAGGGGAATTTCGAACCGAAGAAATGCCATTTTGAAGTGCAAAAAAGCAGGATGACAAAGAAAAACATCATGACGCTTTGCAACATGTTTAGACGATTGAGAAGATCGATTTGATTGAGCGCATTGACGAATTTGGTAGCAAAAGCGAGAAACAACGTAAAGGGCAATGTGACCATCAAAAGCGCCGTATAAATAAAAAATGAATTAAACTGAATACCGACCAGTGAAGCGATCAACATCAGTACAATGCCAACACTAATCAACGCGTACTGTCTCAATAATACGGAGAAAACATCTTGCCGATCGTACTTTAAGCGGTTAATACCATAGTTAAAAAAATTACTATATCCAGCTAAAAAACTTGAAAATAAAAGTAACGCTGTGGTTGTTTCGGTATAGACCCCGCGACTGCTCACGGGAAGATACCGCGTGATCAGAACGCTTGAGAGAAAGGTGATGCCAGTGACAGCCAGCTTATAAAAGACAGTGCGAATCATACGAAGTACAAAAGCCATACGAATCCTCCAGATCTAAACATCCAACTCGTCGAAAAGTATATCCCTATTTGTTGCGTTTGTCTGCACTTTCTTACCTGCAAAGCCAATACACCTTTTGATGGAAGCCGGCAGTTAAAGGGAAATCAACGCTTTGCGCTAGGGAGGAATTGATGATGGTCACCACACCGCTTGAACGGCATTTGCAGATCACAGTCCAAGTTGGGCAAACAGCTTCGGGGAAACCCAAATTGCATAACATCACGTATAAGAACGTGGATGTAAAAGCTGCTGACGCCTCGATTCTAGCCGTCCTTGATGCCTTATCGCCTCTACTCAGTGAACCGATCTCATCGATGGGACGCGTCGATGTCGTTGGATTAGCTGACAGTGTCGCGCCAAGCAATGCATAATCTCAGTTTGAATCATAAGGAGGTAGTATTATGAAAGAGACATTACAATTGTCCTTTTTGACCAGCTTAAATAAAACGGTCCATCTCCAGATTCAGAATCCGAAAACACCGATCGATCCTGTGGCTGTCAATAAGGCGATGGATGCGATTGTCAGCGCCGATATCTTTAGCTATGCAACAGGACGGATCGTAAAAAAAGTAGCGGCAAAAGCAGATACGACAAATGCTACGCCGATCGCAATGTCCTAAGGTAAAGAAACCGCTCGCTAAGTACCGGCGAGCGGTTTATACGTAGGTAAGAAGTTGTTTTGGTGAATCGATAATGGCGTAAGGTGAGAATGGAAGAAATTCTTCTTTTTTGCCGTAACCATACGTGACACCGATCGCCTGAATTTGATTGGCTTGTGCGCCGATCATATCGTGTTCCCTGTCACCGATCATCAAAATCTGTGTTTTGTCAGGATGATGTAGTCGTTCAAGCGCCGTTGCGATGACTTGTGTCTTGGAAGAACGAGATTCATCAAACGTAGCACCGGTAATCGTCGCAAAGTAGGAGGATAAGCCTGCATGTTCTATGATCCGCTTTGCTGGCTCTTCCGGTTTCGAAGTTGCGACGCCTAATGTTTTGCCGTTTCGTAACAGTGTCTCAAGCACGAGTTCGATATCTTGGTAGACGGTAAATTCATGAACACCATGCTCGTTATAGTAGCTCCGATAGCTTTTCATCGCAAGATCAATTTCTTCATCCTTCATATGAAAATGAACTCGCAACGAATCGGGAAGTGGTGGACCGATAAAAGTTCTCAGTATTTCTTGTGACGGTTTTTCTAGGTTGCGTTCATTGACCATATACGACAATGCGTTAAAAATTCCTTTTTGTGAATCGACAAGTGTGCCGTCTAAGTCAAAAAGTATCGTATTAAAATTCTTGTTCATTCGACTGTGATACATCCCTCTCTATGCGCAATCGCTCACGCAACATCATATAAAGATTATCAGGTTGACTCGCTTCGATAAGCTGTTCATTGAAGAGAACAAAAGGGACGCGAAAGCATTGGTGGCAATAGCTGACGCAACGATAAGGTACGATTTTGATCTCCGAAAATTCTTCTTGAAGCTTAGCAAGCACATGATCCGTACCTTGCGACAAATTATCGGTACATACTTCAATCTTAAAATTACGCATAACAGTTCACCATGAAGGTAGCGTACAGGAAATTTCCTGCTCTTGCAAATCGAAAAGTTGCGCATAATAGCCGCGTAAGGCTAAGAGTTCTTGATGGGTTCCACTTTCGATGATTTTGCCCTCTTTCATCACGAGAATCTCATCCATGCGATCAAGTCGATATAAGCGATGCGTGATAAAAAGCAAAGATCGTTCACCTGCGATATGGAGTAAATCATCGATAAAATTCCGTTCTAAAACAGGATCAAACCCTTGTGTAGGTTCGTCGAAGATGAAGATCGGTGCGGGTCTGAGTAAAGTTCGCGCCAGCATAAGACGCCGTGCTTCCCCAACGGATACCGAGGTTCCGAGCGTACCGAGTAAGGTGAGATAACCTTCTGGCATCGCATCGATGCGTTTGTCGATATGCGCTTGTCGACTGGCTACATTCAAATCACTTTGTGAAGCATTAGGTTCCCCGATGCGCAGATTATCTTCGACAGTCGTTTGAAAAAGGTGGCTTTCTTGCGATAGCACACTATAACAACGGCGAATCGTATCCGGCGATAGTTTTGAAGTATCGATATCATCTATCGTAATGGAACCTTCTTGATGATCGATCATAGCAAGTAAAGATGAAATCAGTGTGCTTTTGCCCGCGCCAGTCTCCCCGACGATCGCCACTTTTTTGCCGAAGGGAAGATCGAGATCAATCGTATCTAATGCTTTTTTGGTACGGTCTTTGTAGGTGACGCTAAGTTGCTTGATGGTGACGTGAGGCTTTTTAGTTATCGAATCGTGCTGTGTTGTAACTGCAGGTGCTGATTCTTGACCCTGATCGCAAGGTGTAGCGGCGATCGCTTGAAGATGTTGAAACGCTTTTTTCATGAGTCCAAAATGGACAAATGCTTGGGGAAGACCATTTTGCGCTTCAAAAGCAGCGAGAGATACGATGACGAGCATGGTGAGATAGACGCCAAGCAGTTGACCATGCAAGACAAGTCCGGATCCGATGATGAGCGCGATAAACATCGCGACGTTAGCAAGAATGTTTTCGGAAAATAGGGAGAGACCGTCTAAGTTCGCGTTTTTTCGATGTTGATCGTAGAGCGTATCTTCCATCGAATCGAGTTTCTCGAGAAATTGTTCTTGTGCACCATAGGCTTTGATTTCGCTCATTCCCGATAAACTATCTTGCAGTAAGGTGTAGAAAGACTGTCTGGTGGCATGGAGTACTTGCGCAGGTTTTTTGGCAAACTTGGCGATACCAAAGGGAATGATAAGGCCAACGCTTATCTGCAAAAGCAACGTGGTCATGGCGATGGTAAGGCTGAAATGCGAAAGAAAAAGAAAAACGAACAGCGTGCTAATAAGACTTGCCCCAATCGGTGTGATCACGCGAATGATTAAAAATTGTAACACGTCAACATCATGGGTAACGGCATTAACGAAGGCACCTTGACCATACTGGGCTTTTAGATGCAGATAGCGAGGACCAATCGTGCGAAAGACCTCAAGCCGCTCGTTTTTAAGAAATCGAAAAGTAACGTCATGCGTGAATAATCTTTCTGCATAGCGCAGTGCAGCACGCCCCATACCGAAAAAACGTACGCCGATAATCGGTATCCATAAAAGTAGAACCGATTGCGGATGAAGTGCGGAAGCGGCAAGAAGATAGCCAGCCGTCGCAAATAACGCGATATGAAAAAGTGTCGTCAAGGAGGCAAGCATTACGGAGCCAAGTAGCCGTATGCGATAAGGTTTAAGAAGGATAGAGAGTGTGGCGATCATCCGGCTGCCTCCTTATAAGCGTTCATGAGACGATGATAGATCCCTCTTTGTAACAACAATTCTTCTTGCGTACCATATTCTTGTAAATTGCCTTGATCGACCACGAGGACACGATCAGCGAGAGAGACAGTTCCGATGCGGTGTGCTGCGAAGATTACCGTCTTGGTTTGTTTGAGAAGTAGAACTTGTTCCTCTAACAAGCTTTCGGTAAAGACATCGAGTGAACTTGTCGGTTCATCCATGATCACGATTTCTCCGGGATGTAAAAATGCCCGAGCGATCGCAAGCCTTTGTCGTTGCCCACCGCTTAGATTAGTACCGGCTTCTTCAATCATGGTCGCATACCCATCAGGCAATGTCAGCATCGTGTCGTGAAGTTGTGCCATTTTACAGGCGTTTTCAATCTCCTCGTCCGTGGCATGTGGATTGACAATGCGCAGGTTGTCGCGAATCGTTCCTGCGAAAAGATGCGGTTTTTGCCCGACATAGGCGATGTGAGAGAGCCATAAGCGTTCATCGATCGTCTGCAAAGGTGTTTCGTTGATCAAGATACGCCCTGCTGTAGGAGCAAGAAAACGAACCAATAAAGAAAGTATCGTGCTTTTGCCTGCGCCACTTGGTCCGATGATCGCAAGGGAAGTATGCGCAGGTAACGAAAATGTTACATCATGAATTCCTGTCGATGAATCTTTGTAATGATAGGAGACGTGCTCAAAACGGATCGAGCAAGGCATAGCCAGACCATGAACCATGCTAAGTGGCGCTTTCTCGATAGGTGCCGCTTCAGGTTGTAATGCCAAAATGGCAAAGATGCGATTTGCGGCAGCCACACCTTTTTGCCCTGCATGAAACTGTGCGCCAAGTTGTCGAAAGGGTAAATAAAACTCTGGTGTGATTAACAAGACGGTCAGTGCGTCAGCATACGTAAGATGTCCGTCGATCAGTCGTAAAGCGAGAAAGACAGCGACGATTGCTGTCCCCAGCGTGCTGACCAGTTCCAGGACAAAGGAAGAAAGAAAAGCGAGTCGTAGCGTCGATAAAGAAGTTTTGCGATACGCTTCACCGATGGCATCAATTGCGTCTTCTTGCGGTTTTTCCATTGAAAACATGCGTAACGTCATATAGCCTTGCATGATATCGTGAAAATGCGAGGACAACAGACTGAGCGCACGCCATTCACGCTTCGCTTTTTGCGCTGTTTTTTTGCCGATCAAAATCATGAACACGACGAGAAGCGGCGCTGTAATAAAAAGAATAAGCGTAGACGTGGTATCGACCGTCAATAAGAAAATGAGTAAAGTGATTGGGATTAAGGTGCTTAACACCATGGACGGCAGATAACGGGCGAGATACGTCTCGATCTGTTCGACGCCTTCAAAGGTCGTGGTTAAAAGCTCTCCTTTATCTTCTTGCATAACCCAAGCAGGACCTAAGGCAAAAAGTTTTCGCGTCAGTTGTTTACGAAGGACTTTTTTATTTTTGGCGGCCATCAGTATAGCCGATTTCTCAGCTGACCATGCCAAGAGACCGCGTGAAGAAAATAAGAGAACGATGCCGACTAACACGGTGCTATTATCTCGCCACGAATGGTGAATAAAAACAGAAGACACGATATTCCCGTACAGATGCATTTGAAAATACAACAAAACGCTGCCCATGACGCCAAAGCCAATCGTAAGGAAAAACAGCCATGGTGTATGGCGCACCATGGCTCGCAGTTGTTTGTTCATCAGTATTCCAGGTGATCCGCAGGTTTGATGCGACTGCGAAATACCCAGTAGCTCCAGAATTGATAGAGTAAGACGATCGGTACGAGCGTCAGAGCAACGATCGTCATGACAAGCAAGGAATAGTGATTGGAA
>JABEUY010000023.1 GCA_013044175.1 Bacilli bacterium
CAGCGTGATGAAAGAATCCGTGAGGCGTTGGAGGCGATCACTGTGTCGGACACGATGATGGAAAAAGCATTTAACTTATGGGAAGCGATTAGCAAAGATCCGGAGAATTGGGCTGCGTATGTGAATCGTGACATGGGAATACGGGATATGAATCAAATGAAACGCGAAGCACTTGAAGAAGGCCGTGAAGAGGGTCGGCAGAAGGGTCTACAAGAAGGTCGGCAAGAAGGTCGGCAAGAAGGTCTACAGGAAGCACGACGAGAAATGGCGAAGGCTATGATCAAAAAAGGGATGGATGGTCGCGATATCAGTGAGTTGACGGAATTGTCGATGTCGGCGATTGACCAGCTCATGAAGGAGCATGATGGCAAGGAATCAACTACATCGTAAGTGATTGCCCAAACAGTAGGGGAGAGATTTTGTGAAAAAATCGATTGATAAAATTTTGCGTGTGATGGATGCGAGTATGCGATTTCGAAGCATGGGGGATTTAGTGGTTCGTGTTGAACAAGGATCTTTAGACAACCAAGAGATTGTGGCGCAAGTGCAAGAGGTCAATGCTTCGGCATTGGAACTTAAAGAATCGTTACATGAGCAAGAAAATAATATGGAGCAATTCTTTGTCGATATCGAAAAGGGAACGAAAGGCGTCGAAGAAGCATCGCAAGCCTTAGGGGTTGCTGTTCATGATTTGCATGAGCTAGAGACGCAGTTTGGCGCTGTGGCCGAATCGATTTTGCGTGTGGGTCAAGTCGTTACCGTGATTAAAGAAATTGCCGATCAGACGAATTTACTGGCACTTAATGCTGCCATTGAAGCGGCGCGTGCTGGAGAACAAGGACGAGGATTTTCTGTCGTTGCCGGTGAAGTTCGAAAACTAGCAGATAACACGAAAGCACAAGTAAAACAAATCTCTGAGCAAATCCATGCTGTTAACGCTCAACTCGATGTATTGACAGATAAACGGCTATCGATTGTTGACCATTTAGAGCAAAACGCGGTAAAAACACAATCAGCTTTTCATAGTACACAAAACATGGGCGAATCATTGCACCAGATGAAGTCGCAAATGGGCGTATTTATAAAGTCCGTGGATGAAATCCAAGAAGCTATGCATGTTTCATCCCAATCACTTGATCGAAATTCTAACGCTTTATCGGATATTGCTAGTCATGCTCGTGAGTTGGGAAAGGGATTTTCGATCCTCGTTCAGGAGGCGAAGTCCGCAAGGGACGAGGTTATTCTTGGTGAATCACTCGACCCAGTGACGATGCGTCAAGTACTTATCCAAGATCACCAGTTATGGGTATGGAAAGTTGAGCAGGCATTACAAGGGTTTGAAACGATCGATCCGAGTGAGATCAACGATCACACGACTTGTCGACTGGGGAAATTCAGTGCTGAATATCATTGGGAGGATTTTCAAGCCCATGTTGATCTGCACAGATTAGCGAAGATGATCGCTACGCAAATCGTTCAGCAGCAATGGGATGAAGCAAAGCATAACGCTGTGAAGCTCCAAGAACGTAGTGAACAAGTCGTGAAGTGGCTCCAAGCCAAACCGGATCAATCATTTATGTGATGCTAAACAGTGCGTAGACGTCGTATGGGAAGGCTAATAAGTTGGATGAGACCGATGAGAAATGTGAGTACTTCAGTAACAGGGAGGGCTGCGAACAGTCCGTTTAGTCCTCCTGCATGCTGGAGCACGAGCCGCAAGGAAATTCCAAAACTTGCAACGACATGGGCATGTTCGAGACTGGCTCGTTGGTTAAACAAAATGGTGCTGATGATGATAGGACTGCCAAGCATCGATGCGTGGTGAAGAAGACCAAGAAAGTAGGCGTTCACGACACTGTAAACTACGTTGACCGACATGCCAAGGATCATAGGCAAAGAGAAATGAAAGATTGCACGTAAGATCGGTGCTTCTTTGAAGTTGACCATTAAGTCCGTGTTCTTCGAGCTTATGATCGGCGATTCGTTGGGCTAGTATGCTGACTGTGCGAAATAAGGTTTCAAAGGTAAGCGGAGATTCTGTCATCCTGTCACCTTGGTTTCGTGCGTCGATTCTTTTTGCAGTTGTTCGAGTAAAGCTTGTCTGACGTGGTCGAGGTGAGCGACGATGCGTTGTTGCGCAAGATCAGCATTTTTGGCTTGAATCGCTTCAAAGATACTCCGATGTTCTTCGAATAAATCTCGTGTTTGACTCGCACCACGATAGAGCCATAAGGAGCGCGAATCGCGAATCGTCAAATTCATCGCTTCGGACATGCCTTGCATGATCTGTTCAAGATAAGGATTCTTGGTGGCCTGTGCGATCATCATATGAAAAGCGATATCGTAGTGGCGACTGAGTTCTTCTTGATCGATCGCTAACTGCATATGCGCGATGATTTCTTCGAAATTCTGTAGATCTTGTTCATCGCGCATACGCGCGGCGATGCCGACGCAACCACGCTCGATCAAAATTCTCGCTTCGAGCAATTGCATCAAGGAGGCAGGATCGCTTGCGACGGTTAACGGTACATTCGATAAAGAATCTTCCGGTCTTTTTTTGATAAACGTGCCTTCGCCTTGGCGCGCTTCGATTAATCCTTTTGCCTTGAGTTGACTGAGTGCTTCGCGAATCGTCGATTTTCCCACGCCAAATTCTTGTGCGAGATGGTCGATTGTCGGAATACGGTCGCCGGGTGACAAAAGTCCCTGATCGATACGAGCGAGCAGTTCATCAGCGACGACTTCAAACGTTTTACGGACAAGCGGCATTTCTTTCGTCTCCTTACTGACGGCAAGTGCAATCTTGGACAAAATCAGATTGCCACAAAAAACTCATACTTCCTACTCTACACACTTTGCCCCCTTTATGATAGAGCCATTCGATAAGGAGAAAAATCGAAATGCTATCTATATTCGATTTCGTCACTTGGTAGTAACTCAGCATTAGATTTTAAATAGTCGAGTAAGAGATCAATCTGTGTGTAGGCAATGGCCAAGGATGTGTCGGCAGCTCCATAATAGATGGTGATGCGTCCAGTATCAGCATCACAAAGTGCAGAACAAGGAAAAGTCACATTAGGAACGAAACCAGTAGTTTCATAGGGTTGTTCAGGTGTTAATAGATAGTCTTTTGTGCGATAAAGGACCTTCGAAGGGAGATCAAGATCCAGTAAAGCTGCACCAATACTATAGACATAACCGTTACAGGTGTTCGAGACGCCATGGTAGAAGAGTAACCAACCTTCGGTCGTTTCAATGGGGACTGCTCCAGCACCAATTTTAGTACTTTGCCACCATCCTGATCCTCCACTTGACATCACTCTTCTGTGCTTTCCCCAATAGGTAAGATCCGGACTTTCACTGATAAAAATGTCGCCAAAAGGTGTATGACCACTATCGCTAGGTCGACTGAGTAACATGAAATTTCCCTTTATTTTTCTGGGGAAGAGTACACCGTTTCGATTAAACGGAATAAAAGGATTTTCTAATCGGATAAAAGTATGGAAATCTTCTGTGTAGCCAAGACCTAAAGTTGCTCCTCCAAAATCTGTGCACCAAACGATGTAGTATTTATCCCCGATCTTCACCATGCGTGGATCATACGCATAGAACGGTTGGTAGGGTTCTCCTTGTTCATCGATCCAAAGGATTTCGCTATCTTCAATGTCCCAGGAAAGTCCGTCGCTACTCGAGCCTAGATGTAATCTTGCTTTACCATCTCTGTGATCAGCACGAAAGATACCTTTCCAACCATCTTCGTAGGGTAAGACAGCACTATTGAAGATTCTTGCTGTATGCGGCGTTGGGTTCCAGGAAATTATAGGATTGTTATCATGTCTCCAAAGGATCTCTTGGCTGTTAGTAGGTCGTTCTTGCCAAGGTAGGTTGGGTAAGGACTCTCCGATAATTTTCATAGTTCGATCTCCTCCTAATTTTCTAGTAATTTTGTATCGTTCGATTTTGATTGATCAGATTGATTCGTTGTTGAATACTGATTGACGAACGCAATCCATCTTCTGGTGTATGAATAACATAGTCGAGTAGCATAGCAACGGTGGTCGTTGCAACATGGGTACGTGTGTCGGAAGAGGCATAGTAAATATAAACGTCTCCATTTTCCCTAACAATCCATCCATTACTAAATACAACATTACCGACATCGCCTGTACGCTCTTCCCCTTCGGGAGCTAGAAAATAGCCACCAGGTTTAGCAATAACCTTTGCAATATCATTTAAATCGGTTAAAAATACATAGAGAACATAACGCAGTCCAGCTGCTGTATTGCGAACGCCATGAGCTAAATGTAGCCATCCTTTTTCAGTTTTAATGGGAGCTGGACCCAGTCCGTTTTTAACTTCTGAAATCGTATGATAAATTCGATCATCGATTATGATTTCATGATCGATCACGGCAGGGTTACTAAGGTTGCTAAGACCAATTGCAATTCCTCCACCCGTACCAGCATCGATAAATCCGTCTTGTGGACGCGTATAAAAAGCGTATTGTCCTTGCACAAATTCGGGATGCAAAACGACATTACGTTGCTGAGGTGATCTTGTTTTAAGGTCTGGGAGTCGTTCCCATGACTTTAAATCTTTCGTACGCACGATACCACATTGAGCGATCGCTGAGGACTGATCACGTAAAGGCGTATCTGGATCTCGTCGTTCTGTACAAAATAGTCCGTAAATAAATCCGTCTTCATGGGCGACTAAGCGCATGTCATAGATATTGGTATCTGGGATATCCGTCTCTGGAATAGGGGAAGGTTCATCCCAAAAGCGAAAACCATCAATACCATCATCACTCTGTGCGACGGCAAAAAATGATTTTCGATCTACGCCTTCCACTCGAGCTATTAGATGCACTTTATTATTTAGGGACTGCTGATGGTTCCATAATCACAATAAATACAAGGATTTATGGGGTTTTATGTCGAATCTGTATGCATGGGTTTTCAAGGGGTAGCCGGTTA
>JABEUY010000135.1 GCA_013044175.1 Bacilli bacterium
GGTGTTATTGCAAGTTTATTCATAAAAACGTATAATGATTCGCGAGGAGGTGGCCGTATGCGAATTGCCGTCATCGGAGCGACTGGGTATAGCGGTACGGAAGCGTTACGTTTGTTAGCGCCGAGAACAGATCTTGAAGTCGTGTGGGTAGGTTCCCATACACAAGCAGGAAAGACGGTAAAGACTGTATTGCCGCAACTTCAAAATACGACATTTTCAGAACTTATCTTTGCAGATTATACGAATCCTACGGTATTTCCTGAAGGAACTGAAGTGGTTCTCTTAGCGCTTCCTCATGGTGAGGCGTTGCAAATTGTACCGCAGCTTGTCGAGCAAGATCTTCGTGTTATCGATTTTAGTGGTGATTTTCGATTAGATAAAACGGCGTATGAGAAATGGTATGGTCGACCTTGGGATACGTTGTATTCTGGGCAAGCCGTATATGGTTTGCCGGAATTAAATAAAAAATGGATAAAAGATGCTACTTTGATTGCGAACCCCGGTTGTTATGCAACGACGGCGGCGCTTGCCCTTTTGCCACTCGTTGAGGCGGGATGGATCGATTGTTCACGCATCATGATCGATGCCAAATCAGGCGTATCCGGTGCAGGGAAAGCACCGACGACAGGCACGCATTTTGTCGAAGTGCAAGAGAGCTTACGTGCCTATAAGGTAGGTACGCATCAACATACCCCAGAGATTGAACAAACGCTGCATGAGGCGCGACGACGATGGCAAGGCGAAGAACAAAATGCTCGTGATAGCGAGCGCCCAACCGTCTTGATGACCACGCAGTTATTGCCGATTCGACGGGGCATCTACGTGACGGCTTATGCGCTGCTTCATGAAGATATTGAACAAGAAGAACTTTATACACTTTATACAAAACGCTACGAGCAAGAACCGTTTGTTCAGGTGTTGCCGATCGGACAAGTGCCGGAAATTCGTTATGTTGTCGGCACAAATCTCTGTCAGATCGGATTGCATGTTGATCATCGTACGCGCACGGTGTTGGTGATGGCGACGCTCGATAATCTGATCAAAGGTGCAGCCGGTCAGGCCATTCAAAATTTGAATATCATGGGTGACTTAGGTGAAGCGACCGGTTTGCCAATCGATCCATGGTTTTAAGCGGAGGGTAAAAATGGCGACGTACGTGATTAAGTACGGCGGAAGCGTCAGCGGACAACCGACAGCCCTGTTAACCGATCTTGCCAACGCGACTAAAGCAGGTCATCGTATCGTGATCGTGCATGGTGGTGGTCCTGAGATAACTTCATGGTTGAAGAAATTCGGTCATTCTTCGCACTTTGTTCAAGGACAACGTTATACCGATGCGATCACGCTCGATATCGTTGAAATGGTGCTTTGTGGACGCGTGAACAAATGGTTAGTACGGGCAATTCAAGCAAATGGTGTGAAGGCTATTGGCCTCAGTGGTGAAGATGGTGGGCTTGTATCGGCAACGACATCGCCTGCCGATGGATCGCTCGGTTTTGTTGGCCATGTTCAAGCGATCGACGTCAGCGTGATTAACACGTTGCTCATTGCTGGCTTCGTTCCCGTTATCGCACCGCTTGGCCTTGATGATGCGGGTCAAGTGCATAATATCAATGCGGATCTGGTAGCAGGGAGGATCGCTGGTGCCATGCAGGCTGATGCGTTCATCTTGGCCACCGATGTAGCAGGTGTCAAAAAAGAGCGAGACGGTGATCCTGTCGCGTGTTTGCGCGAAGAACAAGTCAAAGCGTGGATTGAGCAAGAGATTATTACCGATGGCATGATCCCTAAAGTGCAAGCTGCCATGGATGCACTCGCGTACGGTTCGGGTTCTTCGTACATCGTCGATGCAAGACAACATGGACTTTTTGAAGCCTTGGCACAAAAGCGTTCATTCGGGACACAAATCATCGCCTAGGGGGGAAACGTGATCATGATGCCGGAAATGAAATGGACGGAACAAGAAGAAATGATGGAAGATCAGTATGAAGTTGCATCTCAAGATCAACAGCATGTCATGGGGACGTATGCTCGTCAGCCTTTACACCTCGTTCGTGGTGAAGGCATGTACGTGTATGATGCTGACGATATAGCGTATCTCGATTTTACTAGCGGTATAGCGGTCAGCAGTCTCGGCCATTGTCATCCCGCTTTGGTGAATGCGGTCACGACACAAGCGAATACGCTTTGGCATACGTCGAACTTGTACCTCACGACACCCCAAGCGAATCTAGCGGCCAAATTGACAGAGGCTTCAGGCTTTGATCGTGTGTTTTTTGCTAATTCTGGAGCTGAAGCGAATGAAGCGGCGATTAAACTCGCAAGACGCTATAGCAAAAAAATCTATGGGGCGCATAAAGGTGAGATCATCACGTTTACCCATGCTTTTCATGGCCGTACGATCGCGACGGTGACCGCAACGCCACAAGTGAAGTACCAAGAAGGATTTGGTCCTTTGCCTAGCGGATTTCGCTATGTCGAAGAATTTACCCTCGACGCCGTAAAAGCAGCGATTAGTGCCAAAACATGCGCTGTGATGATCGAACCGATTCAAGGGGAAGGCGGTGTTCGACCCGTCCCACCCGAATTTCTTTTGGCTTTGCGCCAATTGTGCGACATGCATGGGTTACTCCTTATCTTCGATGAAGTGCAGACAGGTGCAGGACGTACGGGATCCTGGCTAGCTTGGCAATGTGTAGGCGTAAAACCGGATATTCTCACTATGGCAAAAGGACTTGGCGGCGGTTTGCCGATCGGGGCGATGATGGCAGATGCAGTGATTGCTAGCGTGTTTACTCCAGGCACGCACGGTTCGACGTTTGGTGGTAATCCGATTGCGGCGAGTGCTGCGGTTGCCGTCATCGATACGATCATGGCACCAGGATTTCTCGAACAAGTCCGTCGCCGCGGTCAGCAACTTTATGGACAGTTACAAGATCTTGCCCTTCGTTTTCCGGATAGCGTTCAAGAAGTACGCGGCATGGGCCTTATGTGGGGTGTCGTTTTGCAAGGGATCGATGCCGGTCATGTGATGAATGCTTGTCGTGAACAAGGGTTATTGGTACTAACCGCTGGTGGTAACACGATTCGTCTATTACCGCCATTAATCGTATCTTCGACCGATATCGAGAAAGCCATCTCTATTTTAGGAAATGTGATCAAGGAGGCGATAGGATGATCGCGCTACAAGAACAATTCGAGGGATTACGCGAGCATTTTCGCGGACGAGATCTGTTGGATTTCTCTGACTATACGGGTGCAGAAATCATGCAACTTTTGGATGCGGCAAAAACTTTGAAAGCAATGCGGCAACAAGGAACGCCAACGCCATTTTTACAGGGAAAATCGTTGGGTATGATCTTTGATAAAGCCTCGACAAGAACACGCGTTTCTTTTGAAGTTGGGATGTTTGAACTCGGTGGGCAGGCGCTTTATCTCGCAAGTGGACAGACGCAACTCGGTCGGGGTGAACCATTGTCCGATACGGCTCGCGTGCTGTCGCGTTATCTTCATGCGATTATGATCCGTACCTTCTCGCATGAAAGCGTCCAATCGCTCGCAAACATCGCGACGATTCCTGTGATCAACGGCTTGACGGATGATCATCACCCCTGCCAAGTCTTAGCCGATCTTCAAACGATCATTGAGCACAGAGGAAGTTTGGACGGTGTGACGATGACGTATGTGGGCGATGGCAACAACATGGCGAATTCTTTGTTGCAAATTTGCACATTAGTCGGCATGAATATTCGCATCGCCACGCCACCAGGCTATGAGCCGAACGCGAAGGTCGTCGAACAAGTGAGAAGAAATGCTGTGCTATCGGGGTCTGAAGTCGTGATTACGCACGATGTGCGCGAAGCGGCCGATCAGTCTGATGTTATCTATACGGATGTTTGGGCGAGCATGGGGCAAGAAGAGGAAGCGGCTAAACGTCAACAGGCGTTTCATGGTTATCAAGTGGATGATTCTTTGATGAAACTCGCTAAAAAAGAGGCGATTTTTCTCCATTGTTTACCGGCTCACCGCGGCGAAGAAGTTGCAGAATCGGTGCTCGAAGGATCGCAAAGTGTTATTTTTGATCAAGCCGAAAATCGATTGCACGCGCAAAAAGCGGTGTTAGTCGCAGTAGCTGGTTAATTGTGAAAGGGGAATGTTTCATGGAACAAAAACAAAAGTTAGTCCTTGCCTATTCAGGTGGTCTAGATACATCGGTCGCGATTAAATGGCTATCTGAGCACGGTTATGATGTGATTGCGATGTCAGCTGACGTCGGTGAGGGGAAAGATCTATCCTTTGTAAAAGAAAAAGCGTTAACGATCGGGGCGATCGCATCGCATATGATCGATGCAAGAGCAAAATTCGCACAAGAGTTTATTTTGCCCAGTCTGTTAGCCAATGCGCTCTACGAAGGAGTATATCCGTTATCTGCCGCTCTCTCTCGGCCATTGATTTCAGAATTACTCGTTGAAGTGGCGAAAAAAGAAGGCGCCGTTGCTGTCGCACATGGCTGTACGGGTAAAGGGAATGATCAGGTGCGTTTCGATGTATCCGTCGGTGCTCTCGCACCTGAAATCAAAGTCGAAGCGCCTGTACGCGAATGGGCATGGTCTCGCGATGAAGAAATCGCGTATGCGAAAGAACATGGCATTCCTATCCCGATTACGCTCGATAATCCATTTAGTATCGATGCGAATTTGTGGGGACGCAGTTGTGAAGCTGGGGTGCTTGAAGATCCCTGGGCGGAAGCACCGGAAGAAGCGTTTGATTGGACCGTAAGTCCGCTTAAAGCGCCTGATCAAGCAACGTATGTCGAGATTGACTTTGTCCAAGGCTTTCCTGTCGCGATCGACAAGCAAGCGATGCCCCTCGTCGATTTGATCGCGCATCTTAATGCGCTGGCAGGTAGCCACGGGGTCGGTCGTATCGATCATGTGGAAAATCGATTGGTCGGGATCAAATCGCGTGAAGTGTATGAAGCACCGGCTGCATTGACATTGATCAAAGCGCATCAAGGCCTTGAATATATCACGCTTACGCGTGAAGTGGCGCAATTCAAACCGATTCTGGAACAAAAATATGCTGAGCTTGTCTACAATGGCTTATGGTTTTCTCCGCTAAAAAAAGCTGTCGATGCGTTTATTTTGCAAACCCAAGCGACAGTGACGGGTACTGTTCGCGTAAAGCTGTTTAAAGGCACGGCGAGTATTGTCGGATCGAAGTCGCCTTATTCGCTCTATAATCGCGGTTTAGCGACGTATGCTGCCGATGATCAATTCGACCATCAAGCTGCTGTCGGCTTTATTTCTCTTTGGGGATTACCGACGAGACTGCAGGCGAAAGTGGAAAAACAATGAGCGATTCAACGATGAAAGGGCAAGCGATGTGGGGTGGGCGGTTTACCAAGCGCCCCGATCATCTTGTCGAGCTATTTAATGCATCGGTGTTGTTTGATGCCCGCCTTGCTTTACACGATATCAAAGGTAGTATTGCACACGCTACGATGCTCGCTAAAGTGGGTGTGCTTACCGAAGAAGAAGCATCGATCATCGTTGATGGTCTCGCTATCGTGCGCACCGAAATCGAAGACGGCAAGTTTGTGTGGCAGACGAGTTTAGAAGATGTGCACATGAATATCGAGCATCGACTCACGGCATTGATCGGTCCTGTCGGTGGTAAATTGCATACGGCGCGTAGCCGTAACGATCAAGTAGCGCTTGACATGCATTTGTATGTTCGCGAAGAGCTCGATATGCTCGATGAATTATTGACCGAATGGATGAGCACCTTGCTCGATGTAGCAAGACGTTATGACCAAGTGATCATTCCAGGCTATACGCATTTGCAAAGAGCGCAGCCCGTTCTTTTGGCACATCATTTGCTCGCTTATTTCTGGATGTTTTCGCGCGATCGTGAGCGCGTACGCGATGCGCGTAAACGGGTGGATTGGTCGCCATTAGGCGCAGGTGCGCTTGCCGGAACAACCTTCCCGATCGATCGTGAGGATGTCGCCAAGCAACTCGATTTTCATCAATTGTATGAAAATAGTATGGATGCCGTATCGGATCGCGATTATATCGTTGAAACGTTGTCGATTATGGCGATGATCATGATGCATTTATCGCGGTTATCTGAGGAACTGATCCTTTTTACTTCGTATGAATTCGGCTTTATCGAACTCGATGATGCCTATACGACAGGCTCTTCCATTATGCCGCAAAAGAAAAATCCTGATATCGCTGAATTGGTGCGTGGCAAAACTGGACGTGTCTATGGCCATTTGCTCGGTCTGTTAACGACCGTAAAAGGCTTACCACTAGCGTATAATAAAGACCTGCAAGAGGATAAGGAAGGTTTATTTGATGCGTTTGATACGGTCAAACCGGCTCTCGTTATCTTTAAGGCGATGATCGCTACCATGACCGTCAAAACGGATGTGATTGAGAAGGCGATGCGCCATGATTTTAGTGCGGCTACTGATCTTGCCGATTATCTTGCCAAAAAGGGATTGCCCTTTCGACAAGCGCATGAAGTGGTCGGCAAGATCGTGCGTACATGTCTTGATCGACAAATCGCGTTGATCGATATCGATTTGGCAACTTTGAAGGAGCATTCGGAACACTTCGAACAAGACGCTCTTACTTGTCTATTGCCGCGTTCTGTGGTGGATGCAAGAAACAGTCGTGGCGGTACTTCACCAGTAGCTGTTGCGCAACAGATCCAGTATGCAACGGCGATGTTACAAGACTGAAATTCTTTTTTCGCAGGAATTTCGCACTTTTTGTCGAATTGGTATGGACATAATTGAGCGAAATCCTGTGGAGGCTTTTTTCATGATTGAAATGCAAGATGTATGGAAAGAGTATGGCAATGGTATAGCGGCGTTATCTGGTGTTTCTGTACAGATAAAACAAGGTGACTTTTGCTTTGTCGTTGGACCTAGCGGTGCAGGTAAATCGACGTTTATTAAGTTGATGTATCGTGAAGAACGTCCGACTAAGGGACATATCTTTGTAGGTGGCTTCAATATTGAACGACTACGGGAAAGACAAATCCCGATTATGCGACGTCATATCGGCGTCGTTTTTCAAGATTATAAATTATTACCTAAAATGACAGTTGCCGAAAACATCGCGTTTGCACTTGAAGTGATCGAAGCGTCTCGACGAACGATCAATCGACGCGTCGCCGAAGTGCTCGATCTCGTTGGGCTTGTAGGGAAGGGTAAGATGTTGCCGCAAGAGTTATCAGGTGGTGAACAACAACGCGTCGGTGTGGCGCGAGCTCTGGTCAATAAACCGTCTGTGATTATTGCGGATGAACCAACGGGGAATCTCGATCCTGAAAATTCTTGGGCGATTCTCAAATTGTTTGAAAGAGTGAATGATCAGGGTACAACGATTGTCATGGCGACACATAACCGTGAGTTAGTCAATGCCTGTCGAAAGCGCGTGATCGCGATTGAGCATGGGCAGATTGCCCGCGATGAAGAACGTGGGGAGTACGGTTATGAAGATTAGGACGGCAGGAAGACATACTCGCGAAGGGTTTAAGAATCTTTTTCGTAACGGTTGGATGACGTTTGCCTCGATCAGTGCCGTTGCGGTGACTCTGCTTATCTTAGGTATAGCGATCATACTTACCTTGAATATACAAAATCTCTCAACCAATATTGAAAACCAATTACAGATTAATGCGTATGTATCTGATTCTGTCCCTGCTACAGCCCTTAAAGGACTGGAACAAGAACTATTTGCTTTACAGGGTGTCCGATCGATCAAGTTTATTTCTAAAGCACAGGCACTACTAGCGATGAAAAAGCAGTTGCAACAAAATTCCAATTTGCTCGATGGACTAGGCAATCCTTTGCCCAATGAATTTGTGATTCAAGCGATTGATCCGTCGCAAACGGTGTCGTTGGCACAAGCTGTTAAAGCGACGCCAGGCATTCAAAATGTGCAGTATGGGCAAAGTTACATCAATAAATTCCTCGCGGTGATTTCAGCGGTGCGCGATGCAGCTTTTATTTTTATCATCGTATTGCTCGTGATGGGTGTCTTCTTGATCTCCAATACGATTAAAATTACGATTTTTACGCGTCGCAGGGAAATTGAGATCATGAAACTCGTCGGTGCAACGGATGGCTTTATTCGTGGCCCGTTCTTTGTTGAGGGTACACTGATGGGGATCGTGGGTGCTTTAGTTCCCGCGCTTATTTTAAATGAATTGTATCAGTGGTTGGTTACGAGTGTGACACCATTTCCTCCGTTTTCCTTTTTACCGTTAGCGTTTGTGATGCAAAGAACGGTCATTGTGTTGATTTTGTGCGGTGTCTTTATGGGATTATGGGGAAGTATCGTCTCGGTAAGAAGATTTTTACGCGTTTAAAATAGAAAATTGCATTCCCTGCATAAGGGCTTGTTCTTGTTTGAAATCTTTTGGCATAGATAACTTTCAATGAGTCTTTTTCGTTGAGAGGAAGGATACTATGCGAATCGTACGCATATTTAAGTGGATCGCAACGGTGATCGTTACCGTTGCGATTACCGTTTTTACCCTATCGTTACTCGGTATCAATTTCTCGCCGCTTGCCAAAGATCCGTATTTCCAGCGATTTATTGGTCTGTACCAAAAAGTGAAACAACAATATGTTCATCTTGTTCCGAATCAAACGTTATTTCAAGGTGCGATGCGCGGTCTTGTGGATTCCTTGCATGATCCGTTTTCACGGTATATGGATCCTGCAGAAACGGCGCGTTTTCAAGAGATGGTAACGGGGCAGTTCGTTGGTATTGGTGCTATCTTAACGAGTGACGGTATGTACGCAGTAATTACTCAAATCCTGTCCCATTCACCTGCGCAACAGCAGGGATTGCGTGTTGGCGATCGAATCATGAAGATCAACGCGCAAACGGTGTCAGGATGGAACTTACGTAACGTTGTCATGGCGATGCGTGGTAAAGCAGGAACGCATGTTCATGTGCTTATTTTGCGAAATGGCAAACCGATGCAATTTGCTATTCTTCGAAAACCGCTCGTCGAACAGACTGTCTTTGCTCGTATGCTTACCCCTGCGATCGGCGATATCTATATCGCGCAATTCAGTGGACATACGGCCAATGATTTTGCACGAGCTTGGCAAAATTTACGTCGGCAAGGCATGCGAGGTGCGATTATCGATGTGCGAGATAACCCGGGGGGATACTTGGAAAGTGTCAATGCTATCGCAAGTGATCTTCTTCCCAAAGGCGCAGTCATCGAACAAATTGAAAGTCGTATGGGTAAAAAAAACGTGTTTCGCGCGTCAGGAGCAGTACAACAGATGCCGATCGTATGTTTGATCAATCATCAGTCGGCAAGTGCAGCGGAGATCTTAGCAGCGTCTTTACAAGAATCTGGTCATCATCCGATCATCGGAGGGCAATCGTACGGTAAAGGAACTGTTCAAGAGACGTTAGCGTTAACGGATGGTTCGAGTTTGAAACTGACGATTGCAAAATGGTTAACACCTTTGGGTCATTCGATTACCCACCTTGGTGTGCACCCGAATCTCAGCATAGCAACGCCTGAATTTGCAAAGTTACCGCCACTGCAAGTTGGATACCAAAAAGCGATTACGCTTGATAGTGTCAATTTGCAGACAGCAATCGCCCAGCGAATGCTACGTGCTTTACACTTCTCCACGGACAGAACGGACGGTTACTTCGATGAAAGCACCAAAATCGCATTAACAGCATTTCAACGCAAGTACGGCTTGATGCAAACAGGTTTGCTGAACACGGCAACGGCTTATCAATTGAATATAGCTTTAATGGCGATGCGCATTCGACTCGATCCCGTTCGACTTGCTGCTATCGGGTATCTTCAAAAGAAACTGATGGCAGCCTGATGAAGAAGGAAGCTTATCATTTACGTCGAATAGTATGCTAGAAGGCATGTAGTAAGAAGAACTCATTGCCGGTCAAGAAGGGAAGCATTCGCTTGACATCGATACGCACATTGCTTGAGACGGGTTATGCCCATTTCCTAGCACAACCTTATTTGTATTTGTTGTTTTTGTTGTTTATTTTTCTTGCCTATCGGCGCCTTCAAAAGCTTGAGCGCGCTTCGATCGGTGTAAAGGTGACGGCCATTTGGCGCAACCTGTTCTTCGCGATGTTGATCGGCGTTTTGCTTGGTATAGTTGAAAGTATCGGGTTACGATTACTCCACGCTTCGTTCACATCAATGACGATGGCATGGTGTTATGCGATCTCCGTAGTATTGTTGCTCATCGATCTTCGCTTTACGACCGTTACGTATATCGTGGCTTTCTATGGATTGTTACAAGGGATAGGTTTATTGGTTTTAGATGTGTTTCATGTGCACCTTCCGGCCTCGATCATCGAGTTTGCTCGCACTATGTCGCCATCCTTACTTCTTATTACAGGCATCTCTTCCTTGCTTGGCGCTATCGTTTTCTCCTTTGTACATGATTCGGCGTTGAGTCCGCTCTTTATCAATAGCCGTCGTGGACAAGTTGTTGGCGCTTTTTATTTACAAAAGTATTGGCCATTAGCAATTGTCACTTCGATAGGTAACACATTTGCGCCCTTTCCTGTTATAGTTGGTTTTAGTATGATTGTTATCGGTAATCAACCGCGTTCTATGAAAAGAAACGCCGTTTTTTTTCTTGTATTACTTGGCATTTTAAGTATAGTAGGCTTTATACTTTCGCGATATTTCCCTGAAATCACTTGGCTGATCGCGCTTTTGCTAGGCTTGATGCAAGAATGTAGCTATCAATTCATCAAGTATCGTGAAACGAGAAAAGTCCCTCATTGGGTAAAACCAGCTCGAGGGGTTCGTGTCTTGAGCACAGTACCAGGTACACCTGCTCACCGTCTTGGCTTAACACCCGGAGATACGATCGTTAAAGTTGGTGGCATGACGGTCAATAGCACGTATGATATTCACTTTGCGATTGAGCAAAATCCTGCTTATGTTAAATTTGAAGTCAATGATGCCATGGGTGAGGCGCGTTTTCTTGGCACTACAATTAATGAAGTAGATCCGCATCAACTTGGTCTGATCGTGGTACCTGATGAACGCGTACGCAACTACATGACGATCTTCCCTTATTCTGTTGGTCGCTTTGTTCGTCAGTGGTGGAAATTTCGTCAACCTCGTGTAGAAAATTCGCAACAAGCGATTGAATAAAGGAGTTTGTCGCAATGGATCTTACTACCTTAGTCGGTCTTGTCTTAGGGGTTTCTTCGCTTTTGGTGGCTTTCGTTATTGAAGGGGGATCACCACTTGCCCTTTTTGGCCTTTCCGCAGGGATTATCGTTTTTGGCGGTACGATTGGTGCTGTCGTCATTTCGTTTCCTGGTGAACAACTGCGGGCGATCATTCCACTTGTTCGAATTGTTTTTCAAAAACCAAAAGATGATCCGCTTCTCGCGATCGATCAACTTGTCGAATTGGCGGTGACGGCAAGGCGTGAGGGTATTTTATCGCTTGAAGAAAAAATTGAATCCTATACGGACGAATTTATGAAAAACGGTATTCGTCTGATCGTTGATGGTGTAGATCCCGAACTGGTGCGAAGTATTCTTGAGACTGAACTTTCTTATATCGAAACCCGCCATGAACTCGGTGCTAGTGTTTTTGAGGCGGCTGGCGGTTTTGCTCCTACGCTTGGGATTATGGGAACGGTTATGGGACTGATTCACGTGCTCAGTAACCTATCGAATATCGCAACGCTAGGACCTTTGATCGCGACGGCGTTTATTGCAACGCTTTATGGTGTAGGGAGTGCGAACTTATTCTGGTTGCCGGTCGCGACGAAGCTTAAAGCACGATCGAAAAAAGAAATGTTAAGTAAAGAGATTATTCTAGAAGGTGTTTTGTCGATTCAAGCTGGTGAGAATCCCACGATTTTAGGACAAAAATTAAAAGTCTTCTTAGCGCCAAATGCTCGCGACAAGAAGAAAGAAGATGCGGCAGCAGGGGCGGGTGCAGCGGATGCGTAAGAAGAAACATAAAGCGGAAAAGGAGAATAGTGAGCGGTGGCTTATCACCTATTCTGACTTGATCACGTTGTTATTGATTTTCTTTGTTATCATGTACGCGATGTCCAGTTTGGATAAAGCCAAATTCAATATACTCTCAGCTTCCCTCAACGCAGCATTAGATCCTAGTAATGAAATCCCGTTGCCTGGACTTGGCAAAACGGCCCTGATTTCCGCTGCTAATCCTACAGCAGGTTCTCACACTGGCAATACAGGAACCAAAGCGACGACGCCGATCACAAAACAAGAAATTACGCAAATTTCTTCGATTATTAAAGAAGATAAAGTGTTCTCTAATCTCTACCAAGAGCTTCATAACTACATTACAAAAAATGGCTTGCAAAGTTCTGTTGCGATTCAAAATCAACAACGCGGTGTGCAGATCACGTTGCATGATATGGTGTTTTTCAATACAGGTTCTGATCAATTGCGTACGCAAGCAATGCAAACGTTAGCCAAGTTAGTTCCCTTTCTTAAAACAGTCAACAACGATATTATCGTCGAAGGCTATACCGATAATATTCCGATCAGAACGTATTTATTCCCTTCTAACTGGGAGCTTTCTACAGGAAGAGCTGTCAATGTCGTGAAGTTTCTTATCGCCAATGGTATCGATCCGAATCGTCTTGCTGCGACAGGTTACAGTAAATATCATCCGATTGCCGCAAATACTACGTCTGCGAATCGGCAACAAAATCGTCGTGTCAACATCGTCGTCTTGCGCAGTTATGTCTCTTCTCTTGCAGGATTTGGTGGACAAACGAGTTCTTCGACAGGTTTTCAACTGAATAATAGCTCCTTGGCCGCCATCCGACAAGCATTAGGTCCTAATCCCAATACGGTTATCTCGCATAATGTTGTGCAACAAAGTAACCCGCGTCCTCAGATCCCAACCAATTTATTCGGTTCAGGCACCTCTTCGCAAAAACCTTGAATTAATTTGACCCGAACATATGATCGTATATAATGGATAGAGGTATAATCCAAGGAGTGATCATATGCGCGAAGCATTACCAGGGTCGTTTGAACTTGTATCTCATTATCAACCGACAGGCGATCAGCCAAAAGCGATCGCTGGTATCGTCGAAAGTATTTCGCGTGGTCATGATTTTCAGACGCTTCTTGGTGTAACGGGATCGGGAAAGACGTTCACGATCGCTAATGTCGTGGCGAAGATCAATCGACCTACCCTTGTTATTGCCCATAATAAGACGTTAGCGGCGCAGTTAACAGCCGAATTTAAAGAGTTTTTCCCGAACAATGCTGTTGAATACTTTGTCAGTTACTATGATTATTATCAGCCGGAAGCTTATATTCCTTCGACAGACACCTTTATTGAGAAGGATGCCAAAATTAATGATGAGATCGATAAGCTGCGTCACTCGGCGACAAGCGCGTTGTTTGAACGCAACGATGTCTTAGTCGTAGCAAGCGTTTCCAGTATCTTTGGTTTAGGTAGCCCGAATAGTTACCGCGAGCACGTCTTGTCGCTTCGAACGGGAATGGAAAAGTCCCGTAATGAGATATTACATCGCCTAGTCGATATGCAGTATGAACGCAATGACATTAATTTTACACGAGGTACCTTTCGTGTCCGTGGTGATGTGGTTGAGATCGTACCGGCATCCCATGGGGAACACGCTATTCGCGTCGAATTGTTCGGTGATGAGATTGAACGATTAACCGAAGTGGACATTGTGACTGGCGAGATTGTAGGACGCAGAGATCATGTTGCCATTTTCCCAGCTTCACACTTTGTGTCTTCGCGTGAAACGACGGAAAGAGCTGTCGAGACGATTCGACAAGAATTAAGTGTAAGGCTGAATGAATTGCGTGAAGCTGGTAAGTTACTCGAAGCGCAGCGCCTTGAACAACGAACGAACTACGATATTGAAATGATGCTTGAAGTCGGATACTGCTCAGGCATTGAAAATTATTCGCGCCACATGGATGGTCGGCAAGCTGGCGAAGCGCCGTTTACGTTGTTCGATTATTTTCCGCCCGGTTTTCTACTCGTCATCGATGAATCGCACGTGACAATTCCACAACTTCATGGGATGTACGGTGGCGATCGGACGCGAAAACTCACGTTGATCGATCATGGCTTTCGTTTACCATCTGCGGCTGACAATCGGCCTTTGCGGTTTGAGGAACTTGCGCGTTACCAATACCAGACTGTTTTTGTATCCGCTACCCCCGGGGATTATGAGAAAGAAATCAGCAAAGCGATCGTGGAACAGATCATCCGTCCCACGGGTCTTTTGGATCCTTTGATTCATGTTCGACCGATTAAAGGTCAGATCGATGATTTAATCGGCGAAATTCGCAAGCGCGTCGCCAAAGCAGAGAGAGTCTTAGTAACGACATTAACCAAGAAGATGGCAGAAGATTTGACCGATTATTTGAAAGAAGTCGGGATAAAAGTTCGTTATCTACACAGTGATATCAAAACTTTGGAGCGAATGAGCATATTACGCGATTTGCGTCGAGGCATCTTTGACGTACTTATCGGGATCAATCTACTTCGTGAAGGACTTGATCTTCCTGAAGTTTCGCTTGTGGCTATTCTTGATGCGGATAAAGAAGGCTTCTTGCGCGCTGAACGATCCTTGATTCAGACGATCGGCCGAGCAGCGCGTAATGCGCATGGCGAAGTTGTGATGTACGCTGATGCTATTACTCGCTCGATGAAAGTCGCGATGGACGAAACGAATCGTCGTCGGCAGATTCAGATGGAGCATAATGAAGAGCATGGAATTACGCCTAAAACGATCGAAAAAGCGGTGCGTGATGTGATCGAAGCGACCAAAGTTGTCGACGAGAAATTGGATGTCACTGTAAAGGCCGCCTCTATGACGAAAGCGGAACGCAAAGATCTTGTGAAACGACTGGAAGCAGAAATGAAAGAAGCAGCTAAAGCCCTGCAATTTGAACGTGCCGCTGAGTTACGCGATCTGATGATTGAACTTTCTGCGGTGTGACATAAAGGAGAAATCAAAATGGCGCAAGATGCGATCGTGGTAAAGGGTGCTCGCGTTCACAATTTAAAAAACATCGATGTCACTTTACCGAGGGATCAACTTGTTGTATTGACGGGACTAAGTGGGTCGGGAAAATCTTCGCTCGCTTTTGATACGCTCTATGCGGAAGGACAACGTCGTTATGTCGAGTCTCTTTCCGCATATGCACGACAATTTCTCGGACAGATGGAAAAGCCGGATGTCGATTCGATCGAAGGACTTTCACCTGCTATTAGTATTGATCAAAAAACAACAAGTCGTAATCCACGATCGACGGTAGGTACCGTTACGGAAATCTACGATTATCTACGTCTACTTTTCGCCCGCATCGGAACCCCTTATTGTCCGAAATGCGCTACGCCAATTACCTCACAGACGATCGATCAAATGGTCGACCGTATCGTAGAATTTGACGAAGGTACTCGCCTTCAGATTCTCGCGCCTGTTATTTCGGGGAAAAAAGGGGAACATGTAAAGCTTCTTGAAGATTTGACCAAGGGTGGCTACGTCCGCGTTCGTGTAGATGGTGAGATGCGCGAATTGGGTGAAGCGATCAAGTTGGATAAAAACAAAAAGCATTCGATCGCTGTGGTGATCGATCGCATCGTCGTAAAACCAGAAATGAAATCTCGACTTGCAGATTCGATCGAAAGCGCTTTGTCCTTATCTGGAGGCACCGTGGTCGTCGATGTCATCGCGAAAGAAGAATTGTTGTTTAGTTCCAATCTCGCTTGTCCTACCTGCGGTTATAGCGTTTCTGAGATCAGCCCCCGTATGTTTTCTTTCAACAGCCCTTTTGGCGCCTGTGAGCAATGTACCGGGCTGGGCTATCGTCTTGAAGTCGATGTAGATCGTGTTATTCCTGATCGATCAAAATCGATTCGTGAAGGCGCAGTTCTTCCTTGGGCAGGTTCAAGCTCAACGTATTATCCCGAACTTTTAGCCCGAGCCTGCGCTGCGATCGACGTGTCGCTTGATATGCCTTTTTCGATGATCGAAGAGGAGAAGCAACAAAAATTGCTCTATGGCATGGAACAAAAAATATCGTTTACGTTCATGAATGATTTCGGTCAGGTCAAAGAAGCGAGTGTGCTTTATGAAGGAATCCTACCGAATCTCAATCGACGCTATCGCGATACGGCATCCGATTCGATACGCGATTTTATCGAAGGATTTATGGCAAGTCATCCTTGTCCTGCTTGTAAGGGAAAGCGATTAAAGCCAGAAAGCCTTGCTGTTAAGATCGATAATTGCACCATCGCAGATGTGACCGATCAATCGATTACCGACGTGCTCGGGTTTTTTGACCAATTGACACTATCGCAAAAAGAGCAACAAATCGCCGATTTACTTTTGCGTGAAATCAATTCTCGCTTAGGTTTTTTGCGCGATGTGGGATTGAATTATCTCACCCTTTCTCGCGCAGCAGGTACCTTATCAGGTGGTGAAGCACAGCGTATACGCTTAGCTACGCAGATCGGTTCGCGCCTTGTTGGCGTGCTTTATATCCTCGATGAACCGAGTATTGGACTGCATCAACGAGATAATGCCAGATTGATTGCGACCCTCACCAGAATGCGCGATCTAGGCAATACCCTTATCGTGGTTGAACATGATGAGGATACGATGCTTGCTGCTGACCATCTGGTGGATATCGGGCCAGGTGCTGGTGCGCATGGTGGATATATTGTGGCGCAAGGTTCATTACAAGAAGTGATGGCGCATGAGACGTCATTAACGGGCCAATATTTGAGCGGTCGCAAGTTTATTGCATTGCCACCGACACGCCGTACACGCACTGAGAAGGAGATCGTTCTAAGAAAAGCTGCTCACCATAACTTAAAAAACATCGATGTCGCTTTTCCGATTGGTCTATTCACTTGCGTGACCGGCGTATCAGGCTCAGGAAAAAGCACGTTAGTCAATGAAATTCTCTACAAAATTTTGGCTTCCTCATTGAATGGTGCACGCATGTTGCCGGGGAAATATCACCAAGTTGAAGGTCTTGAACATCTCGATAAGGTTATTGATATCGATCAATCACCGATCGGAAGAACCCCTCGTTCCAATCCGGCGACGTATACTGGCGTGTTCGATGATATCCGCGAAGTCTTTGCGAATGCTACCGAAGCGAAAGTTCGTGGTTACAGCAAAGGTCGATTTAGTTTTAATATTCGCGGTGGCCGCTGTGAGGCATGTAAGGGCGATGGTATCATCAAGATCGAAATGCATTTCTTGCCGGATGTCTATGTACCTTGTGAGGTATGCAAAGGAAAGCGCTATAACCGAGAAACGCTTGAGGTGCATTACAAAGGTAAGACGATTGCCGATGTCCTTGCTATGACCATCGACGATGCCACGATCTTTTTTGAAAATATACCGAAAATCGCTCGAAAATTAAATACGCTCGTCGAAGTCGGCCTTGGCTATATGCAGTTGGGTCAACCTGCCACTACATTATCAGGTGGGGAAGCCCAACGCGTGAAGCTCGCGTCCGAACTGCATCGCCGCAGTACAGGTAAAACGGTGTATATTCTCGATGAACCAACGACGGGATTACATAGTGCGGATATCGAACGATTGCTGCATGTGTTGCAACGTCTCGTCGAAGCGGGTGATACGGTCATCGTGATCGAACATAATCTCGACGTGATCAAGACGGCCGATTATTTGATTGACCTTGGACCAGAAGGTGGCGATCAAGGGGGACAACTGATCGCCACAGGGACGCCAGAAGAACTCAGTGAAGTGGCGAGTTCCTATACGGGACAATTTTTAAAACCGATACTGCAACGAGATCGAGATCGACAAGCGGTGATCGAGGCTGAGGAAGTGATGAAATGATCCATTTGGATACCTTGTCGAGAACGGTCGATCAACGCATTCGGTTTGTCCATCAATTGCCGATCGAAGTACGTAAAATCCCGTTAGCAGAACTTCTTGAAGGCTATGTATATCAAGAAGAGGTTTGGCATGCTTTTCGCACCCAACGCGGCGTCCTATACGGTATTTATCAAGAGCATAAGCTATCACATCGAGAAATAGCCTTGATCGAATTGCTGTTGCTTGATTACGAAGAGTCTGCCAATCGAAAATTGGAGCGTTGGCAACAAGAACTGATCGATGCGATTCATTTGCCGATTGAAGCTTATAGTGAAAGGACAAAAATCGAAGATCTGGATGCGATCCATGTACCTTTTGCCTTTCCGATCGTCACGATTGGCTTACGACCTAAAGATCGCCAACAAGCTTCCCATTTTATCAATGAAATCAAGGGCATTATCGCCTCTTTTGCAGAAGGTTTTGACCTTACGTATCATGTGGTCGTCGAACCTACTTTTGTAGTTTGTATCATCGAGTGGACAGAAGAAAGTAAGACCTTAGAATTGAGTGCGGAAACGATTGCGAGTTCGATTGTGGATGGCATGCTTCGTGAAGCGTTTCTTGAAGTACGTGCGGTGTATGCACAGGAAATACTCGATTTCAACGCCCTCGTGCAAACAGTACGAAGAATGTTATTCCTCGCCCTTGCTGCAGAAGGCTTTCAAATGGAGCAACCGGTGATTGCAATCGATGGGCTTGGTATCCATGAGTTGTTGTATTCTGCTTTACCTACATTGAAAAAACAGTATGGTTTACGTGTTTTACCTGAGGAGGCAACGAAATTACTTGGCGTGGAATTAGAACAGACGGTCATGACTTTTGTGGAAAATGATCTGAACATGAGTGAGACGGCAAGACAGTTGTATCTTCATCGCAACAGTTTACTTTATCGAATTGAACGAATTAAAGAAGTAACCGGTTATGATATTCGTCGTTTTTCCGATGCTGCTACGGTATGGGCAGCCCTCTTATTCCATCGAGAAGGTTTTAGATAGACGATGTGCCTAAACAGGTGTTTCGATGTTCGTATACGTTGTCCGATGGCGGACTTACTTATCGGCAAGGTATACTTAGCCTAACGAAATCCTTCAACATGGAAAGGGGAAATACTACCTTGGCAGAACTAAAGCTATCGCATATTTACAAACGTTATTCTGGTAATGTCGTCGCCGTAACCGATTTCAATCTCGATATCGCCGATAAGGAATTTATCGTCCTCGTCGGTCCATCAGGTTGTGGTAAATCGACTACGCTTCGCATGATTGCAGGTCTTGAAGAAATTTCGGACGGTGATTTGATCATCGGGTCAAAGCGCGTCAATGATGTCCCACCAAAAGATCGCGATATCGCCATGGTGTTTCAAAACTATGCGCTTTATCCGCACATGACCGTTTTTCAAAATATGGCGTTTGGTCTAAAGTTGCGTCATTTCCCGAAAGCAGAAATCGAAAAACGTGTGCATGAAGCAGCCAAAATCCTCGATATCGAACATTTGCTGCAACGTAAACCGAAAGCTCTTTCAGGTGGTCAACGTCAACGTGTTGCGCTTGGTCGTGCGATCGTTCGTGAACCACAAGCGTTCTTGATGGACGAACCGCTTTCTAACCTCGATGCCAAATTGCGTGTGCAAATGCGTACAGAAATCAGCAAACTTCATAAACGTCTGCAAACGACTTTTATTTACGTAACGCATGATCAAACCGAAGCGATGACCATGGGCGATCGTATCGTTGTTATGAAAGATGGCTTCATTCAACAAGTCGCAACACCACAAGAAATCTATAACCATCCTAAAAATCTGTTCGTCGCAGGCTTTATCGGATCGCCAGCTATGAATTTCATCCAAGGGACGATCAAGGAAGAAGGCGGCGTGCTTTCATTCACCGCAAATGGTATTTCCTTGACCATTCCTGAAGGACGTCATGAAATTCTTCGCCAAAAAGGTGCGATTAATAAACCGGTAATTCTCGGCATTCGTCCTGAAAACATTCATGATGAACCTGTCTATGCACAAACCTATCCAGGTGGCGTTTTTGAAGCGAACGTCGATGTTGTCGAACATATGGGTTCTGAAATGTATCTGTTTATGGACGTCTCTGGTCAACAACTGACAGCGCGTATCGTCGCTCGCTCGGATGTCAAAGTTGGCGACCGTCCGAAATTGACGGTCGATATGAGCAAATTGCATATCTTTGATAAAGAAACGGAAGAATCGATTTTTTAATCAAAAACTCGATAATCAGCAGGGTAAGGGCAGGGAATTTCCTGCCCTTTTTTATTATCCTAGGAAGGATTTCTATGGTAGTCTTATGGCAGCGAGCACGATGATAAAGGAGAATTGATCATGGCTGAATTTGTTACTGTCGCCGATGTGTTTGAGGAAATGAAACTCGAATTGGTTAATCAAGGCACGGGTCTTGAGAGAAAAGTAGAAACGATCGAAGTGAATCGCCCAGGTTTCGCGCTTTCGGGATTTCTCATGTATTATCCGTCGGAACGGATTCAGATTCTAGGTCGCACGGAAATGGCCTATCTGCATTCGCTTCCTGAAGAAGATATCAAAGATCGCGTGCTGCGCATGTGCTCTTTTGAAAACACGCCATGCTTTATTTTTACGCGAGGTCTTGATATCCCGGCGATTTTTATGGAAGCCTCTGAAAAATCGGGGATCCCTCTTTTACGAACACATCATTCAACGCCACGCTTACTGTCGCAAATAACGAGTTTTTTGGAAATTCGTTTAGCGCCGGAAACGCTCGTTCATGGTGTTTTGGTCGATGTCTATGGTATTGGCATTTTAATGACAGGCTCGAGTGGTATTGGTAAAAGCGAAACCGCCTTGGAACTCTTAAAACGTGGTCATCGTCTTGTAGCGGATGACGCTGTCGAAATTCGTCAGATCTCCGATGATACACTGGTGGGCACGGTTCCTCCGCTCTTACAATATCTTCTCGAAATTCGCGGTTTAGGCGTGATCAATGCGATGACCCTATTTGGAGCAGGTGCTGTACGAACGCATAAGCGCATTGAGATGATCGTCGAGTTAGAGGCGTGGGAAGAGGGAAGACCGTATGATCGCCTTGGCCTTGATGATGTTAAAAAGAAAATCTTAGGCGTTGAGCTGACATCCGTTACAGTACCTGTGCGTCCTGGCCGTAACCTTGCGGTTATTATCGAAGTGGCGGCGATGAATCAGCGGTTAAAACGAATGGGATATCATGCGGCCAAAGAATTATCGGAGAAATTGTTATCGAGCATTCAGGATCAAGGTTGACGATAGGCAGAAGTGAAATCCTGTCGCAGCGATTTGACAGAAGCAAAGAGCAAATGATAGTATAAATCGAAATTACTTTAGTATGCTAATATACTAAAGCAAAGGCGGTTATACCATGCGAGTGCGACTCGATCGAGAAAGACCTGAAGGTACAAATGATTATCTTGGAAGAGATCTCGCGCATCGCCAACGATTGCGTGATGAAGTGATGCGTGAGTTCTCCATGTGGGGCTATGAATCGGTGGAAACACCGATTTTTGAATATGTCGATACGTTTACGAATGGTGTCCATGAAGGGGAAGAGACGTATTTCTTTCGCATGTTCGATGCATTAGGCAGAACGCTAGCCCTTCGTCCGGAAATGACCACACCTGTAGCCCGTATTGTAAGCACAATGTTTGATCAATATGATTTCCCAATTAGGTTGGCTTATGATGCTAAAATTTATCGAAGTTATACAGCGAATCCATCGGATCCGATTGAGGCGACGCAAACTGGGATCGAATTGATCGGCGCTTTTGCTCCTGAAGCGGATGCTGAGATGATCACGATCATGATTCGAACGTTCAAACGAATCGGCGTCCATGACTTTGTGATTGCGATCGGTCACATGGGACTCGTTCGCGCTATTTTATCTTCCATCGACCCTGTTCTCGCAGAACGATTGCAAAGTGCCTTAATCGATAAAGATCAGGTAAGGTACTTGAAAATCTGTCAGGAAAATAAAAATTCTATAAATTCCGAACTATATAACGCAATTGTACAACTTCCCAAAATGCGTGGGGATATTGAAGTGATTACTTCGTTAGCCGCGTTAACACTTCCTGAAGAAGCACGAAAAGCATGCGAGGAAATGATCGCATTGTATGCCATATTAACGGATTACCATGTGGAGGATGCCATTCGCTTTGATCTCGGACTGTATCTACATCATGACTACTACACGGGAATCGTTGTCGAAGCGTATGCGCAGGCACTCGGACAACCGATTGGCCTTGGGGGTCGATATGATCGCTTATTACAGCGTTTTGGCATGGATGCACCCGCCACAGGGTTTGCTTTAATGATCGAGCGACTCACTGAAGTCATTCGCAAAAAACCAGAAGCGATACCGATCACTACGATCCATTATGACGATGTGTCTCGCCATGAAGCACTTGCTTTTAGCGATTGGTTACGAACAAAAGAACTGCGGATCATCTGTGAACCGATGACGATCGATCGCCATGCAGATCGTAGAAAAAACATATCGTTTCATGAAATCAAGCATGATGCTCCATCCGCCGACGCAGTCATCCGAGTTTTACAGCAACATTATGTAAGTTATCAAAAGGAACAAAAAGGTGGGAACACGTCATGTTGACGATCGCAGTCGCAAAAGGAAGAATCTTTGAAGCGACGATCGCTTTGCTTGAGCAAGCTGGCGTGGGCTCACAATCCTTGTTACTCGATTCGCGAAAATTGATTCTTGATGATCAAGAACATCAGATACGTTATCTCCTCGCCAAGCCTGTCGATGTGCCTACGTATGTGACACATGGCGCTGCTGATCTCGGTATTGTCGGCAAGGATGTCTTGCATGAAGCCAATACGGATATTCATGAATTGGTCGATCTAGGCTTTGGCTATTGTCAAATGGTTGTCGCAGCACCGCAAGGTACCGTGCTCTCTGAGGTGAGTCAGGTAGCCACGAAATATCCCCGCTATGCGCGAGATTTTTTTCGTCGACAAGGTAGACAAATTGAAATTATCGATTTACATGGCAGTGTCGAGCTTGCTCCTCTGATTGGTTTGTCAGATTGTATCGTCGATATCGTAGAGACTGGAAGAACACTGAAAGAAAATGGCCTTGTGATTATTGAGAAACTCGCGGAGATCTCGACACGATTAGTCGCGAATCGAAGGAGTTTTCAACTTAAAGGAAAACAAATCGATGATTTCGTGAATCGACTCCATGATGCCACCAAGGGAGGAAGTTCCCATTGATCGCGATTATCGATTACGGCGTTGGCAATCTTCGAAGTGTACAAAAAGCGTTTGAAAGGCTCGGTTATGATGCACAAATCGTAACGGAACAACGCGAACTCATAAGAGCGCATGGCATTGTCGTACCAGGCGTTGGCGCGTTCGGTGACGCGATGCATGCCCTGGAATCCAGTGGTTTCGTTGAAGATCTCGTACAAAGTGCGCAAGCAGGTAAGCCGATTCTTGGCATTTGTCTTGGCATGCAGTTACTTTTTGCAAAAAGTGAAGAGTATGGTGAGCATAATGGCCTTGCCCTTTTAGAGGGTGTCGTGACACGGTTGCCCAATGATCATGTCAAAGTTCCTCATGTCGGTTGGAACCAACTGCATAGACAAAGGCAACACCCCGTCTTGGAGGGATTCGAAGAAGGGGAAAATGTGTATTTTGTGCATAGTTATGCGGTAGTTCCCGAACAGCCAGAAGTCGTTATCGCAACGTCCGAGCACGGTCGCGTTTTTCCAGCGATCGTAGGTAAAGATCATGTGCTTGGGATGCAGTTTCATCCGGAGAAAAGTGGACGTGTTGGGTTGACGATGTTAGCCAATTTCGCACGGCTTTGTCAGTGAGAGGGGTAAAGAGGGATGATAATACTTCCTGCGATCGATTTGATCGATGGACAGGCTGTTCGACTTACGCAAGGTGATTATGGTTCACAAAAAAATTATGGTGATCCGCTGGCATTAGCGTTGTCTTATGTTGAAAATGGCGCGACCCATCTGCATGTCGTCGATCTTGATGCGGCAAAATCGGGTGAGACGAAAGCTACGACGCGCACCATTTTACAATCGATCATCAAGGAGACGGGATTGCGCATTGAGATCGGCGGAGGAATTCGTGATCAATCTTCGATCGAACAATGGCTATCGCTTGGTGTTTGGCGGTGCATTCTTGGTACAGCCGCGATTCGCAATCCGCAATTTGCCCGCGATATGGTTGAACAATTTGGTGAGCAAGTCATTGTCGGTATTGATGCGAAAAGTGGTCAAGTCGCCAGTGATGGTTGGACACAAGTCGCCGATCTATCCGCGGTTGATTTCGCTAAACAACTTCACGAGTTTGGTTATAAGTCTTGTATCTACACCGATATCGCGAAAGATGGCATGTTAGCTGGCGCGAATTTTGAAAGTTCGGTTGCTCTTGCAAAAACTTCTGGTTTGACCGTGATCGTGTCAGGTGGCGTCAAAGATATCGAAGACGTCAAACAAGCATTGCAGTATCAGGAAGAAGGCATCGCGGGAATCATCGCGGGTAAATCGCTCGTTGAAGGTACGCTTGATCTCGGCAAAGCGATCGAGTTTGTCAAACAAACGACGGCCAAGGAGTGAAGATGGATGCTCACAAAACGAATCATTCCTTGCTTTGATGTGCGAGATGGAAGAGTCGTCAAATTTCAATCGTTTTTTGGTAACGAGCGAGATGCTGGTGATCCGGTAGAACTTGCGAAAGTATATGAAACACAGGGTGCCGACGAGTTGGTCTTATTGGATATCTCAGCGACCCATGAGCAACGCGGCATCTTACTCGATATCGTAAAAAAAGTAACGGAACAAGTGTTTATTCCGTTCACGGTCGGTGGCGGCTTGGCTAACGTGGACGACGTGCGCACCGTTTTACGTGCAGGTGCTGATAAGGTTTCTTTGAATTCAGCGATCGTTCGTGATCCGAGTTTGATCACAGAGGTCGCCAAACGCTTTGGTTCCCAATGTGTCGTCGCGGCTATTGACGCTAAAAAAGTCGCAAAACAGGATTGGGAAGTGCTTATTGCAGGAGGGCGGATTCATACTGGTCTCTCTGTCGTGAAGTGGGCACAAGACGTAGAAAAGCTTGGTGCTGGTGAGATTCTTTTAACGAGTTTTGATCAAGATGGTCAACGTGATGGTTTTGATCTTGAGCTAACTAAAGCGGTAGCCGATGCTGTGCAAATCCCCGTCATTGCATCGGGTGGCGCGGGAACTTCAGAACATTTTTGGGATGTATTGACGAATGGTAAGGCAGATGCAGCACTTGCAGCGAGTGTCTTTCATTTTGCCGAGACATCAATCGGTCAAGTTAAAACTTTTTTACGACAAAAAGGGGTGCAAGTTCGATGAAACGCCTGTTGACAGAGGTTGCGCAGTTCGAGACGTTACGTTTTGATGATCGCGGTTTACTACCTGCCGTTGTTCAAGATGCAGTGACCAAGGAAGTTTTAATGGTTGCCTATATGAATCAGGAAGCACTTACGAAGACGCTAGTGACGAAAGAGACTTGGTTTTATAGTCGTTCGCGCGAAGAGCTTTGGCACAAAGGAGCCACTTCGACGCATACCCAACATGTCGTTTCGCTGGCGATCGATTGTGATGCGGATACACTTCTTGTACTCGTTCAACCGCACGGACCAGCGTGTCATACTGGTGCGATCAGTTGCTTTGATGAAACGAATGAAGATAGTGGTAAAGTACCAGCGTCGGTCGATCCGATGACCATTTTACTTCACCTTGAAAGTTTGATTGAGCAAAGAGATCGTCTGCGGCCAGAAGGTGCTTACACAACGTATCTTTTTGAAAAGGGTATCGATAAGATCCTGAAAAAAGTCGGGGAAGAAACGGCGGAAGTAATCATCGGGGCAAAAAATCGCAATCCAGATGAAGTGCGGTATGAGGTGGCTGATCTCTTTTATCATCTGCTTGTCATGCTGCGTGAACAAGGGATACGAATCGAAGAAGTCATGGCGGAACTCGCTTCACGTTATACGAAATAAAAGCAAAAAAAAGGATCATCGCGGTCATCGCGATGATCCTTTTTGGATTAAATTTCAGCGGGATAACCGACGCCGAGCCAATCGAGACACGCGCGAATAGCAAGACGCGAAAGATCGACAAGGGAGAGGCGCAGTGTACGCAGTGGTTCGTCTGCGCTAAGAATCGGACAGTCATGATAGAAATGATTAAAGGCTTGACAGATATCGAGGACATGCTTTGCGATAAGAGAAGGATCTGCCTCATCGATCGCTCGTTCACGAATCACGCCAAGCATGCTCAGTTCTTTGACTAATTGCCATGTTGGATCGTCAATCAAGGTATCCATTCCTTGCGCTGGGGTTCCCAAAGGCACGACCAAAGTAGCAGGCGATGATTTTTCTTGCAAAAAGTTTGCTTTTCGGAGGACCGAACAAGCTCTTGCGTGCGTATACTGAACGTAAGGACCTGTCTCACCATCAAAAGCTACAGCTTTATCGAGAGAAAAGTCGATATCATGAAGACGGTTCGTTTTTAAATCGTTAAAAATGACAGCACCAACGCCGATCGCTTGGGCGATTGCATCAAGATTGTCAAGAGAAGGGTTCTTTTCTTGCGTGATCGCTTTGGCACGTGAAGTCGCTTCGGCAAGGACTTCCTCAAGACGAACGATTTGACCTTTGCGTGTCGACATTTTGCGACCGTCTAGACGCATCATGCCAAAGCCGATGTGGAAGCAAGCGGAAGCGAAAGGGTAGCCCATAAGCTTTAGCACATGAAAGAGTTGTTGAAAGTGCATTTTTTGTTCATTGCCAACCACATAGTAAAGCTTATCGGCATGAAGCATGGTATGACGATACAAGGCGGCAGCGAGATCGCGTGTGGCATATAAGGTAGCACCATCGCTTCGACGAATCAGACAAGGCGGTAGGTTAATCGCATCAAGATTAACGACTTGTGCGCCATCGCTTTCGATTAAAAGCCCTTTGTCACGTAATTCGTCGACGACAGCATCCATCTTATCATTATAAAAACTCTCACCAAGCTGATGTGTGAAGGATGTGCCTAATATTTTGTACATACGTTCAAATTCAGCAAGGCTGACATCGACCATAAAACGCCATAAAGCGAGATCTTCTTGATCGCCATCTTCAAGATTTTTTAATACAGCACGCGCTTGATCGTTCAATTCAGGATGAAGGTTCGCTTCTTCATGAAAACGCACGTAAAGGGCATTCAGTTCAGCGATCGGATTTTGTTTGACCGTGTTTTCATCGCCCCATAAACGGTAGGCAACGATGATCTTGCCAAATTGTGTTCCCCAATCCCCAAGATGATTGATGCGCAATACCGTGTAGCCATCTGTCGCTAAAAGATTGGATAAAGCCGTTCCGATCACGGTAGAACGAAGATGCCCCATGGAGAAAGGCTTTGCGATATTGGGCGATGAGAGATCGACGGCGACAGTCTGTCCTTGACCTCGTGAAGATTGTAATATCGATGCTGATGTTGAAAATGCTTGTTGTACTTCATGATAAACGGCGGCGCGATGCATCATGAAGTTAACATAAGGACCGTTTGCTACTGCGCTGGCAAGCCAAGGATTGTCGCCGATTTGATCGGCGATCTCCTTCGCGATCTGTTGGGGAGCCTTTCGCCATTCTTTCGCGAGGCGAAAACAAGGCAAAGCGATATCACCCATTGATCGATCAGGGGGAATTTCCAGTAATGAAAGGATCACCGTTTGATCCATGCCAGTTTGGGCATGGATCACTTGAGCGATCGGATTAAAAAAACGTTGCATGGTGCGCCCCATCCCTCTTCGTTCATTAAAAGTATATTATTTGATTATAGCGCGATGAAAAGCTTGAAAGCAATGTAGTGTGCTATACTGCAGTGTAGCATCGAGAAACCATCCGACCATTGATCATATTGACAGGAGGTATCTCTATGGGAGGAAGAAAAAAAGATTCGAAAGTTGTGCCCTTTCAACC
>JABEUY010000136.1 GCA_013044175.1 Bacilli bacterium
CCCCCAGGTAAAGCGTCTGACAGTTCTTTTTGTCAATTTGATCGGGCATGCATAGACTGGTAGCGATCGACTGATAAGGAGGGCGAAGCTTTTGAAAGTCTATGTTGTGCAGGCAGGCGATAGTCTTTACAAAATCGCAAAACGCTTTTCACTACCCCTTGAAACGCTCATCGCAGCAAATCCTCAGATTGCCGATCCGTCTGTACTTGGTATCGGACAGCAAATACGCATTCCTGAACTGCCTGGGACGATACCGTATGAAAGTTATCTGTCACCACAGCCACCGCAAACCTTGCCGACAGAATCGGTCATGCCGCCATCATTTCCACCGATTCATCTCGATACCGATCTCGATTTTCATTTTACGAACATTCATCAAGAATCAACTTCGCAAGTACTTCCTAAGCCACCCGTTACGTCACCAAAACCGATGCCGCTTAGCAAACCGTATAAGCAAGAGCTTTATCACCAAGAATCAACCACGATTCAAAAAAATAGAGGTGCAGAAAAAGTCATTTGCTATGAACCACTTTGTCCACTGGCGAAAGAAAAATATCAAGAAGTTCCGTTTGTCGCGATGCAGAAAATGGAAAGTTCTTCATTGTGGTTGAGTGATTCCAAATGGCTAGCTGAATCCTCATCCTAAACATGCGATCGCGCCTTATGTTGATGTTGACAAAGGCGCGTCGCTGGTTGGTTATGACAGTTTAAGTAAGGTGATGACGATGCGATCCGGTTGGTTTACCCCAGCGATTCGCGACTTGATCGAACGTATGTACGGTATTAGAATAAAGATAGTTGTACCGATGCGTAGTGTAGTTGGTCTACTTTCCGATCGAGGTCATTTTATTTGTAAACCGTATCCGTATCGACAACGCAGCGATAAAGAACGATTGTACGCGATGGCAACGGTCAAATTGCACTTGGCGGAACAGGGGATTGGCTTTCCATTTCTCGAAACGATTAGAGGTAAACCTTTGCTTTGTGATCGCGATCGAATGTATACGGTTGAACCTTGGTTAGAAGGTCGTCATGCGAATTTCGTCTATGATTCTGATCGCAAGTGGGCGATCTTTGCTATCGCTCGTCTTCACACGACAAAGATTTCTATCCCTTATGTTTTACAAACACCGAAGTTAGTGGATAAATTGCATGATCGTTGGAAAAAGGCGAGAAAATGCTTTTTACAAGGAAACCACTTTTCCGATCTTGCACGCGATTTTTCGCAACTTGATCGTGCAGCCTTTGAAGTGTTAAAAGGATTGCAACAGCCTAGTGTGCAAAGGCAGCTTGAGAAAGATAGGCGACGCAATGTCTTGTGTCATCGCGATCTGGCACCGCACAACATTATCATCAAAAAGGATTTTGGAGCCACTTTGATCGATTATGATCTCGTCGGTATCGATGCGCCGATCGTGGATTTGCATCAGATGTTGACGCATATGTCGTTTTTTTTTCGAAAACATGATGTGTTTTATGATGAACTGATTTCGCTCTATGCTGACCAAGCGCCACTTACTTCGACGCATCGAGAAATTCTCGCCCTTCTTCAGCGTTTTCCGATGATCAGTTCCCGTGAATTGGTGCAAAGTTCCTGGACGCAAACAGGTCCAGTATGCAAAGTGGCTTCATTGCGTATCGTCGATGCCGTCGGGGCGGATCTTGCTCGATTGGCGCGATGAACGTGCTATACTACACTATACGGTTTTGAAGAGAATGGTGTTTTTCGTAAGGAGGTAAGGTCTTGCAAAGCCTTCGTGTCGCGCTTGCACAAATCAGTCCGGTGCTTGGGGATATCTCCGCCAACCTGAACTTGCATCTTGAGCAAATTGAAGCCGCCAAACAGCAAGGTGCTGATCTAATTATATTTCCTGAACTCGGATTGACGGGTTATTCCTTAAAAGATATGGCGCTTGATGTTGCACGTGATTGTAAGCATGTGGATATCGTGACGTTACTTGAGGCAAGCAAGTCAATCGATATCGTCTTTAGTTTTGTCGAAGAATCGGAAGATCATCGTTTTTATACCTCGAGTATCTATGCGGCTAAAGGCGAGATCAAGCACAAACATCGTAAAGTTTATCTGCCGACCTATGGATTGTTTGAAGAAGGCAGACAATTTGCCCGTGGTGATGACATTCAGGCATTTACGCTTGATGATGTACGCTTTGGCATGATGATTTGCGAAGATGCATGGCATCCCTCAGTGCCGTACTTATTATCGCTAGCTGGTGTGGATGTGATGATGATCACGGCCGCTGGACCAGGGCGAGCTTTATCGGGTGATCCTAATTCGGCTTCCCAAGCATTTTGGGAACGCATGGTGCGCACGTATGCACAACTTTTTACGACCTATGTGATTTTTGTGAATCGCACAGGTTTTGAGGATGGTGTCTTTTTCTTTGGACACTCCCTTGTCGCTAATCCGCAAGGTGAATTGATCGGTGGGGTTTTTTCTCATGAAGTGGGATTGGCCGTGGTCGATTTACCGATGCAATTACTACGGAAAGTCCGGTTTAGGACGCCGCTATTGCGCGATGAAGATCCTTATCTTACAGAGCGTGTTTTGCGCCGATTGACAGGAGGGAACTGAAGTGAAACAAGCCTCAGCAATCTGCGCTTCGCTCGCCGAGACGGCTTCGCATATCGTACCGGTGCTCGTCGCATTTTTACGTGATGAAGTGGGTAAAACGGGATTTCATGATGTGGTTTTTGGCCTATCTGGTGGTATCGATTCGGCGGTTGTGGCGTATCTTGCGACGCAAGCATTTGGTAAGGAGCATGTTCATCCGATCATCATGCCTTATAAGACAAGCAGTCCTGCGAGTTTGGCGGATGCACGCGCGGTGTTACATGACTTATCACTTGCTGAGCAAGTGATCGAAATTACGCCACAAATCGACGCTTATTTTGCGGACAAACCTGATGCATCTGCTTTACGAAAAGGCAATAAGATGGCGCGTGAACGAATGACGATCGTCTATGATCATTCGGTCGTCTATCACGCACTTGCCCTTGGGACAAGCAATAAGACGGAATTGCTGCTGGGGTATGGAACACAGTTTGGCGATTTGGCTTCTGCGATCAATCCGATCGGGGATCTCTATAAGGCACAGATCCGAGCAGTTGCTAAAGCGGTAGGCGTGCCGTTATCCATTTTGCAAAAAGCGCCTTCGGCCGATTTGTGGGAAGATCAGACTGATGAATCGGAACTCGGTTTTACGTATGATGAGGCGGATGCGATTTTGCATCTTTTTGTCGATGACAGATTGAGCGTCGAGGAAATCGTTGAAATCGGTTTTGAAGAAACGCTTGTCAAACTGATCGTGCGACGCGTCATGATCAATCAATACAAAAGACGAATGCCCGTGATCGCCAAGCTTTCGAGTCGTACGATCGGCATCGATTTTCGTTATCCCCGCGATTGGGGTCTTTAAGGAGGGATCGGAGTGTCAGGCCACTCCAAATGGAAAAACATCGCACATCGCAAAGGAAAACAAGATGCGACGCGTGCACAACTTTTTACGCGTTTGTGTCGGGATATCTATGCTAGCGCAAGACGTGGCGGTGGTAATCCTGATACCAATTATTTTTTAAAGATGGCGATCGATAAGGCGAAAACTGCCAGCGTACCGAGTGATACGATCAATCGTACGCTGGCTAAAGCGCTTGGGACGTTAGAAGGCGTGACGTACGAAGATTTCATGTATGAAGGGTATGGCGCTGGTGGCGTAGCTTTTTTACTTGAACTTTCTTCGGATAATCGTAATCGCACGGCGGCTGAGATTCGGCATCTTTTCTCCAAACAAGGCGGTAGTCTTGGCGAATCAGGTTGTGTGATGTGGATGTTTAAGCGCGTCGGTGAACTGCGGTTTGCGAAAGATAGTATGACGCTTCAAGAGGATGATTTTACCTTGGCCATACTTGAAGCAGGTGCTGATGATTATCAAGAACAAGATGACGAGTGGGTTGTCTATACTTCGCTGGATCTATTGAATGCGGTTGATCAAGCCATGCGTGAGCAAGGGTTACCTTGTCAATCGATCGGTATTGCCTATGTTCCAACGACGACGACGGAAGTCACCGATGAAGAAATCATCGACAAAGTTGAGACGCTGCTATTTAAACTTGAAGAACATGATGATGTGCAAGGCGTCTATATGAATGCGGTTTTTGCCGAGGGAACCATATCATGACAAGGTTTCTTCAGAAAAGGACAGAGACATGCGAATAATCGGGATTGATCCTGGCTTTGGACGTACGGGCTATGGCATCGTCGATGCGGTGGGTTCATCGTACCAAGTGATCGAGTATGGTTGCATCGAGACAGTCCCTCACACACCGATCGGTGAACGGTTAAAAGAGATTTATTTGACCGTTTCGCACTTGCTTGAGACGTTTTTGCCGCAAGAAATGGCGATTGAGCAACTTTTTTTCAACCGTAATGTCACGACAGCTTTCACAGCTTCTGAGGCGCGAGGTGTCGTTGTGTTAGCGGCTGAGTTGCATCAAATTCCCCAGGCACATTACACCCCCCTTCAAGTTAAGCAAGCGGTGGTGGGCTATGGGCGAGCGGAGAAAAAGCAAGTGCAAGAAATGGTGCGCGTTTTGCTGTCGCTTCGAGAATTGCCCAAACCTGATGATGCGGCGGACGCTTTAGCCGTTGCGATCGCCCATGCGCAGGCAAGTCAAGTCAATCGTCGTCTGGCGCGTTTGGAAGCGGCAGTTTCGCGCGAGAAAGGAAAACGGTGACACGATGATTGCATTTGTTGTAGGCATGGTTGATTCCCTTGAAGAAGACGCGGTGTTGCTCGAAGTGGCAGGAATTGGATACCGCATCTATATGCCGATACCTTCATTACAGACTCTGATAATCGGTCAATCAATTCGCCTTTATACGTATCAACACGTTCGAGAAGATGCGCTTATGCTTTATGGATTTGTCAACGATGAGGAGCGTAAGTTGTTTTTGCGATTACAAAATGCTAATGGTGTTGGCACGAAACTTGCACTGACGATGATGAGTCATTTGCGCTTTGGTCAGTTGCTAGTGGCGTTACGATCGAGTGACACGAAAACTTTGCAACAAGTGCCAGGAATCGGCGCGAAAACTGCTTCAAGGTTGGTTCTTGAAGTTAAAGATCGTCTGGATGATCTCTGGCTTTTGGCTTCCAAGGATGAAGCGATGCTGGATGCACCTATCGTTGTACGAAGCAAGGAACCGATGATTCCAAGAGGTTATGCCGATCTTTTTGCTGCTTTGATCAGTTTAGGCTTTTCCCATAAGGAGATCGAGCATGCTATCGGTTCGATGGAAGAGCAACTTGCCGGAAAAAGTGTGGGTGAACAGGTGAAAATCGCGCTTCGAGCGCTCGAACGCTAAAAAGGAGCGATAGATCATGGAAGAACGTTGGGTCGATCAGACGATGACCAGCGAAGACGCCAGAGAAGAGACACTTCGACCTCGTTTTCTGGCGGAGTATATCGGTCAAGAAGACGTGAAGGACAATTTGCACGTTTTTATTGAGGCAGCGAAGATGCGGCGTGAATCCCTTGATCACGTCCTTTTTTATGGACCGCCTGGGCTTGGTAAAACTTCACTGGCGCATATTATTGCGAATGAACTGGGCGTCAGCATCCGTGTGACGTCAGGACCGGCGATTGAACGGGCGGGTGATCTTGCGGCGATCGTTACAGGACTCGATGAAGGCGATGTGTTGTTTATCGATGAAATCCATCGCCTTCCCAAGACGGTGGAAGAAGTGCTTTATCCTGCCATGGAGGATGGTGCGATCGATATCATGCTTGGCAAAGGTCCTTCTGCGCGATCGCTTCGCCTGGATCTTCCGCCTTTTACGTTGATCGGTGCGACGACGAGGGCCGGTTTGTTATCGGCGCCTTTACGCGATCGCTTTGGGGTAATGCTTCATCTTCATTATTTTCCGATTGAAGATTTGCAAAAAATCGTGAAACGCACAGCGTCGATACTCGCCGTGCCGATCACAGAAGATGGTGCGGATGAGATCGCCAAACGATCGCGCGGTACACCGCGTATCGCGAATCGTTTATTGCGGCGCGTTCGCGATTTTGCACAGGTAAACGGTGACGGGACGATCGATGAAGGTCTGGCGAACGAAGCGTTATTTCAGTTGAAAGTCGATGCGTTTGGTCTTGATGAGATCGATCGACGCATCTTACTTGCGATGATCGATCGCTTTGCAGGTGGTCCGGTTGGTCTTGAGACGATCGCTGCAACGGTCGGTGAGGACGCAGGAACGGTTGAAGAAGTCTACGAACCCTATCTTTTACAAACAGGGTTAATCAAGCGCACACCGCGTGGTCGTGAGGCGACGCAACTTGCCTATGACCATTTTGGTCGATCACGACCGACATAAAACGAAGCTGCTTATCGAATGGTAGAGGGAGAAGGTGAAGCGCGGGTGTTGCCAGTGCCTTTTTGGCGAAAAAACAGTGTCAAAACAGAAGAAATCGAACAAAAAGAAGCATTGGCAGCCTTGCTCATTGCTGCGAAAAGCGGTGATGTAATGGCGCGTGAAACGATTCTTGTACAGTTTCAACCTCTGCTTTTTCGAACGCTTATGAATCTATGTCGACGCCCTATTACCGAATCGGAAGATGAATATGCGATAGCGCTCATCGCCTTTAATGATGCGATCGATCGCTATCAAGCAGATAAAGGAAGTTTTGTCGGGTTTGCGACCCTGCTGATTAAGCGACGGGTTATCGATGAATTTCGTAGTAACCAACGTCATCAAGAGATTCCTTATGCAACTTTTGCTTTTGAAGATGAAGAAGGGCAAACGAGCAATACGGTAGAAAACAAAGTGTCGGTTGACCGTTATTGGGAAGAACAAAAAGCAAAGGCAATCCGGGAAGAGATCGTTGAATACACGGGGAGATTACGCGATTTTGGTATCTCAATGGATCAACTGATCGAAGTAAGCCCATCTCATCAAGATGCGCGTGAGGCAGCGATCGGCGTGGCTAAAATTCTGATCGATGATCCTTTCATGCGTGAGCATCTTTTACGTGATAAAACAATTCCATTAAAGCAGCTTGTTAGTCAGATCACGGTCAGTAAAAAGACGGTCGAACGCCATCGCAAATACATTATCGCCGTCGCTTTGCTGATGCTAGGCGATTATCACTATCTACAAGATTTTGTGCAGGAAAGGGGGTTGTCATAATGCGTGGTGTAATCATGTCGTTTCAAGATGAACATTTCGCGATTGTGATGACCGCTGATCTGCACTTTACCAAAATCGCTCGGCAATCGCAGATGCGTATCGGTGATGAACTGGACGTTGGCGATCAACAGGTGCAAACTGTCCTATCACGACAACGCCGTCATGCGTGGAACTGGCAAAGAATCGGTGTGACGAGTGTCGCCGTTATGGCGGTTGTCTTCGTTTTTGCTTATTTCTTGGTAGGTAAAGTACAGCCTGTTGATGCCATGCCGTATGCGTATGTCTCCATCGATATCAATCCGAGCATATCCTTTACGGTTAATGCCAAAGATCGCGTTCTTGCTGTTCATGCGCTTGATCATGACGCCAAAACGGCGATAGTCGGCCTGCGCCTTGTCAATCATTCACTTTCGTATGCGTTGCATCGCTATTTATTTGCTTTACAGCATAAAGGTATGTTTACTTCAAAATCATCCGTCATCATCACGACGTCGAGTGCAACGAAAAATGAGCAAGTCACCGATGCAAATCATGCTTCGTTGCAGATCCTTACGCAAAAAGTGAAAAATGAGGTGATGGCTTCACTCCCTCAAAAGAAACAAGCGATATTATCCTTGATCGTACATCCAAGTGTTATGCAAGCTGCCACACATTATGATCTATCGGCAGGACGTTTGGCCTTATACGAAGAAGCGAAACGTCTCGGTCAATCCGTAACTTGGCCTTTGCTAGTCAGTGGTCATATGGCACAGGCTGTTGGGGGAACGACAAAGTTAGACAAAATTATAGTAGTGATGGCGAAAGACACGACACTAGCTAACGTGCTTCAAGCGATCGCAAAAAAAACTGTGCAATCAACGACAAAGTCACCGACCACATCCACGTATCAATCTGATGTCATTTTACCGCCACCACCGCCGCCATTACCGCCATCGTTGTCTTCGAACGACAATCATAAGTCGACAGGAGTCATCATGCCTCCACCTGCCCCTCCGGCTCTTCCGCGATCGTATTGATTTGGCGTAATGCAAAACGTGTGATATAGTGCAAACTGTTAGAGGTGGGTGAAAAGTAATCGATACGAAAGATTTTGATTTTGTTTTGCCCGAAGAATTGATCGCTCAACATCCTACCGAGGTGCGAAGTATGTCGCGCCTTCTTGTTATGGATCGAAAGGCCGATTCGATATCGCATGGGCATTTTTATGATCTTGTGCAGTATTTGCAACCAGGCGATCTCTTAATCGCTAATGATTCACGCGTGATTCCAGCTCGTCTTTATGGGGTGAAAGAAGGGACAGGGGCAGCCGTAGAGGTGCTGTTATTGCGCCCACTTTCGCAAGCTGGTCAGTGGGAGACGCTCGTACGTCCGGGAAAGCGACTTATGCCTGGCCACACGATCTCTTTTGGTGATGGCCGCTTGTCGGCAACGATTCAAGAGGTGGGGGAAGGCGGAACGAGAACGATTGAATTTTCCGCGTATGGTGATCGTTTCGAAGAATTGTTGGAACAGCTTGGTGAAATGCCGTTACCACCTTATATTCGTGAACGTTTAGAGGATAAAGAACGGTATCAGACGGTGTATGCGAAGCAAAAAGGTTCAGTTGCTGCGCCGACGGCCGGTCTTCATTTTACCCCACAACTGATCGAAAAATTGGAGCAAAAAGGTGTGCACATGCATTTCATCACCTTGCATGTCGGTTTAGGTACGTTTCGTCCTGTGCAAAGCGATACGATTGAAGACCATCATATGCACGAAGAATGGTATCGCGTCGATCCTGAGATCGTGGAAGCGATTGTGCGCGCGAGGGCTGATGGCCGACGTATCATCAGTGTTGGCACCACGACCGTTCGCGCTTTAGAATCGGCCTTTCTTGCGATGGAAAAGCAAGGGCTCGTTCCTGATGTCGATCATCTGCCTAAAGAGCCGATTACGGGATTGACGGATATTTTTATCTATCCAGGTGTGAAAATACGTGCGACCGATGGTTTGATTACCAATTTTCATTTGCCGAAATCGACGCTCTTAATGCTCGTCTCGACGCTCACAGGAAGAGATCGTTTGATGGCAGCGTATGAAACGGCAGTGCTAGAACGCTATCGCTTTTTTAGTTTTGGCGATGCGATGTTGATTTTGTAGGAATAAGGAGTTTTGTTCATGAGACCTCCGGTCTATTATGAATTGATTAAAGCGAGCAGTGAAGGGATGGCGCGACGTGGTCGCCTTCATACGCCGCATGGTACGATTGAGACACCTGTCTTTATGCCTGTCGGCACACAAGCGACAGTAAAAACGCTCAGTCCTGAAGAAGTAGCGGGTATGGGCGCGGGTATTCTTCTTTCCAATACCTATCATTTGCATCTGCGACCCGGTGAAGACATCGTACGTGATGCTGGTGGCTTGCATCGTTTCATGAACTGGCAAGGCGCTATTTTGACCGATAGCGGTGGTTTTCAAGTGTTTAGTCTTTCGGCACTTCGTAAAATCACGGAAGAAGGTGTTGCTTTTCGCTCACATCTCTCAGGAGAACCGCTTTTTATGGGACCAGAAGAATCGATGGCGGTACAAAATGCGCTTGGGTCAGACATCATGATGGCATTTGACGAGTGCCCACCGTTTCCGGCCGATCGTGACTATCTGACGCAGTCCCTTTTGCGAACGACTCGTTGGGCTAAGCGTTGTATCGCTGCGCATAAAAATCCTGATCGACAAGCACTTTTTGGCATTGTTCAAGGCGGAATGGAACATGATTTACGCAAGCTATCTGCCGAACAACTGGTTGAGTTGGATTTACCCGGCTATGCGGTTGGTGGGCTTTCGGTCGGTGAACCGAAGCCGCTCATGTATGAGGTGCTCGAATACACGACACCGCTCTTGCCGAAAGATAAAGCGCGTTATTTGATGGGCGTAGGATCACCGGATGATCTTTTTGAAGGTGTACTTCGTGGCGTGGATATGTTCGATTGCGTTTTGCCGACGCGCATCGCACGAAACGGCACAGTATTTACCTCAAAGGGCAAGTTGGTCGTTCGTAATGCCCAATATGCAAGAGACTTTGCTCCGCTTGATGATGCGTGTGATTGTTATACCTGTAAAAATTATTCACGCGCTTATATTCGTCACTTGATCAAAGCGGATGAGACGTTTGGAATTCGCTTGACGTCGTATCATAACGTGTATTTTCTTATTAAACTTATGGAAAAGATTCGCCAAGCGATCGAGACGGATACGCTTCTGTCGTTTAAGCGGTCCTTTTATGAGGCGTACGGCTATGAAAATTAAAAAAGGAGTGTCTTTCTTATGAATGCACAAGTTGTGAATGTATTAATGATCGTTGTCATCATTGGGGTTTTTTACTTCTTAATGATTCGTCCTCAACAAAAAAGGCAAAAAGAGCGTCAAAATCTGATGAAGAGTATGGGCGTTGGCGATCGAGTCATCTCGATCGGTGGCATTCATGGCGTGATTACGCGTCTTGATGATGCGACCATTACGATCCGTGTCGATGAATCGCATGAACTGACTTTTGAAAAAACGGCAATCAATCGTGTCGTCGAACGCGCGATGCAATAACCTCTCATCTTTTTAACAAAAGCCAAGTGACAATCGTTCACTTGGCTTTTGTTAGATTAACACCGATCACGCCACCTAAAGCCCCGATCAGCCCGAGCAGGATCATGCGAAAAGCTGTCTGAATTTGAAATGTGGTATGAAAATCGACAATCATCCCGAGTGTAACGATACATCCGCTAAATAGCATGGCCGTCAACGCTCCGTACATCCAACCACTTTGGTTAGCTTGTTTTGCTGTGATGACCGCTCCGATCAATGCGGAAATCGCATTGATCGTAAATGCGATATACGGCAAGACAGAGAATGAAAGATGTGTCCATGCGTAGATGCCTGCGGTAAGAAGCGTAAGCAAAAGTGTGAGCAAGAGCGAACTGATAATGCCTACAAGCAAAAGACGGAGTGAAGAGTTTTTCGGATTTTTGCCGTCTAAAAGCATGGATGACCCTCCTCGCAAGGTAGTATCATCGTACTTTATGAGGCGTGTTGCTGATTTAGACAGGCTTTGGTGGAAAAGCTTTTAGATAATGTATCGCAACGCCTTGTGAGCGAAATCGCATTTCGTATTCGGTTTTGATGTATTTGGCAAGATGCTCTTGCCCCTCAGGAACTTTCGCGGTTAGATCATCGTCACGTTCAACGATCGTCCACCCCGAACGGTTAAACGAAGTCACGCTAAAGGCAAAAAGATCAGCATTATCGGTCTTCATTTCGACAAACCCATCAGACTGCAACAGTTTTGCATATAAAGACAGAAAATTCGGATGAGTAAGACGACGTATGCCATTTCGCCGTCGTGGCCAAGGATCGGAGAAATTTAGATAAATCGTCGCGATACTTTGCGGATCGAGCAGCGTCTCGATGGCTTGTACATCAAGACGTGCAATTTTGACATTATCGACTTCTTTGATCGCACTTTTGGAAGCGGCACGCGCGATAATCTCGACGAATTTATCGATACCAAGATAGAAGGTATCGGAATTGCGTTCACCTAACGTACTGATGAAATTACCTTTGCCACAACCGACTTCGAGACAGACGCGTTGAAAACGCGTTCGGTCGATCGGCAGTTTACCGTTTTCGGTTGCATAAATCCAAGCGTCTGCTTGTTCAAGTAGACGTGGTACTTTTTGCTTGTTGCGTATTCTCAAAACAAATCCTCCTCATACTAGCGGTGCAGGGTAGTCATTTTATGGCGAGGATGTGGCGCTCTTGATCTTGATCACGTTATTGTTACGAACGATCTTCACGTATCTTTTTGTATGGCTATCACTGCGCATAATGGGCAAAAGGGAAATCGGGAAACTTTCGATTTTCGATCTTGTCGTATCGATTATCATCGCCGAAATCTCCGCGGTTTCTTTGCAAGATCTTCGTCTGCCACTTTGGCATGGCGCTTTCATTATTGGCATGTTGGTGATCTTGCAAATCGGCGTCTCCTATCTTTCGCTTTATAGTCAAAAGGTGCATGATTTTATGGAAGGGAAGCCTGCTATCTTGATCGAACACGGATTGATCAATGATTCAGAAATGAAGCGTACTCGTTATACGATGAGTGATTTGCTCGTGCAATTGCGTGAGAAAGATATCGCAGCGGTTGCAGACGTAGAATTTGCTGTGCTTGAGACGACGGGGAAACTATCCGTTTTTGCAAAAGCACAAAAACAACCCGTCACATCAGCAGACCTCGGTGTTGCCGTCGCACCAACTATGTTACCTGCCTCTGTCATTGTAGATGGGCAAATCGATCATGACAAGTTAGCGGCGATCGGAAAATCGACGAAATGGTTGCAGGATGTATTGATTGCACAAGGTTATGCTGATGTTAAGGAGGTCTTTTACGCCGCTTGGGACGGAAAATCGCTGTATGTAGATCGAAAAGATCTTGACAGCAAAATCAAAAAGAATAGTCCTCTTTTGTAACTGGATCAACGATGTCGCGCTAAACGATGAAAAAAAGGTAGACGAGTAAGTGTGCGCCAATTGATTACACCTGTGATCCAAAGGATCGTGATATAGAGGATACTCGCACTACTTAAGGTGAAGATAAGTTGCCAAGTCATCGCATTGTGATCAAATTTTTGCCATAAGAAAGTAACACTTAGACTCGTTGTTGCTGTTGCTAGCAGGATTTTTATCGTATCGTTGGCTCGAATGGAAAAGCCGATCTGCTTTTGAAGGGATCCGATATGTAAAAACGTCGTCACAATGACGCTGATCGTTACGGACCAGGCGATTCCTTGAATACCGATCGAAGGATTGCTCGTCAACCAAGCGATAATGCCCAATTTGATGATCGAGCCGATGAGGCCATTTCGCATCACGGTGCCAGCTTTATTCATTCCCTGAAGGATGCCTGCAAGAGGTGCTTGAAGGTAGAGAAAAAAGCCACAGGGTGCCATGATGGCAAGCATTGGTGCAACACCACCATGATGAAAAATCACTTCGCAAAGCGGATAGGCGAGTTGAAGTAAAAATATTGAGGCTGGAAGTCCGATGATCGCAGTAGCTTTAAATACTTGTTCCATGCGCAAGGCAATCGCCTGTTTTTTTGCGGTGGCGATCGATTCTGCAATGTCAGGAATGAGCGAAACGGCAAGGGAATAGGTAAAGACGGTGGGAAAGACGAGTAGTGGAATCGCCATACCACTGTACTCACCATACGCTTTTGTTGCGGCGCTCGTCGTAAAGCCAGCAACGAGTAAGGAGCGAGTGACGATGATCGGTTCTAGCGCATAGATCACGGAGCCAAGAATTCGACTTAAGGTGATCGGCATCGCCATGGCGAGCATCGCTTTTAGGAGCGATGGCGTTGCTTCTTCTTGTGAAGTAAGTGTAGGAAGAGGATCGTCTTGATGTCGTTGACGGTGATATTGAAAGCCCATGTAGAGACAGGCGCCGATTTCACCGAGTAACATGCCAATGGAAATTCCAGCTGCAGCATATTCGAGGCCAAGAGATACGGCAAAAAGTGTAAGAAAATAGACGCTGATGATGCGTATCACCGTCTCGATCATCGAGGCGATAGCCGGCGATCCCATCTGTTGCCTTCCTTGAAAATAACCGCGCAAGACGGTTGAGATTGCGATGATGATCATTACAGGAAGTAAGGTAACAAAGGGGTAGATAGCTCGTGGATCGGTAAACAGATGGCGAGCAATCCAGGAACTACTAAAAAAAGCCAGGCACGTCAAGACGAGCGAAGAGGTAATCGTCATCGCGTAAGCATAAAACATGATTTTTGAAATGCGTTTTTTTGCGTTGATCGCGATAGCTTCAGCGACGAATTTGGAGACGGTGACGCCCATACCCAACGTGACGAACGTTAATAAGAGGGAGAGAAAAGGAAATACCATTTGAAACAGACCGATACCTTGTGCTCCGATCAAGCGAGTCAACATGACACGATAGACGAAACCGAGGATCCGTGTAATGAGACTGGCACCGATGAGAATCGATGTGCCGGCGATAAAAGATGATCGGCGCACTTTGTACCCCCCTATTCGGTACAAACTATGCAAGAAGGGTTGTAGCTAGTCCTCGCTTTTTGGGTCGGTACTTGCGTGACAACGATATCGATGTCACAATGAACGGGTAGTGTGGAGACGGGGTGGTAACGTGAATGAACGAATTATAAAAGTATTTGGAGTACGAGCTAAGAAGGCTGAAGAAGCGCTAGAAGCGGAACAAGAAGCGGAACAAGAAGCCGAACAAGAAGCCGAACAAGAAGCGGAACAAGAAGCGGAACAAGAAGCCGAACAAGAAGCC
>JABEUY010000137.1 GCA_013044175.1 Bacilli bacterium
CTTGATCATCACGTATTATCCTGGCTATTGTGTACATCCTGATCACGAAGCGCTCGCCGAAGCGACAGTGACTGCGGTGACCCGATTACCGAAAGAGAAACGTCCGCGCATTCACGCGCAAGCTTTCTCAAAAGATCATCTCGCGAATTTAGGCGATCGTGACGTCATTCTTGATACCAGTGCTTTTTGGGATGTAAAATACCGTGCCATACAAGCTCATAAAACGCAGACAGCGATGCGCGTTGAACAAGTGGAAAATGCGCTTGCCGGTACACCGGAAGAACGCGCTGCCGTGATCAAAACCTTCAGTATCGAAGCGCTTTACGAATACAAAATCCTCGACTAATGCACAAACGACGACACTTCGCGCTGAAGTGTCGTCGTTTGATGTACCAATCACAGATGTTGAATCATGCCTGAAGCCATCGGGATCAGCCAAATCACCCAGACCACGATACTGAATTTATGGAAATTGCGTTTCCATTTTTCATTGTTTTTCGCGATGACCGTCGTGGCCCAAATCGCATGAAACAGCATCAATAATACAGCGGAAAGTCCTGTCACGGCATGAAAACTTATCTGAAAACCGCCACCAGCGATTTTTTCCATGAAACTTGTACCTGTCGTATCAAAAGCGAGTCCTAACCAAAAGACGAGCACATGCCAAAGCTTTAAGTTATTTTGAAACTTCTCCGCCCAGACACCGATCGTGTACGTAACACACGCAAGACTGATAAAAATAACGGCAAAGACCAACATAAAAATACCTCCCAGAGACACTGTAGGATTTAAATAATTAATTAATAATTAATACATTAACTATATTACTTAACCTCTTTTTCTATGTCAATACACTCAGTTAAAGTTTATTTTATCTATTTATTCTGAATATTAAGTCTATAAAAATTGTTTGCCTTTTACGTTTCTTTTCGAAGCATGCTACACTAGTTACGACTCGATAAGGAGGTTATGGTAATGACAAATAAGCAAGATGGAACTGCCCTTTTAGTCATGGATGTACAAAACGGTATCGTCGAGCGCTTTATCAGCGATAGCAGTACGCTACAACCATTTCACGATGCGGTAGAAGCTGCAAGGAAACATGGCATTCCCGTTCTATTTATACGCGTCGCTTTTAGCTCAAACTATGCTGAGATCGGTCCATATAACAAATCCTTCTCGCAAATCGCAAAGCGTAAGGATATGACGATTACCGATTACGCTACACAAATTCATGACGCTGTTAAACCGCAAGAAGATGAGACGATCATCACCAAATACCGCGTAAGCGCATTCGCAGGAAGTACTCTTGATGTGGTTTTGCGTGCAAATCGCATTCATAAACTGATCCTTTGCGGAATCGCAACCAGTGGTGTCGTGCTTTCTACCGTTCGCGAAGCTGCCGATCAAGATTATGAACTTACGGTCTTAGAAGACGCTTGTCTTGATGCTGACCCTGAAGTCCATCGTGTTCTTACGCAAAAGGTGTTTCCTCGTCAAGCCGAAGTCTTGACGGTAGCCGATTGGTCACAATCCTTATAAAGACTACTGATCAGCAACATGCTTGCTGATCATAGCTTCACCATCGACAAGCAGTTGCTTTAAAGCTTCCAAGCCGGTGATCATCGTTTGCACTTCGCGATCTGACGCTTCTCGTAAAAGCAAGTTAAGATAATGGTCAACATTGCTTTCGAGTGTACCATGAGAACGCTGAAATTGTTCCGTAAGACTTACATAAACGACACGTTTATCTTCCTTGCTGCGCGAACGCAATATCAGCCCTCGCTCTTCCAAGCGATTAAGCAGTAGCGAAACGGCAGCAGGGGAGACTTGTAAAGCAGCACTAAGCTCCGTTTGTTTCATTCTTTCGTTCTTCCCTAAAAGCGTGACGACAGCAAGTTGCGTCACGGACATCCCATAATTAGAAAAGTAATTTTTTAACCCCTGCTCCATTTTTGTGTTTATATCCTTCAGTAAAGCCATAATCAATTCGCCTGCCGGCATGCCCTTCATCCCTTACTCACTTTTGTTACCACAGTACGTTTTTCCCTTTCATTCGTCAAGCAACGGTAACTTTCCTCGTACGTCAGCTTTACAAGCTCCTCTAAAAAAAGTATAGTAAGATACGAAAATACATATAAAGTGGGTGCCCTTTCATGTTGAACTTCTCGTTACATACGCCAACGCGTATTCATTTTGGCCAAGGCGAAGTCGATCGCGCTGGTGAAATCATCGCGACGATCGGTAAAAAAGCACTCATCGTTACGGGACGAACTGCAACGAAAAAAACAGGCGTACTTGATCGCGTCGTCCAGGCTTTACAACAGGCAGGCGTTGAAACGACCATTTTTGCTGAAATCGAACCTAATCCTCGCGCACAAACGATCGATCGCGCTGGATTGATCGCACGTGAGCAAGGTTGTGACGTGATCGTAGGTCTTGGTGGCGGTTCACCGATGGATGCTGCAAAAGCCATCGCAACGGTCGCCGTATCAAAGCGTCCGATTGCCAACTATCTCCGCGGTACAGAATCAGGACTTTGGCGAGAATTGCTGCCGATCAAAGAAGCTCTTCCAATCGTGACGATCCCTACGCTTGCTGCGACTGGTTCTGAAGCGAACAGCGGTGCCGTCATCACTGATTGGGAAACGAAAGTGAAAGCAGGTATCGGCGGGCCCGCACTCTTTCCTAAAGCGGCCATTCTCGATCCTGAATTGACGTATACTGTACCTGCGAATTACACCGCGGATGGAGCCGTCGACATGTTCACCCATCTTTACGAAGGGTATATGACGGGTGATGAGCACGCCTATGTGCAAGATGAAATCACCGAGGCCTTAATGCGTTCGACGATTCGCTTCGCTAAACCTGCCCTTGACAACCCCAAGGATTACGAAGCACGGGCGAATCTGTTATGGACCAGTACGCTTGCCCTCGTCGGAATCACCAATACCGGTCGTGGCGGAAGCTACCCTGCACACGCTATGGAACATACCGTTTCGGCCTACTACGACATCTCGCATGGACGAGGTCTCGCGATCCTCGCTCCCGCCTACTTCTCGCATGTGATCCTTCATGATCGACCGCATCGTCTTGCCAGACTTGGTCGCCGTGTCTTTGACATCACCATCTCTGACGAACAAGAAGCGGCAAAAGCGACGATCGAAGCGATGATCACGTGGTTTAAAGAGATCGGAACGTTCGATACGTTAAAAAATGTCGGCGTCAAGCGTGAAGATCTTCTTCCTATGGCACAAGACACAATCCGTGTAGCAGGTAATGGCGCTACCACAATTCCTTCGACACATCCTCTCACCGTCGAAGATGTATTAGCGATCTACGAAGCTGCTTACGAGTAATAGCGATGGATCAAATCGCGCTCGATTTTTCCCTTGTCGCCTTGGATCCCCTTGACGTCTATGTAATCGATGGCGATGTGCGTGATTTTTATATAAAAGAAGAAATCACGCATTTTGCCGATGAACGTACGATTCGAAAACCATCAACACAAGATCTCCTGTTTCTCCAAAACAAGAAGGTAAGACGCGATTATATAGGGCGCAGTCGTCATCGACGACGCGCCTACATCGCTCTGCTCGATGCCACCGTAATCTGGTCATTAGAACATAAACAGTATGAAATCGCACCCGATCCTGATGTGCTACTTACCACGTTGCCAACGGTGGATGACATCGTTGCCATCAAGGTATTGCAAGAACCGAACTTGCCCGTGCGCTTTCGCATCACTTTTTCTGTAGCCGACAAAATCTACGAACAAGACGTGCGTTATGAAACAGAGAAAAATCGATTTATGGCGGGCGCAGTCTGGTCATTATCCACACGAGAAATATTCGAGCCATTCTCGTTGAACTATGTCATTCGACATCTACAAAACACTTGGATGCAAAATGTCGCTTTTCAGGAATTCGCCCTTGCATCGTTACCACTCCAACCAAAACAAGATGAATAAATCAAAAATTAGAAAGGGAGATAACCTTGCCAGGCGCTCACGATTCGGGTAACCAAACTTCTTCAAAAGTATGGATTTTAATCACAGTAATGATGGCGATGATGCTCGCTGCGCTCGATATGACGATCGTCGGCACAGCGATGCCTAGCATTATCAATGATCTGCATGGACTTGCCAACTACAGTTGGGTTTTTTCCGCCTACTTGCTCACATCGACTGTCCCTGTTCCCATCTTCTCCAAGCTCGCTGATATGTATGGGCGAAAGAAACTTTTTTTACTTGGAGCAGGCATATTTACGCTTGGTTCACTGCTTTGTGGCTTATCCAATTCGATGCTCGCTTTAATCTTTTTTCGCGCTATTCAAGGATTGGGTGCAGCTGGCGTCTTACCGATCGCCTTAACGATCATCGGTGATGTTTTCACGTTAGAACAAAGAGCCAAGGTGCAGGGTTTTTTCTCAGCCGTATGGGGCGTATCGGCCGTCGTTGGACCTTTACTTGGCGCTTTGATCGTTCAATATTCAAACTGGCGCATCGTCTTTTACCTGAACGTGCCGATCGGAATCATCGTTATGATCATTTTATTTTTCTCCTTTAAGGAAAAAATTCAAAGCACCAAGCATCAAATCGACTTTCTTGGCACGTTGTTACTCACTGTCTCGGTCACTTCACTCCTGCTCGTCCTTGTTGAAGATGCCAATCAATTACTTTCCACGCCAGCGCTCACTCTTTTTGCTGTCTCGCTGGTGAGTTTGATCGGCTTTATTGTCTGGGAAAGACGCGCCAAAGAGCCGGTACTACCTGGCATCTTATTTTCCAATCGTATGCTTCTCGTCGCAAACGGTTCCAATCTATTCGCTGGTGCTGTCATGTTTGGCTTAATCTCTTATCTCCCTCTTTACATTCAAGGGGTACTCGGTGGTTCGCCAACACTCGCAGGTCGTGCGATCACACCGATGCTCATCGGATGGCCACTTGCCGCTTTAGTCGCAGGTCCGATTATCTTACGAATCGGTTTTCGCTTGATCACGATTGTTGGGGGCCTGTTAATCGCACTTGGTTCTCTCGTCCTTGCCATCGCCTTACAAGGGGATACTTGGACGATGAACGTTGCCCTTTTGTTTATTGGCATCGGATTAGGATTTTCATTGACAAGTCTATTGATCGCGGCGCAAAATGCTGTGCCCTGGCAGGTGCGTGGTGCCGTGACAGGATCAAGTCAATTCTTTCGTACGATTGGCGGTTCTGTGGGGGTAGCGATTATGGGTACGATACTCAATGATGAATTGACGATGCAATCTATCCATCGTCACGTCGCCGAAAATCCTTCCAACATAACCGGTGTTTTATTGTCGACGACGACAAGATCTCACTTATCGCATCAGCTTTTGTCATCCTTTACCTCGATTTTGAATGTAGCCTTACATGAAGTCTTTGTGACCGGCTTTCTGTTTGCTGTTGGCGTGGCCTTGCTCGTCGCTTTTCTTCCCAACGAAAAAAGCCGTAAGCAAGTCAAACACTCTACGAATTCATTAACGACACTTGGTGAAATGTAACGCCTTTTACCTATGATTTGACCGCAGAAATTGTCTGCGGTCTTTTTTTCGCGTACAATACGAGCGAGAAACGCTCTATATGGCTTATGCTGTTTATCCAAAGGAGACATGTGTCGTGAAACCAAAAACATCGCTTTATATCTCGCTCGGCATAGGCGCCATTCTGCTTCTTCTCGTCGTGATTGCCATCGGAAAACATCCACCGACGACCCAATGGCAACCTTCCGTCCTGAAAGCGATGATCTATATCAATAAAAAAACGGTTGCCCCCATGCGCGCACCAGTCTGGCTTCCCTCTGTCGGCAATTCTGCAAATCTCATACAAAATGCACTCGCTACCGTCGATGCAAGTGGTTACGAGGTTTCTTTATGGGGAACACAAAGTGTCTTACCGATTAACTCGCACGCCATCCCCCTCTCTATGAACAATTTGATCGGTGGTTTTGGTGTCCAAACGTACGCCAGTTCTGCGCAAGCCAAACAAGCGGCGCTCTCGCTTGATCAAACGTACGTTACCTATCGTTTCACGATGTCATCACAACTCTTTAAACCGCTTGGTGTCCTAACGCACAACGTCACCTTATCGAATCATGTAGTCGGACAAGAAAACGCTACACACCTACTTTTTCAGTTGCAAGGGTGGCGCATGATTCTCTGTGAGCCTATGGGTAACAAGCAAGCCCTTGTTTCATTAGCAAATACGATCATCACCGACATAAAATCAAAAGGTTTACCCAAGGGCACAGGACAACTGATCGTCAACATGGGTGCTGACGGTAATCATAGTTATGCGAGTTTCGCAAATGGTACGATCTGCAACCAAGTCTGGTCTTGGCTCGATCCTTCCGCTTGTATCAAAATGGCAAATTCAATGCAAGCTTTCCCTGGAACTGTGCCCTCCTAATAGCAAGAAAGAAAAATTATTCGATCTCGTATAATCGATATTGACTATTTGAGGTCAATCCTTTATGATGACGTTGGTAACCGTTGTCGATATAAAGGAGAGATCAATCATGAGCATTACAAAGTGGGTAAAGATCACAGGGTACGGTCAACATCTTGCAATTGGCTTACTCCTCATTCAATTTGTCGTTGGTATGTACGTCAATTTGTATGGCGGCAGTGGCATGACGAACGCTCACATGATGGTAGGTGGCTTACTTTTACTGGATGGCTTAGCGAGCGTCGTCTTTGCGATCCTATCCAAAAGAACACCGCTCGTCATTACCACAATCATTGGCTTACTCATGCTCTTATTTAGTTTTTATGCCGGATCTGAATTTGTACAAAACGGGAAAAATGTATTTTCCTTCGACATGTCAATCGGCTATGCCTTGTCACTCGCAGCCTATATCTTCGGTGCATTATTCGTAAATAGGGCGCGATAAGCTAATCCTAATGAAAAGAGCGAATGAGCCACGCTTGCTTGTGGTTCATTCGCTCTTTTTATCTGCGCTTTTCATTAAGTTCTTGTTGAGCACGATCAATTAACCAATTTAATAACCGTTGCTGATTTAACTTAACATGGACATGGTTATGGATCGCCTCATGCCATTTCGCTACCTCACTTGCTTCTTCCCCTTTTTCTTGAAAAAAGGGAGTTAACGGACACAACTCGTGTACTTCGATCAACCGCTGTCGATTTTGCTGAATGGATAACCATTGATAAGCCAGCGCACCAACGTACGTATGAATGCCCGTCCATTCAACTTTTAAATGATACGAATGCGCCCATAAATACACATCGTCAAAGGGCATTGGACGCGCCAAAACATAGCCTTGCCCCATCGTCGCACGAAAAATTTTCATCGCTTCAATGATCCCCGGGTACTCAATGCCTTCAACGACAACCTCTTTGCCAAGACCTGTCCCGATCTGAATAAGACCATGAATCAAGCCAAACATCGGAATGATATTATCCGCGAGTTTGGAAAGTAACCCTTGTTCAATTTTAACCACATCAAAAGGAAGTTGGATTAAACGCATCAAACTACTATAACCTGAACCTAAATCATCAACGGCAAGTTTCACACCGAGTTCTTTTAATTGCTTCAAGACGAGTTGTTGCGCTTCATCATCAATTTCTTGTGTCTCTAATAGTTCTAACGTAAAGCGCTCTGGCGCCAATTGATACCGATGACATATCTCTTCAATCCATAAAATGATCGCAGGATTTAACAAGGTGTGTTGCGGTAGATTCACCGTGATATCCACATCAAAGCCCATCGTCTTCCACTTGGTTAAGTACCTTGCTGATTCTTCAAAGCCAAGCAGAAAGAGTCGATCCATCTCCGAACGATCCAAAAGCGGAAGGAATTGATTCGGTGGTACCATCGTCCCGTCCTCTAAGCGAAGGCGTGCCAAAGCTTCCACTTTCGTCACACGACCCGATTCAAGCGCAACGATCGGTTGACAATACATGACGAGTCCACCCGTAAATAACCGTTTACGGTATTCTTCCGATCGTTTCTGTTCAAGCACGATCGATTCTGTCATCGGATCGAATTGTTGCCACAAAAATTCCCAACGTCGTTTTACTTGATGCGCAAAGGATTTCATCCAAGGAGCTAAAAACTGATTTTCATATTCACCATACAGCGCAACGACCATTAATTGTTTAGAAATTTTATGATAAACCGGAATAGCCATGATCGATTGAACACCGTACTTATGGACCATTTCAACCCAAATCGGATGATTCAGACTTTCTGCGTAATTCGTATCCACAATGATCTCGCCAGATCTCGCTGCCCTCGCCACCGTTCCTGCACCTCGTGGCGAAGCATCATCAAGCGTAACCGCGTCTGCTGTACTGGTAAGCAAGATATTGATATCGGTAGCTTGTCTTGATAAGGCATCGCCGATCAATTCTCCTGAAGGCAAAGGACGATAAAGCACAGCGCCGACAATTCCCGAAAGTTCACCAAGCTTTTCGATCTCGATCTGTTTGACCTTCGCAAAATTATCCCATGTAGTAAATGGTGACATCGCACATTGAATATATTCACTAAGAACAGCATCCATCTCTTCATAACGCAACATCAACTCGTCCACGAATCGTTTAGCCAACAATTCTTTCATCGGACGACTAACTCGCAAACTCGTCAAAATAAAATGTAAAGTAAACGAATACATTTGAAGCACATCGCGATAGCTCGTTTGCGTGAGCATATCTCTTCTTCCACGTTTTTTTGCAAGTTCATGCAATGAAGTTAGCGAGGTAACGGGGCTAAAAATGGCTAAAAGATGGTCGCGCTGATCTTGCATAAACTGATCTTTTACTCGTTCATTCGCACCATTTTGTACGAATTTTTCAGCAAGCAAACATACGCACTCTTCAATACCCTGGATGATGTAAGGCAAAGTCGCAACTACGTGCATTTGCGCCATTTCCCCATAGGGACTTAGCGAAAGATCAATTTCTTCTTGACGCGTTCCCATCCCACTCCGAACAAGATTCAGAATCCAGAGAACCGTACGTTCACTACCCTGTGGTATTTCTATCTTTCCCCTAGCATCTTGAGAATCGCATGAAGCTATATTTTCTATAAAGTTATTTTCTTGCCATAAATGATCGATAACCCCAATATAGTGTGTGATCTCTGTAGACTCTTGACGATACGCGACGATCGAACACCACAAACGATCGAGCTTATCGAAGGAATCCTCACCTTCAAGTTTTCCATACCAAAAGCCTGACTGTTGTAACGTCAGTTGTATCGACGGCTTAGCCAACAAAGCTATTTGTTTCCCTTGCCATTCTTTTCGGGAAGATCCAGTAAACGATAGCAGTGCATCATTAACTTCAACAATACGAAACTGTGTGTCGATAACGATAACACTTTCATCATACAGGGATAGAATATGATTTTGTAAGGATTCTGATAACGTCATACCGAGTTGTACTCCCTTCAAGACCATAAACTATCTACGAAATACTATGCAGGTAAAATAACCATTTGGTCAAGTAGTGAAATCAAATGTACTACAATTGCGAGATTATGTAATTGAGATATATGAGAGGGAAATTAATTGACGAAGTTCTATACAACGACCGACTTCCCACCACATCTTCAATTTCATTTAGGATGAACCTTTCATGGTCATCGAGCAAAAAATCAACGCCAACTGCACCAAAGGAAAGAGGCTTCAACACTTTTTGTAAGATTGCGATCTGTTTTTGCTGCAAAGGATAAGGTCGCACGTCGCCGCCAAGCGTATAATTCGAGCGAAAATCCGTCCTTGAAAAACGATGAACGGCAGCTACGATTTGATCGCCAACGATAAATACGCGTACGTCTTCACCATAACGACCTGTCAGCGGTTGTGCGATCCAACTTAACGCCTTCGACTGCTTAGCATCAAACCGCTCTCTATCTTCTTCATTTTTCAAAAGATAAACTTCTTTTCCCCCACGTCCTGTGGTCGATTTGACGATAAACGGATAAGCAAAAGGCATTTCGCCAAATCGATACGGTACAGTATCCGGAATCGGAACGTGACAATCACTCGCGAATCCGTACGTCAACCACTTATCATTACAGATGCGCGCCACATCAGCATTATTGAAGACAGGAATGCCTAACGCTTGTAAAAATTCTGTCATCGAAGGATCAATCGTACGAAAGATGATAAAATCCGGTAAAGCATGACCAGTTTGTTGTATGATTTGACGCTGACCCGAAACGAAGCTTAGGACGAGTTGCTCATAATACACAAGTGTCAACGACAAAGAAAGCTCAGATGCAAGCGTAATATATTGATCAATCAGATAGCGATTTCTTTCAACGTCTTCCTTACGATAGATCAACCAGCCATTTTTCTTCATGATGTCACCTCACGAGCTACTTGTTGAAGGTGATCAAGCAAATGAAGTGCCACATCCGTGTTAGCAACACGCGAAAGATTGATGATATGAGCATTAGAATTGATTTCACACACGAGTGGCTTCCCATCGAACCCCGTTAATAAATCAACACCGGCAAAAGCAGCGCCGACTGCACGTACGGCCGAAACGGCCAATTCACTTTCTTCGGTTGTAAGAACATGGGGATGCGCTGTACCTCCTTGCGCGAGATTCGAACGAAAATCACCGGTCGAAATTCTTCGCATCGCTGCGACCGCGCGTCCGCCAATGACCTCTACTCGCACATCCGTACCACGACTCGATGCGATATATTCCTGAAAAAGCACAGGAATGCCGATCGCTTCTTGCACACGCTGTTGTAATTCTGCAAAAGTATAAATGAGATACACATAGCGACCGTAGGATCCAAAGGCGTTTTTCATGACAAGTGGATACCCTAGCTTTTCACCTACGCGCTGATATTCTTGCAAATCGACGATGCCCGATTTCATAAACGTCTTTGGACCAATCAACGTTTTGGGAACCGGTAATTGTGCTTTTGCCAAAGCCAAATGCGTCAAGACTTTATCATCACAAGTTGCAATCGCATGCGAGCTATTATAGACGAGAAAACCTGCTTGCTCGAGCGCTTTAGCAAGGTAGATATTTTTATCCCAAAACAGCACAAAAGCTGGTCGGTCTTTTTCTTTAAGCCCATCGATGCCGATCTGACCCTTTTCAATAGCGGTAAACAACGTATAACTTGGCAATACCTTAAGGTCAATCCCTAGTCTTTTACTTCGTTCGATGAACAAAGCAACATGATCGGTAAAAGCTTGACCCAACTGCGGATTAATCACAAGCCAGGCTCTCATCGTCTACCGTCCTTTTGAACAACGAACAGCATCTACGATATGTTGCATCATCGCATCGGCCGCGTTGATCCCCGTGCATGCAAGAAGATTGACGATATGTGCATTCGCATTCACTTCACACACA
>JABEUY010000138.1 GCA_013044175.1 Bacilli bacterium
GTATACTACTACTCAGTTGCAGAGAATGAGTGTAGGAGATGGGGAAATGAAAGTCGATGAAATATTAGCTCTCATCAAAGAGAAGAATATCCAAATGGTTGACTTCCGTCTCGTTGACGTACCGGGTCGTCAACATCATGTTACGGTTCCGGCTGTCGAAGTTGACGAAGATATGTTGACACGCGGTGTTGCGTTTGATGGTTCTTCGATTCAAGGATTTCGTCATATCGAAGAAAGTGACATGGTCATGCGTCCCGATCTATCAACCGCTTATGTCGATGCGTTCACCGCTGTACCTACGTTAGATCTCGTTTGCGATATCTATGACCCTTATGGCGTTCGTTATAATCGTGATCCGCGTTTTATTGCGCAAAAAGCAGAAGCATTTCTTAAGCAATCGGGCATTGCTTCGGACGCTTATTTTGGCCCTGAACTTGAATTCTTTATTTTTGATGACGTGCGTTTTGCGTTAGATCAATCCGGTGCTTTTTATCAGATTGATTCGAATGAAGCGAATTGGAATACAGGCAATGATGAAATGCCTAACTTAGCGTATAAAGTGAAAAACAAGGGCGGTTATTTCCCCGTTCAACCGACAGACAGCCAGCATGATCTTCGTACAGAAATGGTGCAAGAACTCATGAATGCTGGTATTCGTGTAGAACGTCATCACCATGAAGTTGCCTCAGCTGGACAAGCAGAAATCAATTTTCGTTTTAACACCTTGACGGCAATGGGCGATACGGTGATGCTCTATAAATACATCATTCGTAATGTGGCGAGACGTCATAATAAAGTGGCAACTTTCATGCCAAAACCTCTTTATGGTGATAATGGTTCGGGTATGCATGTTCATCAGAGTCTCTTTAAAGACGGAACGCCGTTATTCTTTGAAGAAGGTAATTACGGCAATTTAAGTGAAATGGCGCTCTATTATATCGGCGGTATTTTGCATCATGCTCCAGCATTATTAGCCTTTTCCAATCCGAGCACAAACTCGTTTAAACGTTTAGTGCCAGGGTTCGAAGCTCCTGTGAATTTCGTGTTTTCAAAAGGTAATCGTAGTGCTGCAGTTCGTGTGCCTGTCGCGGCAGTTACGCCCAAAACAGCACGTATCGAGTTTCGGACGCCTGACTGCACGGCGAACCCATACCTAGCTTTTGCAGCGATGCTATTAGCTGGCCTTGATGGTATTAAAAAGAAGATCGATCCTCGCCAAGAAGGTTACGGTCCTGTCGATAAGAACATCTATGACCTTTCGGATGCGGAGAAAGCATCCATTAAGAGTGCACCAGGTTCTTTAGATGAAGTGCTTAAAGCACTTGAAGACGACCATGAGTTCCTCCTTGAAGGCGGCGTATTTGATAAAGACTTTATCGATACTTGGATCTCCTTTAAACGCACTTCTGAAGTGCAGCCTCTTGCTTTACGTCCTCATCCCATGGAATATCAAATGTATCTTGACCTTTGATAAAGTATCGATTTTATAGAAAACCTCGTTAGGGCTTTTACCTAACGAGGTTTTCTTCTGTGTTACACTAGATAAAAAATTATAGAGGTGATCATGGTGAAGTTGGGTGCCAACGTTTCGATTGCTAAAACGGGTTTACAACGAGCTGTTGAAGAATCGATCAGTTATCAAGCAGATACGTATATGATCTATACGCGAAGTAATCGTGGGGGCGAAGCACGTCCGATAGAACAATTTAATCGGGATCAAGCGTTAGAAGCTGCAAAGGCGCACCAGATTAGTGATCCTGTTGTCCATTTATCCTATCTTGTTAATCTCGCTAGCCCCAAACCAGAGACGTATGAATATGGTGTCATGATCTTGACTGAAGAGATTCGTCGTGTATCTTATCTCGGCTTTCGCTATATCGTGATGCACCCGGGTAGCCATGTCGGAACGGGTATGGAAGCAGGGATTGAACGTATCGCACAAGGACTCAATGAGATTTTAACTGGCGATGAATCGCTTTATATCTGCCTAGAAACGATGGCTGGTGATGGTTCTAAAGTGGGTAATACGGTTGAAGAGATCGCTTCGATTATTGAGCGTGTCAACCACCACGACCGTATGGCAGTATGTATCGATACCTGTCATAACTATAGCGCAGGCTATGATATCGTCAATGATTTTGATGGTTTTTTAACACAGTTTGATAAAGTGATTGGACTTGATCGCTTGAAAGTTGCTCACATCAATGATTCGAAGACACCTTTTCATTCCAAAAAAGATCGCCATGAAAATATCGGTAGAGGATCGTTAGGGTTTGAAGCGATCAATCGAATCGTCCATCATCCAGCTTTGCAAGAAATTCCTTTGATTCTTGAAACACCAGGAGGTCATTACCGTCAAGAAATCGCTCTGTTACGCGGTGAAACGGATGAACTTCCCGGTTAAAATGTTTACTTTTAGTTATTGGCAATCCAGTTGATCCAATGAAATAAGGCGAGATTAGGACTTTGCGCTTCAACCCAAGATGAATTGTTCGGTTCATAATCGATGGTGGTTTTTTGAACAAGAAAATTTCCGTCTTGGGTTAGTGTGATTTTACATAACCCTTTCGGACTCGAGGGCACTGGCGTAGTATCAGCGCTTACTGTTAATAGTGCTGATAAAATTGGCGCATGATTCGCATCGACAGGAGAAGTAAAAGGACCGATTCGATAACCCCAGCCCTTCATGGAAAAAAACGCGTACCAGTTATGATCTTGCTTCGCTGTGCCGAGTTGCCAGGTGACGATGGGCCCTTCTGCCGAAGCTAGGTTAAATTGGTGCAAGCTTTGATCATTAGGTGCTAACGATGGTGGTGACGTTAGGGAATGGAAAATTAGCGGGACATTGGTTAAGTTAGTTTGCGCATGCAAGGGCACGAGTTGAAAAGTCGGGATCGTACCGTTTGAAGGAATATGAAATTGATAAATATTAAAATAAGATACCCATCGACTCGGCAACACAGAAATTTTACTCGTTGATGGTGCCATCGTCGACAAAGAATGTAGCAACGAATGATCAGGCGCTAAAGGTGAGGATAGCCAAGATCCATCCGTCTGATCACGATAGATTGAAGAACCGAGAACGTACACATTGTGCCCATCTTCCGTGTAAACAATCGGTTGTGTGATTATGGGATCGATCGTTGATTGTTTTAACGATACGAGATCGAGGTGTACTGCACGAACCACAGTGCCTAATAGCGTTGATCGCGAAATGAGTATAGTCAAGGAAGAGGTATCATCGTACAGATTGATGGATTGTTTTTGCCCTAAGGAAAAATGGGTAAGAAGTGACAATGTTCCGTCATGCGAAAGGGAATAAAGTTTTACTTTTTGCTTATGATCGGCTGCAAGAAGCGTTTGCGTTACGTAGAAATGCGAACCATCAACATAACAGACTGGCACTTCATACGTCTCATTGATTTTGTTTTGACCAACCGAGAAGGTGGTGATGAGATGAGAATTAGCCCAAAGATCAATATTGTGGTTTGTGAGATGTAGATTCGTTTTTAGCAGTGGTGTTTCATATACCGATTGTGTTTGCAAAGAATGGGATGCATTTGGACGAATAACAGTCCAAACAATAGAATTTCCGAAGAGTGTTGAAAGAAAAAGATTGCTTTTGGTTAGCGGTAAAAAGTAAGTCACATTTCCATAGGTAAGACTCGCCGACGTGCTGTCACTGAGCGATGGCAAGGGATTAACCAAGGTAACCGTCGATTTCATACTTAAAGGAAGAACAAAATCGGATTGTGCAAAGCTGATCGCGCTATCGATCGTGAACAAAGCCAATGAACTGATTATCATAAGAAGAATCTTGCGAAACATACGAAACAAAAGCACTCACCTGCTTAGGAAGAATCGATACTTCTTCTCATCGTAACAAAAAATCTTCAATACTTCTAGCACTTGTGAAAATACGTCAATCAGGACGTTCATAGCCTTCACCGAGTTCAGTCTTCGTCCGAAAATGGTCGGCAAGTTTTATTAACCATAGGCGATGATAAGGTTCTTGAAACAAAATAGGTTCAACACGCGTATCGCGTAATCGTTCAATTTGGTATTGCCAAATGGTAACTTTGGATCGTTCCCCTTCATTCATGCGAACGCCAAGATGAATGGAATCGCGATATCCGGTTTTATAAGCGATTAATGATAATTGTCCATGAAGTTCATCGACAAGTCGGGAAAAGCGAGCACTTCGAAGGACAGGAGCTTTGATCCAAGGCGTCAATCCTCTTTGATCGGTACGATATCGTTCGCCCGTTTCAACCAGAACAACTTGAGCATGATTGAGGGGATGAAAGGTGCGACCGTCGACTACCTTGACCCTTAAGTAACCAAATGGTTGAGCGACGACCTTGGGCAGAGAGGGTTCTTTGGCGAGCGAAACCGTTGGCGTTATGCTACCAAATACGAGAGAGATAAGCGTAAAATACGACGTGATATGTCGAAGAGTTATCATGGTAATTACCCTCTCCCAACGTTAGGTATGGTCGTCAAGGCGCGATTTTGATAATAAAAGTTGAGGATTTCAAGTGGCGTTTTACCGAGATTTGCCCAATATTGCGAACCCCATTGTGACATTTTTTGAGCATTGCGGTATTGCCAATTTGCGTTGTTTTCATAGCCTGCCCGATAATTCAGTTCAAAAATCGTTTGATCTGGTTTGACATACGCAAGATTGCGTGTGTTTTGGTAGGCGAAATCTGTTTTTTCCTGATCCGACAGCGCGCGATAAAGTTGGAAGTTGACGGTGTTATCGACATCGAAGGTGAAGCCATCGACGGTAACAGGATGCAAATGGTGATACCATCCGAACATTTTAATCGCGATAGCACCTGCTTCAAGAGCTGCCAAATGCCAAGTGGGGAACCATTCGTTAGGAAGAACATCGCGACAGTACTGATCGAAATTGACCGTCGTGACATAAATGATTCGACCACGAGGATCGGGCTCGCCAAAAGTGTTGTTTTCTCGAATGGCAACGCGAATCGTACTTGGGAAACCGGTTGAACCGATCTTGTATTCGATGGTTTGTGCATAGGTCAAAGAGGGGGAAACGATTGCGAGCAGCAAGGGAATGAATAAATAAGAAATCCGCACGAATAATCACCTCATCGTATCCGTCGAAGGAACTTGATTTCCTTTATAAAATGAGATAATTAGCGAATTTTTATGCAAATGCGTTGTGGAATTGTTGAAACCCTGTACAATGAAGCATGGGCTTTTTGTGAACTCAATGATGTGGAGGTACTTATGGATCAACAACAGACACCGTTATTTAGTGCTTTAGTGACACATGCCAAAAAGAAACCATGGCAATTTCATATTCCTGGTCATAAAACAGGAAAGGCAATGGATCCCGTTTTTCGCGATTTTATCGGTGAAGATGCCTTGAGCATCGACTTGATCAATATCGGACCACTTGATGACCTCATGCATCCGACAGGTATCATTAAAGAAGCACAGACGTTAGCTTCTGAAGCGTTTGGTGCGGATCAAACGTATTTCTCTGTGCAAGGGACAAGCGGTGCGATCATGGCGATGATCATGGCGGTCGTCGGCCCTGGCGATGAGATTTTGGTGCCACGTAATATTCACAAATCAGTATTGACAGCGATCATCTTGTCGGGAGCACGCCCCTATTTTTTACAACCAGAAGTGGATCATCATCTTGGTATTGCGCATGGCGTGCGTGTCGAGACGGTGGAACAAGGGCTAATTGATCATCCAAAGGTGAAAGCGGTACTTTTGATCAATCCGACTTATTTTGGCGTCGCTACTGATTTGGTGTCGATTGTAAAAATCGCCCATGCGCGAGGGGTAGCCGTGCTGGTCGATGAAGCGCATGGCGTTCATACGCATTTTCATGAAGATCTTCCACTTTCTGCTATGCAAGCAGGTTGCGATCTTGCAGCGACCAGTGTACACAAACTCGGCGGTTCCATGACGCAAAGTTCAGTGTTAAATGTGCGAGAAGGTATCGTGCGAGCAAGGCATGTCCATGCGATTTTATCGATGCTCACGACCACTTCGACATCTTATCTGCTTTTAGCCTCCTTAGACACAGCTAGGCGACAACTAGCTGTTCATGGTCATGCTTTACTTGAGCATGCGATTACTCTAGCTAACGAAGCGAGAGCACAAATTAATGAAATTCCCGGCTTATCGTGTTTTGGCAAAGAGATTTTACAGTCCTCGGCAACGTTTGCTTTTGACCCTTTAAAATTGACCATTCATGTGGCTGAACTCGGTTTGACGGGATATGATGTTGAAAACCGTCTGCGCGAAGAGTACAACATTGAGGTTGAACTATCAGATCTATATAATATTTTATGCATCGTTTCATTTGGCGATGATCAGACTTCGATTCATGTATTGGTTGACGCACTTCGTGATTTGGCGTCGCACACACAAAGTGATGCGAAGAAAAAGCATACGGTAGTCGTACCTTCGACACCAAGATTGGCGATGTCACCACGCGAAGCTTTTTATGCAAAAACAAAGGTAGTCCGATTGGCAGAATCGGTTGGAATGACAATGGCTGATATGATCATGGTCTATCCGCCCGGTATTCCCATCCTATTACCAGGTGAAGTCGTCACCCAAGACAATATCGATTATATTGAAGCTAATCTTGCTGCAGGATTACCTGTACAAGGGCCAGACGATCCGACTATTCAAACGATCCGTGTCGTCGATGAACAAAATATGCATGAAAGGGGCAGATAGGAATGCTTGAAGTGGGTCAAGAAGCACCGGAATTTACTTTACCTGCAACGGGAGGACACACGATCTCATTGCGCGATTATAGAGGTCAATCCGTCGTGTTATATTTCTATCCTAAAGATAGCACCTCAGGGTGTACAAAAGAAGCTAACGACTTTCGTGAACTTCATGACCAGTTTCTTGAAGCGGGTGCTGTCGTCCTCGGTGTCAGTAAAGACTCAATCTCTTCGCATGAGAAATTTACGCTCAATCAAAATCTGCCGTTTCCTTTGCTTTCGGATCCTGAAGCAGAACTATGCCTTCTTTATGATGTCTATAAAGAAAAGAGCATGTACGGTAGAAAATACATGGGGATTGAACGATCGACCTTTCTGATCGATAAAGAGGGGAAAATCGCGAAAGTTTATCCAAAAGTTAAAGTACCGAATCATGTGAAAACCGTTTTGGAAGATGTAAAATCATTAACCCATGCATAAAAAACGCGAGGCTGATTTCGTAGCCTCGCGTTTTTCTTTTTCATTAGGCTGATTTATTTTTGCGATTACGAATCCAAAAGCCAACAATGGCGAGAAGAAGAATCGCGCCAAAGAGGTAAGAAAGAATATCGGTATGCGCAGTTATCGTTGTCCAGTTTTGTCCAAGTGCAAATCCGATGTAGGCAAGCAAAGCAACAAAGGGAATACTTCCGATTAATGTAAAAATGATAAAACGGCCGATGTTCATGGATGCTATACCTGCAGGAAGGGAGATAAAAGTACGTATAGCAGGCAAAATACGTGAGATTAAGACGGTAATCGCACCGTAGCGAGAAAAGTAATGCTCGGCAGAGGCAAAATGTTTTTCAGAAAACAGGATATACTTCCCATATCGACGTAAAAAGGGGCGACCACCCCATTTGCCGACGTAATAGGCGATCAGGGAACCGACTACATTGCCAAGAACACCAGCAATAATGGCTGGCCAAAGGCCGATGTTATGACGAAAAGCTTCAAACCCAGCATACGTCATAATCAATTCACTTGGCAATGGAATACAGGCACTTTCGATCACCATGGCGACAAATACCGCAATTACGCCATAATGTCGGATGAAATGTTCTAAAGATACCGATAATGCATGCAAAAAATAATCCCCTCATTTCGCCTTTTAAGCAATTTTGGTAAAGTATATTAACTTAATTATTATAGCGGTCGAAACAAGGTACGTCTACTTGTCCGCATAGTTTTTCCGTGCTATAGTGACAAAGACACTGGAATAATCATGACACGACAGGGGAGACTTCGATTGGGGTTCTGGCATATCCTGCTTGATACGGCGTTTGTCGTGATGCAAGCTGTCACAGGTCTCATCGGCGCTTACCAAGTTGTGCTTTCTGTCTTTGGCTTGTACCATCGCAAACGTCAGATCACAGAAACACCAAGCAAGAAATTTGCGGTTTTTGTTGCTGCACATAATGAAGAACGCGTCATCAGTCCATTGCTGGAAAATCTTAAGCGTCTGGATTACCCAGATCATCTTTATGATATCTATGTGATCGCTGACAACTGTACAGATCAAACAGCTGAAATCGCGCGTCGTCATGGTGTTATCGCAGAAGAACGCGTATCAGAAACAGATCGTGGTAAAGGCTTCGCGATTCGCTGGATGCTTGATCAGTTGACCGAACGCAAAGCGAACTATGATGCTGTTGTGATGTTTGATGCTGATAATCTTGTTGGCACAAATTTTTTGCGTGTGATGAATGATCGTCTTATCAAAGGGAAAAAAGTAATTCAAGGCTATCTCGATATCAAAAACCCATTTGATTCATGGGTAAGTATATCGATGGCGATTTCCTATTGGTATACCAATCGTATGTGGCAATTGGCTCGTTATAATTTAGGGCTATCGTGTGCGCTTGGTGGGACGGGACTTTGTATTGATATGGCATTGCTACAACAATTGGGTTGGCATGCAACGGGTCTAACCGAAGATGTGGAATTTGGTGCACGATGTGTTTCCGTCGGGATTTTTCCTGAATGGGCGCATGACGCGAAAGTCTATGATGAGAAACCGATCAGCATTCGCGCTTCCATGCGTCAGCGATTACGTTGGATGCAAGGGCATTTCAATTGTGCACAACAATACATGTTGCCGCTTTTATGGGGAAGTGTAAAGGAACGTAGTTTAGGCAAACTCGACGCCGCGATTTATTTATTTCAACCTATGCGGTTTCTGATCCTTTTTTTGACGAGTTTTATGTTTTTGTTTCAGTTATCTACCCCAGTGACTGCTCATGCCACATCGGCGATGACGCAGTTGTTACCCACTTGGTTCTGGGCGTTAGTCAATATCTTTATCCTTCTTCAAATGCCGATTGCTATGGTACTTGATCGCATTTTTTGGCGAGCCTTTATCGGTTTACCTCTTTTCCCGTTTTTTATGGTAACTTGGTTTCCAGTTACCTTGATCGCACTTTTTACCCGGAAAAATCGTGTGTGGAAGCATACTGTCCATACTCGTGCGATTCAGTATGATGAATTGCATATTCGTTAGCTGTTGTCAAGCAGAGTTGGTTCTTCAAGGAAATGAAGCCGACTCTGCTTTCCAATCAGCCTGTTATCTCAGTTATTGAGGGGGTATCGATTTTGTTGTTCGCTGTGTTAAGCCGTGTTTTTTATAACCCGGCATTAACGGCTTCCTTACTTTCTGTGTTGATCGCACAAGGGGTAA
>JABEUY010000139.1 GCA_013044175.1 Bacilli bacterium
ACGTTACCCACATTAAGCACAATGCGCTTTATGAGTATCGCACCAATGTGCAAATGGTGTTTCAAGATCCGTTTGGTTCCTTAAATCCGACGAGAACGATTGAAAAGCATCTGATGTTTCCGTTAAAAAAGCACCGAAAAGATAATCAATCGATCGATGAGAAAGTCGATCAACTCATGGAGCAGGTTGGATTAACGCCTGTCACGGAGACTCGGGTTAAGTATCCTCATGAATTATCTGGTGGTCAACGTCAACGTGTTGCCATTGCGCGAGCACTCGCTGCGAATCCAAAATTCCTTGTCGCGGATGAACCGATCTCGATGCTTGATGTGTCGATTCGAGCAGGTATTCTTCGCTTGATGAACCAATTGCGTGAAGATTTTAATCTGGCGTATCTTTATATTACGCATGATTTAGCGTCGGCTCGTTATTTTGGCCATCGGATTATGGTGCTTTATGGTGGTAAAGTTATGGAAACGGCTAATTCGGATGAATTAATACGTCATCCGGCTCATCCGTATACGAGATTACTTTTAGCGGCAACGCCAGGAAGTGGCATTACAGGTACGCTTCCGGAGACGAGTAATCGTGCGCCTAATCTTGTGGAAGGTCGCAGAGGTTGTCCATTTGCCGATCGTTGCCCACTCGTTACGCAAATCTGTCGCGATGAGAATCCACCATTCGTCGAAGTGTCACCTTCACATCATACAGCTTGTCATCATATTGCTTAATTTTCTTTCTTTGGCTTTGAGGTCTTTAAAAAAGGCTTCAAAGCTTATTTTTCTTTCGGCCTATTTTTAGGTACAATAAGCGGATCGGTAATATCGAGTAAAGGACGATGAGCATGACGAAAATCATACGGTCGCAGGAACGGTTTTTTGCTGATCATGGTTGGTTAAAAACATATCACAGTTTTTCGTTTAATCATTATTATGATCCTGCTAATGTTCATTTTGGCACCTTGCGTGTTGTGAATGATGATGTGATCGAACCGGGCGAGGGATTCGGTTTGCATCCTCATCGTGACATGGAGATTTTGACGTATGTGCTATCTGGTGCCTTAAAGCATCAAGATAGTATGGGCAATGAGGGTATCTTACAAGCTGGTGAGGTACAGACGATGACGGCAGGGTCAGGTGTATATCATGCCGAATTTAACGCTTCTGACGTTAAACCTGTCCATCTATTGCAAATCTGGTTCATGACGCAAGAAATGAATCTTACGCCAGCATGGGAGCAAAGGTCATTTGCACCCGCACAAAAGCGCAACCAGTGGGTGACGATGGTATCGGGAGATGTTACTGACACGAAGACACTCCATCTTCATCAAGATCTATGCGTCAGTGCAGGGTATTTTGATGCTACTTTGTCAATTACGAAACAATTCGAGCATCCACTGGCGTATCTGTTTTTGATTGAAGGTCGTATTGAATGGCGGGGAGAGCAACTTCAAGCTGGTGATACGGTGCGAATCGATGATGTAAGAGAACTTCAATTTGAAACGGTCGAAGATGCTCATGTATTACTGATGACATTTACAGATCAGTTGTAAGGATAGGAATCTAAAGGATGAGTGTAATGAATTTTCAAGCTTATGAACAAGTAGAAAAAGCGATGATGGATTTTGTTGAACAAAGTTTTATGAAAGCACCATTTTTAACAACGTTACAAAATGGTGGATATACAGAACGGCAAATTCAGTATTTTGCTGTCCAATATAGTTACTATAGTCGCCATTTCCCTAGGGTACTTGGCGCTGCGATCGCTGCTATGGCACCATTTAGCCATTGGTGGATTCCACTTGCTGATAATTTATGGGACGAAGCCGGGCGAGGTGAACCTGGTAAAGCGCATGATCATTTATACATGACATTTTTACAATCGGTTGCACCCGATCTTGCTATGGATGCACTTACTAAATTGCCGCAAATGCCTATGGCTGATGCTGTGAGACGAGCGATCGATACCTTTTTACAGTTTTTTCGAGAAGCAACACCGCTTGAAGCGATGGCGGCAGTTGGACTTGGTTCAGAATTATTTGCCGGTCGTGTGATGGGGGCGATAGGAAAAGGTTTTCGTCACCCTGCGTATCAAAAAGGGCAAGGAATTCAAACACTATTTTGGGACTGCCATGCGGATGAACATGAGCCTCGCCACTATCAACTATGTAAAGCTATCTTACTTGAGCATGTGAATCTTGAATCTTTGTCCGTTTATTATGACATCGGTGTGAAAATTGCCGGTTCTGAGGCGACCATGTATCATCAGTTGCATGAAGATATGTTACTATTAACGTAGTAAATTTGATGGAGAGCGAAGGGAGAGAATTGTGTGAGTTTTTTAGATAAACTAAAGCAAGGTGTCTCCGAAGCAAGTACTAAAACGAAAACTACGATTGATGTCAATCGTCTTCGTTTGCAAATTTCTGGTAAACAAAAAGAAATCCAAGATAAATATCGTGATATGGGTGAATTAACGTATCGTTCGATCAAAAATGAATTACAAGATCAGGAAGCCAATGAAACGATTCATGAATTAGCGGAAGAAATCGCAAAGATCGAAGAAGAAATTCAAGGTATTCAAATTCGAATTAAAGAGCTATCTGCGCTTAAAACTTGTCCATCCTGTCAAAATGATGTTGATATCGATGTTCGATTTTGTTCACATTGTGGTTACCAATTCGAAGTTGTTGTTACACCGCCCGTGCAAGAGGAAATCACGCGAGTCTGTCATCAATGCGGTGCAAGTTTGGATGATGATGTTAAATTTTGCACAGAATGTGGCGCTGAACAGTCTGCTGAATTGATGTAGCGTCATTTTATGGATAAAGATGTGACTGTGCGGTCACATCTTTTCTTTTTTACGTATCTGGGTAATTTCTGATCTTCATTCGATTGATCTTCATCCTATCGATACGTATAATGACAACAGACGACAAATTTCGACATGATTTTTTGCCATGTATTTATATGTACGCGTTTACTTATGCTAATTTTTTGAATTCTAACTGTTTCATAGTGAAATATCTCACTCTGGTCGGGTTGAGATTGGGGTTGGTTATCGTGACGACGATTTTTGAAGATAAACATTTCCGCCTCATTCTCGAGGAGGATCAAGTATCCATTCAGGTGTATCAACCTGGTCTTGTTCTGAAGGATTTTCAATCGGTCTTGCAAATTCACCCTCGCATTGAATTGAAGAATTTCACCGCTTTACAACAAGCTTTTCAAGTTGTGTCCGATGAACCGGTATCCATCGGTATTTGGAAGCCACTTGTCGAGTGTGAAATTACTTCTGACCTGATGGAAGCGCGTATTCGCATCAACTCAGAAGATACGGTAGAAGACACTTCCAAACTGGTAAGTGAAATTTTGCGAGTAGTAGAAGAGCGTGGTGTGAAAGAAGGGTATTTGAACGAAGTATTGCGAGGGCCATTCCCTGTTTTTACTTGGTTTACCGTTGCTTTAGGTGTTCCCCCAGTTTCAGGCACTGACGCTATCGTTAGGTATCTTCCTATTTCAGACCGTAAACCTACATTAACCTCTGATGGCAAGACAGACTTTTATGAAATGCATTTTATCGATGAAGTTAATGTAGGTGAATGGTTAGGGGAGAAAATCAAAGCGACAGAAGGAATACCTGGGAAGACGGTCACTGGTAAAGTACTTCCTGCCATGCGGGGTAAAGACCAACCTTTACGATTTGATCCAAAAACGGTACGTATGCAAGATGAAGGCGATCGTGTTACACTTTATTCACTGATTGAAGGCGCTTTAGAATGGAAAAATGGGCGTATTGGCATTTTGCATCGTCTTACCATAGAAGGTGATGTCGGCGTTGGCACTGGCAATATCGAATTTTCAGGGTCGATCATTATTACAGGAACTGTTCAAGATACGTTTAGTGTAATTGCTGACTATGATATTTCGATTATGAGTCCCCTTGGTGTCGGAGCCATTGACAAAATCATATCGCGCAGTGGCGATATCTACATTAAAGGTGGCGTCTATGGTCAAGGGAAGGCGCACATTGAAGCAAAAGGTAGCGTCTTTGTTAAACATGCCAATGATTGTACGATAAAAGCGGGTCATGAAATTCATATCGGGTATTATGCGATGGGAAGTGATCTATCCGCAGATATCGTGGCACTCGATCGCAATAAAGGAAAGTTGATCGGAGGCCGATGCATCGCGCAGTCGCAAGTCGTTGCTGCGTTTATCGGTACGGAATACGAACGTCCGACGCATGTTTCTGTTGAAGGTTTTGATCGCAAAGAGATTCAGTCTAGCCGCCAGGCGCTCATCGAAAGATATCAAGAAGTAAAAAGAACGCTGGATAAAGTGATGCGCATTGTCGAAGCGTACGAAAGCGTTGAAGTTGCACTTGAAGACAGTAAGCAAATTGAGCATGCTAATGCTTTAATAACGCGAGATCATCTTCAAGGGGAACTTCTTCAACTTGAAAGTTGGATAAAAGCTAAAACAAGGCTTTTAACGGTGCGTGGAGAAGGCGAAGTTTCAATTTCGAAGATGGCTTTTCCGAAGACTTTTCTTGCCATCAAGGATCGCACACGATCTGTCGAAAATGCGGTTAAAGGTACTTTTTATGTGGACGAAAATCAAATGCACTTTGAATAGTAAG
>JABEUY010000140.1 GCA_013044175.1 Bacilli bacterium
AGGAGTAATTCTGATCTAAGGGAGAGAGTCACGATGCCTTTTCAACATTTGGATCAAAGTTTACGAGAATCAGTCAAGCGTCATCCTCACGCGTTGGCTTATTCCTTTATGGGACGTGAGGTTACGTATGAACAATTGGATCATGACGTCTCGCATGTTAGCGCTTTCTTTCATTCACTCGGACTAACACACGGTGATGGTCTCGCTTTGATTCTGCCCAATTCTGATGCATTTGTTACGATTTATCATGCTGCTTTACGTTTAGGCATGTATTGTGTACCGATCAATCCAACCTATACGATTCAAGAGATTTTTTATTTGTTGCAAGATAGTCAAGTGAAAGTCGTCGTTGCACCTCATCAGATGGCACAACTTGCCGGGCCTTTACTTGGTATGATGCCAGGCTTACATCTTATCGCTGTCGGCCAACCAGAAGGAGAACTTGCGCACGGCATCATCACGTATCAATCGATTTTTGACGAACCATCTTATCCTGAATTCACGATACAACAAGCGTTAGATCCTGAGGATCTCGCTGTTATTTTATATACCTCCGGGACGACAGGTAAACCCAAAGGTGCGATGCTTACCCATACGAATTTATCTTCGAATGCTGATTTGATTGGCGATCATCTTGAATTGACGCAAGTTGATCATGTGCTTGTCGTCCTTCCTATGTTTCACGTTTTTTGCCTAACAGTCTGTCTTAATGCTTCGATTTACCGCGGAGCGCATATGGTTATTCTTCCAAGATTCAGTCCAATCGATACATTGACCGTTATGCAAAAAGATAGAATTACATTATTCGCTGGTGTTCCGACGATGTACAATTTCATGCTTCAAGCAGCTCGTGATCAAACTTTTGATCTGACTGCGATACGCTACTGTTTATCGGGTGGGGCGGCAATGCCAGAGGCAGTCCAACGCGGTTTTGAGCAAAAGTTTGGCGTCGTGATTTTAGAAGGGTATGGGTTATCGGAAGCGTCGCCTGTGACTTGCTTTGCACCTGTTGATGGTCGACCGCGTAAAATCGGATCGATCGGTCTTACACTTCCGATGGTTGAACAAAAAATCGTTGATTTACAAGACGAAGAAGTTCCGGTTGGATCTGTGGGTGAACTTGTCGTGCGTGGTCCGAATGTGATGAAAGGTTATTGGCATCGCGATGAAGAGACGAACATCACGTTGCGTAATGGATGGCTGCACACGGGAGATCTTGCTAAAGTTGATGAGGATGGTTATTTTTATATCGTTGATCGCAAGAAAGATATGATCATCGTCGGTGGCTTTAATGTGTACCCTCGCGAAGTCGAAGAAGTGTTGTTTTTGCATCCAGCGATTCAAGAAGCAGCTGTCGTCGGCGTTCGTGATGATAATTATGGTGAATCGGTTGTCGCGTGTATCGTGCGAAAGGATGCTTCTTTGACGGAACAAGCGATAATGGATTATTGTCATGAGCACCTCGCTAAGTATAAGTGCCCGACGAAAGTTGTTTTGTATGATGAACTTCCGAAGAATACAACAGGTAAAGTGATGCGTCGGATTTTGCGTGAACAAATGCAAGTATGATAGGATGCCTTCGTAGGCTTTTCTTGGAGTGTGAAGGCGATGACCATGGTAATTATGCTTCAGCTTGTATTGGCTCTCTTAATTCTTGCCGTTTTTTATGGTGTGAGTTTTATCGTTGATATGATTTTTCGACGATATTTTGCGAACATCGTGCTTTATGTTATTGTGATGCTTGTTTTAATTGGGATTCATCGGGGCATTGATGCCTTTTATTGGTTTCCCTTAGCCGTAAGTTTGGTCGCGGTTCTGTTAGCATCTTGGTCGGTACGTGCTTTACAAAATCGTGGTTACCGTATGTTTCAACGAACAAAGAAGGAAGATCGCCAATCAAGGTGATCTTCCTTCTTTAATCATGATGATTCTTTAGCTGACGTCATGACGAGAAGTGGGAAACTGTGATATACTTACGACAAATTCTGTATATCATCTAGCGTGTAATCTGGAGGTGAAACTCCTTTGCGTCCCATCGTGTTGTGATGGGATTCACGGGGAGCATGTGGGTATATCCACGAGTAATGTAATCGATTTGTTTTGGGCATTTGTTTTAATTATCATCAATGGTTTTTTTGTCGCTGCGGAATTTGCGATTGTCCGTTCGCGTAAGACACGAATCGAACAATATTTGGCTACGGGAAACCGCCTGGCTAAGCATGCTTTTGATGTGATTTCTTCGATCGATTCGTATCTTTCAGCTACGCAAACGGGGATTACGCTTGCCTCGTTAGGGTTAGGATGGATTGCATCGCGTGCGCTTAATCCTTTTGTTCTCGTTGTTTTTTCGATTTTTAATGATCGCTCTAGCGCAACGTCGATCGTCATTTCTTCCATCATCGCTTTTGCTATCGTAACGTTCCTTCAGATTGTCTTTGGTGAATTAGCACCGAAATCAGTTGCGATTTCACGGGCTGAAGAATGGCTTATGGCGTCAGCCATTCCACTTAAAATGTTTCGATTTATTATGTTTCCCGCCATTTGGCTTTTAAACGTCACTGCTTCTGGAGTACTGCGAATTTTTGGTGTCAGGCGACGTCAAGGCGATCTCGCTCACTCTGAGGAAGAACTTCGTATGCTCGTCACGCAAAGCCATGAAAGTGGCGAGATCGACGCAACGGAACGTGAACTTTTTGATAATGTTTTTGCTTTTGCCGATCGCGTCGCACGTGAGATTATGGTGCCACGGATTGATATGGTTTGTCTTTTTACAGAGCAGTCGTTGCATGAATGCTTGGAAGTTGTACAAAATGATCGTCATACGCGGTTTCCCTTGTGTGAAGATGATAAAGATCATGTCGTTGGCATGATTCATAGTAAAGATTTATACAGATATGTAATCCAAGAAGGGAAGCAATCACCTACTTCGATTCTAAAACTCGCTCGAAAAGTCGTTTCCGTTCCTGAAGCTCTAGGTATTGATGATGTGCTTAAAGTATTGCAACGCGAACGCGCGGGGATGGCGATTGTCATCGACGAGTATGGTGGGACAGCAGGTATGGTTACGGTAGAAGATGTTCTTGAGGAGCTCGTGGGGGAAATTCAAGATGAATTTGATGAAGAACGGCCGCCAATTGAAGAACGTGTAGATTATACTTCGATCGATGCTCGTTTGTTGATCGAAGAAGTCAATGAGCTTTTTGGTGTTAATTTATCGGATGAAGATGTCGATACGATCGGTGGATGGCTGTATGCTCAGTTGACACAACCACTCGCGCCAGGTTTAGAAGTTGATTATGAAGGTGCAAAGTTTGTTGTTGCAGAATCGGATAATTTGCGAATTACCCGAGTGCATGTCTATCCTCCCGCATTGGTAGATCATGAACAAAATGTTGAGTAGTTTTTTATGGTAATGGAGTGTTACATGATGAATGATAATAATGAAAAAGTAGCGATTCGTTTTCAACCTCAACGATCGGAAATCGCAGTAGAACGTGGGATGTCCGTTTTGGAAGCTGCACTCTTCGGCAAAATATCGATCCCACATAAGTGTGGAGGACATGGTACTTGCGGTACTTGTAAAGTGCAAATGGAAAGTAAAACGGAGCTTTGTGTTCCTAATCTTCTTGAGAAGCGGCATTTTACAGAGGAAAAGCTCGCTTCAGGATTTCGTTTAGCTTGCCAATGTCGTATTTCTGGACCTGCTACCGTATATGTGATGGAAGATCCACTTCGTCGGGTGGTTCGGGAACTTCTAGAAGCGCAAAAAAAAGCGGAGGATGAGATCACTTCCGTAGCATCCCAGCGCGATCAAGACGAAGAAGGCAAAGCCAAGTTCAATATCGAATGGATGTAAAGGATTTCACCACTATGTACGTATATATCTTACGTTGCGATGACGGGACTCTTTATACAGGATTTGCTGTTGATGTCATGAAGCGATGGAAGAAGCATCAGACGGGAAAAGGTGCGCGGTATACGCGCACCCGACTTCCCGTCGTTTTGTGTTATTGTGAAAAGCTAGCTACCAAATCAGAAGCTTTACGAAGAGAGTATGCGATCAAGAAACTCAGTCGGCAACAAAAAGAAGCCTTAATTCAATCGAACCAAAACTGTCTTTACGATGTCGACGTATGAAGGCTACGCATGATCGATGAAACATAGTTTTGTGTCTCGGGGTAAGGTGGTATACCGTTATAGCTGTCAACGGCGTTAGGACCGGCATTATAAGCTGCGAGTGCTAACGAAACATTGTTGTTGTAGCGTGTAAGCAGTTGGCGTAAGTAAGTCATGCCACCTTTGAGATTCTGAACGGGATCATAAGGATTCGTCACTCCAAGTCCTGCGGCGGTTGCTGGCATCAGTTGCATGAGACCCATAGCCCCAACCGATGAAGTGGCATTGGGAGAATAGCCTGATTCTTGATTGACAACAGCATCAACGAGTTTCGGATCAAGGTTGTATTGTGGTGCCAAGGAAGCGATCCAATTTTGGATTGTCGCTTGCGTTGGCATTGTAGTGGTTGAAGTCGACGTTGGCAACGGGGTAGTAACCGCCGCTGGTAACGCTGTTTGTGTTGACGTTGTCGTTGGCGTAGCTGAAGCAGCATAAACCGACCCGATCGATCCAAGAGGCATGGATGACACGTAGGGCAGAGATCCGGTTAACTCAGCACTCAAAAGATCTGCCATGGATGAAGTTGATGGTGTGCCTGATGAACCCATGATAAGACCAAGAAGACTCGAAGACTGACTACCGAATAACGAACTAGTACCTCCGAGCAGACTGCTATCGAGAGAGGATCCCCCGAGTAGACTACTGTCTAAGCCACTGCCACTGAGTAAACTGCTAAGTGGATCTGTCGAGGAATTTCCTAATAACGAGGACATAAGTGCATTATTTGAATTTGTGTTTGCATTTGTCGCAGTTGGTAAACCAGTTAAATCGCCTGATAATATTTCTTGCGCGAGCATTTGCGCAAAAGCATTGGTATCTGCTGCTGATGTCGTGGTGTTACTTGGCGAACTGCTAGGATTTTGTTTTATTACATTTCCGACAACAGAAGTCGGATCGATCGATGCCATACCAGCAACTCCTTATCCCATAGTACCTATAGCCTAGTATACAAGCATTTAGTGATTTGTCGAAGAGGTTTTTGCTATGCTTCTAAGAAGCAAATCCCTGAGCGGTTTCGTTAAGGCATCAAGCGATTGTCGTTCCGGTGATAGCAAGGTCATAAAAAGCACTTCATAGATTGCACCGAACCAAGCATAGGCGGTTACCATGACGGGTATAGGTTCGATCGACCCATCATCGATTGCAGCTTGTAAATGCTTGGCGATGAGTCGGGCAAATTGTTCATGCGCTTGATGGATTTCGCGGTCAAACGCTTTGCCTAAGCCGGTCGCTTCGACGAGTAAAAGGCGAGTGGCTTTCTCGTGCTTGGTAAAAGTAGCTAAAACCGTATCGATTGCTGCTTCGATTTTGTCGAGAGCACCGTGATGGTGTTCAATCGCTTGTTCAACATCATCGATCAAATGACGAACGAGCGAAGTCAAGAGTGCTTGGAAAATCGCTTTTTTGCTTGGAAAGTGAAAGTAGAAAGCGCCCTTGGATGTATCCGATTGTTTCGCGATGTCATCGACGAGTGCGTCGTTATAGCCTTTATCAGAAAAGACGTCCATGGCAGCATCAAGAATTTTTTTTCGCGTAGTTTCTTTATCTTTTTTTCTCATCTACGGATTGTTCGCCTCGATCTCTTGAAAGAAGATTTCAAGTTGATCACCGTCAGCAATTTCAGTCGTAAAATCCACGGCAGTTCCATTTTGGCGTAGGATCAATTTATTTTTAATGCTTGCTTGACGAGTAAATTGATCGCCCATGTGAAGAAGGACATGGCTCATCGTCATAGGTTCTTTTCGTGATTTTGTTTCGCGATTGGTGCAATCAATGATGTCGCCATCGGCTACGGTGTCTTCGCCACTGCAGGGTACCCCGTTTTTGGTTATCAAAGAAGTTGGCACGAGTTCTGTCTCTAACCCGTTAAGCGTAACGATAATTCCCTGTGTTACCTTTATATCGGCTTGTTGTAGTACTTCTTTTATCGTTGGCGTTATCCAGTCTTGCTCAGTGATGGTGATGTTCATACCATTTTGGCAGAGTGACTCAAGTGATTGCTTGGGAGAAATCATGAGCGCAGACTGTGTGATCGTAATCGGGCGATCATTGACTTGAACGGTTAAAGAATGATACAGCGTTAAGTTCAAGTGATCGACAAGTAGTTCTCCGATCGATATCGGATGACTGACAATCTGATCGCGATCGTGTAATACGGTTGTTTTACGACTTGGATTTCCGTTGATCAAGTAGGTTGATTCTAAAGAATAATCTTTATCGTTAATCGTGATCGTCATCGTATCTTGTTCATTTATTACATCTTGTAAAGTCGCTTTTGCATCCAAACCATGTTCTGGCATAACGACGTCAATAACATCGGTAGCGGATAATAATTCGGCGAGTTCAACAGGTTCACCGTTGCGTAGAGCATAGCCATGTTTGCCAAGTGTGCCGCGAACGGATCGAATCTGTCCATTTACCTCAACGACGATGGCAGAGCCTGGTTTTGCTTTTAAATCACGCACATCGACACCAGCTTCAAGCAAGGCATCACCGACCGTCAAGGGATGAAAGGCAAACAACCGCGTTGAAGTGCCTTTTACGTTGACTGTAATCGGTGTGATCTCACTAAAAGATGATGCTAGTGCAATACCGATCGGCGTCACGGCTTCCGAACCTTCGAGTTGTTCTTCGCAACCCACGACGTTAGAGATAGAAGCGCGATTGCGAATGCGTACCCGATCGGGCGTCAAGCCGAGGTTTTCAGCAAGTAAACTTTCGATCAAAGGTGTTTTTGCGCCTCCGCCGATGATCATGACGGCTGATGGCGTTTTTCCATTATTTTGTTTTAGAATTTCTTGCGCAATATGTGTCGCTAAGGATTCAATAGAATGTCGTATCGATTCTGTGATTTTTTTACCGGTTAATGTATGGCGATTGCCTAATATATCATGAAATACGCGTTTTCCAGGTAAGGTAAGTTCACGTTTTAATGATTCAGCCGTTTTAAAATCGAGGAGATAAGCTTGTGAAAGTGATTCGGTGATCTCGTCACCTGCGATCGGTACCATGCCATAGGCAAGGATCGTACCTTCGGCTGTGATGGCGATATCGGATGTGCCTGCACCGATATCAACAAGTGCAATATTCAACTTGCGCATGGAGGCTGGAATCAATGCATGAAGGGCTGCGATTGGTTCAAGCGTAAGTCCGCCCATGGTAAGGCCAGCACGAAGTAAAGCGCGATCGAGTGAATCGATGACGACGCGCGGTAAAAAGGTAGCGATGATATCGATCGCTGCTTCTTGACCTTGCTGATCGGTGAGACTGCCTATACGCGTGCCGTCGAGATAGTATTCGCGGACACTATAGCCTACACAGTGCATTTTAGCATATGAAGTGCTAGCATCCTTTTTACGTGTAAGTTCTTCTTGCGCTTTTTGTAAAGCGACAAGTTGCAAATTAAAGACGTCGGAAGCGGTAAAAGGAGTTGATACCATCGGCACCGTTGCTTGAACGGTGATCGTTTGTAAAGCACGACCTGCTGCAGCTACCGAGACGCGTGGTAAAGGTTGTCCGATTTGCGATTCAAGTTCTTTTGTCACTTGAACGATAACATCCGATACTTCTTCGATATCGTGGATTTGACCGTCTTGCATCGCGCGGTTTTTATGTTCAATATTGTGTACGGCAAGCACTTGGCAATTGTCTTTATCAAGTTGGTATACGATTCCGGTTACACTTCTCGTACCGATATCGAGGGCGTAGTCGATTTGTTGCAAGGCAATCTCCCCATCTTAAAAGGATAAGCTCGCTTTATTTTATCATACTTCCGAATGCGTCCGAGCTAACTTGGCGACAATGCTTTGGATATGTTATTATTTTGAGAAAAATCGCTCTTTAAGGCGTGACTTGATCACTTGATTGTGATAAAGTGTAGCAAAAAAAGAACGAAAAAGGGGGCTGTGGTGTGGACGAGGTCGTCGCGCAACATCGCTTGCATCCGTTGGTTCGTTCTCATCTTCACGCGATATCGCCATATGTACCAGGACGACCAATCGCAGATGTCATGCGGGAATTCGGATTGCATCATGTTGTAAAGCTAGCGTCCAATGAAAATCCTTTAGGACCATCTATGCTCGCCGTCCAAGCAGGACAACAAGCAATGCTTGAAGTCAACCGTTATCCCGACGGTGCTGCGAAAGATTTACGTGAAGCGATAGCCAAGCATATGAGCCTTTCGGAAGACTATGTGATCGTCAGTAATGGTTCTGATGAAATGATCAAGATGATCGCAGAAACTTTCCTTGATCATGGTGATGAAATCGTATTGCCATTTCCAAGCTTTGCGCATTATACCTTTGGTGCGAATGTGATGGATGCGAAAATCACGTATGTTCCTCTTCATGATGACTTGACGTATGATTTAGATGCAATGCTTCGTGCAATCTCTGATAAGACGAAAATCGTCTATCTTTGTACGCCCAATAATCCCACCGGATCTTGGTTACAACATCAAGAAATCGAAGCGTTCTTACATCAACTTCCAGATCATGTTCTGCTTGTGCTTGACGAGGCATATTGCGAATACGTGACGACACCCGATCCGATTCGATCTGAGAAATGGATCGCTGAGGGAAAGCCATTGCTTTCGTTACGTACCTTTTCGAAAATCTATGGTCTAGCGGGTTTACGCCTTGGCTATACGCTTGGGCATCCTGCGCTTTTGGCTTATCTTCATAAAGTACGAGAACCTTTTAACGCAAATGCTGTGGCACAAAAGACAGCGATTGCTGCACTCTTTGATCAAGAACATGTCATTCGTGTACGTGATTATAATGAGGAAGAACGTCAACGTTACTATGCTTTTTTTGAAGAGCATAAGTTACGTTACTATCCATCACAAGGTAACTTTATTTTACTCGATGTCGGCGATGGCCGAAAAATTTTTGATCAGTTACAACGAAAAGGGATCATTACTCGCGCAGGATTTCCAGGTCTAGAACGTTGTGTGAGGATTTCTATTGGAACTAGGGAAGAAAATGCGCTTTGTCGAGAAGCTCTTCTCGCAGTTTTGCATAAATAAAGAGATAGCAACACACTAGGTAGAGAGTAAAAGGAGAGATTACGAAAATGGCAGAAGATAAACTTTTAGAGTTGCGACGTCAACTCGATACGATTAACAGTGAATTATTACAAAGCTTAAATCAGCGTGCTGCGATTGTTCAGGAAATCGGTGAACTAAAGCAAAAAAACGGAATTCGTCTCTATGATCCTGAACGTGAAAAAGAACAATTGGAACAATTGGTTTCAGAAAATAAAGGTCCATTTCCTGACGCTACCATTCGTCATCTTTTCAAACAAATCTTTCAAGTATCGCTTGGTTTGGAAGAAGAGCAACGCAAACTAATCGTAAGTCGTTCTCATAAAAATGGCAACACGATCGTTAAGATTCGCGATCTCGAAGTCGGCAATGGCAAACCGATTATCGTCGCGGGGCCATGTTCGGTTGAAACGGCCGATCAGATGGAGAAAGTCGGCGCCAAACTTCAAACGCAAGGTATTCAGTTGATGCGTGGTGGAGCCTACAAACCAAGAACATCCCCTTATGATTTTCAAGGTCTTGGCGAACCAGGTTTGAAAATGCTCAAAGAAACTGGCGAACGTTATGGTTTTGCTACGATCTCTGAAATTGTTGACCCGAAAGATGTCGAAATGGCAGCACAATATATCGATGTCATTCAAGTTGGCGCACGTAACATGCAAAATTTCGAACTCTTAAAAGCGGTTGGGCAATTAAAGATTCCTGTGTTACTCAAACGAGGCTTATCGGCGACGATCGAAGAATTGATTTACGCGGCAGAATACATTGCATCACGTGGCAACGAACAAATCATCTTATGTGAACGCGGCATTCGTACGTATGAGAAAGCGACACGTAATACGCTTGATATTTCGGCAGTTCCTATTCTCAAGCAAGAAACGCATTTGCCGGTGCTTGTTGATGTGACCCACTCGACTGGTCGCAAAGATATCATGACGCCTGTTGCTAAAGCAGCACTCGCTGTAGGTGCTGATGGGGTAATGCTCGAAGTCCATCCTGAACCGAGTGTTGCCTTATCGGATGCAAAACAACAGATGAATTTCCAAGAGTTCGATGCCTTTATGGCTGCACTTCGTGAAGGTGGCTATATTCCATCACTTGACGCAGTAGCCCGCTAAGTAAGTCTTCAAAACGACAAGATTTGTATATGAAAACGCACACCGTGTAAAGATAACGGTGTGCGTTTTTGTGTTAAACAAAACTCAACAATATCTTTACGAATTCTTTACAATGAACTGCTACATTGTAAATATGCAATTTAAACAAGGAGGAACCCAAGTGGA
>JABEUY010000141.1 GCA_013044175.1 Bacilli bacterium
GCATATTTACGAAGCGCTGAGTTCGGTTTTTTCGGCGTCAGTGTACCTACGCGGGTGCATACACCACGTTTTTGTGGTGATGGAATATCCGTTTGTTCTTTGTGCAAGCTATTCAAGCCTTTTTGTAAGGCGGGAGCACTGGATTTCTCTTGGATTGCCAGGCGGCCTTTACGAACCAATTGGTTAATTGTCGGCACGAGCTGCACCTCCTTCCAGTTTATCGCATTCAATGCGATAGACAAAATCATTCTGTAGCGTTTGTATGGCTCATTATAAGGCCACAGATCCTGGTGATTCATTTTTCGGGTAAAAACTTTCCCTAGCAACGGCACACTGACGAATAGTATCACTTTCTTCACCATGTTGTCAAGGACAAGAAAACACGCCAGACAATTTTAACTGGCGTGTTTTCAAGATGCTGTTTTGACTTAGTTACTTATTCTACATGGTTGATGACATCCATGGCCTTGTCTTGCGCTTCTTCATGATTCGATTGCATCGACTCTTCGTATTCTTCTTCGAGGGTATCGATCATGCGTATGCTGCGATAGCGTGACATACCTGTACCAGCCGGTATCAATTTACCGATGATAACATTTTCTTTAAGACCGATTAAGCGATCAACCTTACCTTTAATCGCCGCTTCCGTCAATACGCGCGTCGTCTCTTGGAACGACGCAGCCGATAAGAAGGAATCTGTCTCCAACGATGCTTTGGTAATCCCTAATAAAGCGGCACGCGCTACAGCAGGTTCTCCACCGGACAATAACGCTTTTTTGTTAGCTTCTTCGTAATCGAAGAGATCAACATAGGTGCCTGGTAACAATTCGGTCGTTCCACTATCGACGATACGTACTTTGCGCATCATCTGCCGAACCATCACTTCAACGTGCTTATCGTTGATATCCACACCTTGTAGACGATAGACGCGTTGGACTTCGCGCAGCAAGTAGTTCTGTACACCGCGTAATCCTTTGACACGAAGCATTTCTTTCGGATCGACAGAGCCCTCGGTCAATTCATCACCAGCTTGTAGAACCGTACCTTTTGTAACACGAATACGCGAGCCATAAGGAACATTGTAGACTTTCGTCTCAGCTTCTCCACTGACTTCGATTTCGCGTTTGTCTTTGACTTCGCGAACTTCCGTTACCGTCCCCGCAATCTCAGTAATCGTGGCTTGCCCTTTCGGATTACGCGCTTCAAAAAGTTCTTGAATACGCGGCAGACCTTGGGTGATATCATCTCCGGCAACACCACCGGTATGGAACGTACGCATCGTTAACTGGGTTCCTGGTTCACCGATTGATTGCGCAGCGATAATACCGACAGCTTCACCGATCTCAACCATTTTACCTGTCGCGAGGTTACGTCCATAACAACGGATACATACGCCATGATGAGTGCGGCAGGTCAATACGGAACGGATTGTCACTTGTTTGATTTGTGCAGCAATGATTTCACGTGCTATTGCCTCATCGATCAATTCATTTTTATCGACGAGAATTTCGCCCGTTTCAGGGTGTTTGACCGCAAGGAATACAACACGACCAACGATACGATCAAACAGATCTTCGATGACTTCTCGACCATCACGCATTTCATCAACTGTAATACCACGATCCGTTCCGCAATCGATCTGGCGTACAATCGTATCTTGCGCCACATCGACAAGACGTCTTGTCAGATAACCAGAGTCAGCAGTACGAAGCGCTGTATCAGCAAGACCTTTACGAGCGCCGTGCGTCGAGATAAAGTACTCGAGCACCGTTAACCCTTCACGGAAGTTTGATTTAATCGGTAATTCAATGATCCGTCCAGAAGGATTCGCCATCAAACCGCGCATACCAGCAAGCTGCGTGATCTGCGAAACCGAACCACGAGCACCTGAATTGGCCATCATATAAATGGGGTTAAACCGATCTAACGAATCCATCAGCGTGTTGGTCAGTTCGTCTTTCGCATTGCTCCAGATGCTAATAAAACGATTGTAACGTTCTTCTTCCGTGATCAAACCACGACGATATTGCATAAGCACTTTATCTTCTTTTTGCTCAGCTTCACCAAGGATTAACTGTTTTTGACCCGGGACATAGATATCAGCCACACTGATCGTAATACCTGCTTTGGTCGAATACTGAAAACCAAGCCGTTTAACACGGTCGAGAATCTCGGCAGTTCTTGTTGTGCCATAACGGCTGAAACATTCACCGATGATCGAGCCAAGGAAGGACTTGACGACGGCACCCTTATAAGGAAGTGCCGAGATGATTTCGCTGATGTTAACGCCTTTTTCAAAGATAAAGTAATCATCCGGCGTGCCATGCAGTAAATTTTTTCGATCAGCTACATTGATAAATGGAAATTCTTCCGGGAAGATCTCGTTGAAAATCAATTTACCAACTGTCGTGATGAACAAGGCTTGCCATTGTTTATCAGAAAACGAGGTTTTCTTGATCGTTTTCGTCGGGATGGCAATACGTGAATGAAGCGTGATTTGTCCACTATGATAAGCGAGCAATGCTTCATCCATGGAAGTAAATATACTGCCTTCACCAGGATCACCTTGACGCTCAATCGTAAGATAATACGATCCGAGAACCATATCTTGCGTCGGCGTTACGACAGGTTTACCGTCTTTCGGATTCAAAATATTGTGCGCAGCGAGCATCAATAACCGAGCTTCCGCTTGCGCTTCTGCAGCAAGAGGTACGTGAACAGCCATCTGGTCACCATCAAAGTCGGCGTTATACGCTGTACAGACGAGCGGATGCAGCTTAATGGCGCGACCTGCAACGAGAATCGGTTCAAAAGCCTGAATACCAAGTCGGTGCAACGTAGGAGCACGATTTAACAAGACAGGATGTTCTGTGATCACCTGTTCTAGAACGTCCCAAACTTCTGGTGAAACGCGTTCTACTTTGCGCTTGGCGCTTTTAATGTTGTGAGCAAGTCCTTGAGCGACAAGTTCTTTCATCACAAACGGTTTAAACAATTCGAGCGCCATCTCTTTAGGCAATCCGCATTGATACATCTTCAATTCAGGACCGACAACGATAACGGAACGACCAGAGTAGTCAACGCGTTTGCCGAGCAGATTCTGGCGAAAACGACCTTGTTTCCCTTTAAGCATGTGCGATAGCGACTTGAGCGGGCGATTGCCAGGTCCGGTTACAGGACGACCACGTCGGCCGTTATCGATCAAGGCATCAACAGCTTCTTGAAGCATCCGCTTTTCATTTTGCACGATAATATCTGGTGCGCCGAGATCAAGCAATTTTTTGAGACGGTTATTACGATTGATCACGCGACGATACAGATCGTTTAAATCAGAAGTCGCGAAACGACCACCGTCAAGCTGTACCATCGGTCGCAAATCCGGCGGAATAACCGGAAGTGCGTCAAGAATCATCCAACTCGGATCATTCGCCGATTGTTTGAAGGCATCAAGCACTTCAAGCCGTTTTATTGCGCGATTGCGACGCTGACCTTGGACAGAACGCAATTCTTCGCGCAACTGCTCAATTTCACGATCCAAATCGATGTCGAGCAATAATTTCTTGATCGCTTCAGCGCCCATACCTGCTTGAAAGGCCAATCCATAACGCTCGCGATTGGAACGATATTCTTTCTCAGAAAGCAATTGTTTCTTTTCAAGTGGCGTATCCCCTGGGTCAGTGACCACATACGCTGCAAAATAGATCACTTCTTCAAGTGAACGCGGTGACATATCAAGAACCAAACCCATTCGACTCGGAATGCCTTTGAAATACCAGATATGGCTGACCGGAGCCGCCAATTCGATATGCCCCATCCGTTCACGGCGAACTTTTGCTTTGGTGACCTCTACGCCGCAACGATCACAGACAACGCCTTTGTACCGAACCCGTTTGTACTTACCGCAGTGACATTCCCAGTCCCTCGTTGGACCGAAGATCTTTTCACAGAACAGCCCTTCTTTTTCGGGACGTAACGTACGATAGTTAATCGTTTCTGGCTTTTTCACTTCGCCGTGAGACCAGGAGCGAATCTTTTCGGGTGAAGCAAGACCGATCTTCATATATTCGAAGTTATTGACATCTAGCAAAAAGGTCACTCCCTCTTAGTCTTCGCCGACCTCTCGCATTTCCAGGCTGAAGTTGAGTTTCTCCGACGTGTCTTCTTCATCCTCATCGATTTCTTTCATCGCGATCTCTTGTTCATCTTCAGCGAGAATCTTTACGTCTAAACCAAGACTTTGCAATTCCTTGATCAATACCTTAAATGATTCAGGAACGCCCGGTTCAGGTACATTTTCACCCTTAACGATCGCTTCGTAGGTTTTCACACGGCCGACGACATCGTCCGACTTCACGGTTAAAATTTCTTGCAGCGTGTATGCAGCGCCATAAGCTTCGAGCGCCCATACTTCCATCTCACCAAAACGCTGTCCACCAAATTGTGCTTTACCACCGAGCGGCTGTTGCGTGACCAGCGAGTATGGACCAGTAGAACGAGCATGAATTTTATCATCGACAAGATGGTGAAGTTTTAACATGTAGACATAACCGACGGTTACCCGACCATCAAAGCGTTCACCAGTACGACCGTCATAAAGCACGGTCTTTCCATCGCGAGCAAGTCCCGCTTCTTCTAGAGCATCAAACACATCATTTTCATGAGCGCCATCAAAAACTGGGGTCGCGACATGGATACCTAGTGCTTTAGCTGCCATACCTAAATGCGTCTCGAGTACCTGTCCGATATTCATCCGTGAAGGAACACCAAGCGGATTCAACACGACATTGACAGGCGTACCATCAGGCAAGAAAGGCATATCTTCTTCTGCCATGATACGAGCGACAACACCCTTGTTACCGTGCCGTCCAGCCATTTTATCGCCTTCAGAGATTTTACGTTTTTGCGCGATGTAGACACGTACAAGTTGGTTGACACCCGGCGGTAATTCATCCCCATTTTCACGCGTAAACACCTTGACATCGACGATAATGCCTGCGCCACCGTTAGGTACACGTTGCGAAGTATCACGTACTTCGCGCGCTTTTTCACCAAAAATCGCGTGAAGCAATCTTTCCTCTGCCGTTAACTCGGTCACACCTTTAGGCGTAACTTTACCGACGAGGATATCACCGGCAAAAATCTCAGCACCGATACGGATTATCCCTCGATCATCGAGATTGCGTAACGCATCCTCCCCGACATTCGGGATATCGCGTGTAATTTCTTCAGGTCCAAGTTTGGTATCTCGCGCTTCACATTCGTATTCTTCAATGTGAATCGATGTATAGACATCTTCTTTCACGAGTTTTTCACTCAGCAAAATAGCATCTTCGTAGTTGTACCCTTCCCACGTCATAAAGGCGACAAGAATGTTGCGTCCAAGTGCCAATTCGCCGTTATCCGTCGCCGGGCCATCTGCGATAATGTCACCTTTAAGCACTTTTTCCCCAACGCGCACAAGCGGACGTTGATTGATACAAGTACCCTGGTTGGAACGCATAAACTTGGCGACTTTATAGCGATCCAAGTTACCATTGACCAGTTGCCCATCGACTTCATGTTGCGTACGCACTAAGATTTCATTGGCTGTCACGCGTTCTACGAAGCCAGAACGTTTCGCGACAATAGCAACACCAGAGTCTTTCGCGGCTTTGTATTCCATACCCGTACCAACATAAGGGGCTTCCGTGACGAGAAGCGGTACTGCTTGGCGTTGCATGTTTGAACCCATCAATGCACGGTTCGCATCGTCATTTTCAAGAAAAGGAATCATCGCAGTAGCAACCGAGACAACCTGCTTAGGCGATACGTCAACATAGTCGACACGCACTTTTGGCATCGTCAAAATATCACCGCGATAGCGTACGATCTGTTCATCTTCTACAAACTTACCTTGTGCATCGAGTTTCGCCACCGCTTGCCCGATGACATAGGCGTCCTCTTCATCGGCCGTTAAATAATCGATGTGATCCGTAATAACACCTGTGTCCGGATCGATGCGCCGATACGGCGTTTCAATAAAGCCGTATTCATTGATTCTCGCATACGAAGACAAACTGTTAATCAAACCGATGTTCGGACCTTCTGGCGTTTCAATCGGACACATACGACCATAATGCGAAGGGTGGACGTCACGCACTTCAAAACCTGCACGCTCACGCGTCAAACCGCCTGGTCCAAGTGCAGACAGACGACGTTTGTGCGTTAATTCTGCAAGCGGGTTCGTCTGATCCATGAACTGCGATAACTGCGAACTACCGAAGAATTCTTTGATCGCAGCGATCACAGGACGAATGTTGATCAACGCTTGTGGCGTGATCGCATTCGCATCTTGAATCGACATACGTTCGCGAACTACGCGTTCCATGCGTGATAATCCGATACGAAATTGATTTTGTAAAAGTTCGCCGACAGAACGCAGACGACGATTGCCCAAATGGTCAATATCGTCCGTTACGCCGACGCCGTGAAGCAGATCCATAAAGTAGCTGATCGATGATACGATATCAGCTGGCGTGATATGCTTTACAGCTTTATCGATCAAACCATTGCCGATTACTTTAATTGGTTTACCATCCTCGACCTGACTGAAGATCAAGATCTCTTGAACACTTACGTTCGAATCTTCCGTCAAGCTTGTTCCAAGTCGGTAAGAACGACCATTAAGGCCACTTTCAAGGTACGGCAATAATTTGTCGAGCAGTCGTCGATCGATCAATTGACCAGCTTCGGCGAGAACTTCACCCGTTTCTTGGTCGATGAGCGTTTCGGCAAGTCGTTGATTCAGCAAGCGATTTTTAAGGTGTAATTTTTTGTTGATCTTATAACGCCCGACATTCGCAAGATCATAGCGTTTCGGATCAAAAAACCGGGAAGCCAACAAATTACGCGCATTTTCTGCCGTTGGTGGTTCACCGGGACGCAAACGCTCGTAAATTTCTTGTAAGGCTTTCTCGGACGAATCCGTGTTATCTTTCTCAAGGGTATTGCGAAGATAATCATCTTCACCCAAGAGATTGACGATTTCAGCATCACTTGAAAAACCGAGTGCGCGAAGCAACACGGTTACCGGGATCTTGCGCGTACGGTCAATACGCACATAGATAATATCTTTCGCATCCGTCTCTAATTCTAACCATGCCCCGCGATTCGGGATCACCGTTGCACTGAAAGTGCGTTTGCCATTTTTATCGATCTTCGCATTAAAATAAACACTAGGGGAACGAACAAGCTGACTGACGATAACACGTTCAGCACCGTTGATGATGAATGTGCCCGTCTCTGTCATCAAGGGGAAATCACCCATGAAGACTTCTTGTTCTTTTACTTCGCCAGTTTCGCGATTTAATAAGCGAACTTTGACGCGAAGTGGTGCTGCATAGGTTACATCGCGTTCTTTCGATTCATCAACGCTATACTTCGGTTCACCAAGGCTGTAGTCGATAAACTCCAGCACGAGATTCCCCGTAAAGTCTTGAATCGGCGAGATATCCTGAAACATCTCCCGTAAACCATCACGCAAAAACCATTCGTAAGATTTTTGCTGAATCTCGATCAGATTCGGTAATTCCAAGACTTCCGCCACTCGGGAGTACGTCCTGCGTGCGCGCCGTCCGTACTGCTCAACGTGTCCTTGCAAATCGGTCACCCCTCATACCAAATTGCTGGCTTCCGTGAAGAGAAAACAAAGAAAAACGGGGTCAATGCGACCTCATTTCTCACCTTCGAAGACAGATGTTTACCTTGTGTACTGTTTCTCATAACGACCACTATGCAACAGGGGCATAATATCGCTCATTACCATTTAGCATTATTACACAATACCACGTTCATAAATTCAAGTCAATAATATTTCTTTATTTTCTTTGACGACTTCGGTATACCCGATAACCAGCTGATTTAGCAATTAAGACCACATCATGAAAAAGCGATTGCAGATAGCGTTCCGACGAATCAGCGCCTTGTTTTTTTTGAATGACAATATAAAAAGCACCATCATCCGTTACATGCTCAGCCGCTTCACGATACAAACGAAAGATCGTCTCTTTTCCCGCACGAATCGGCGGATTCAATAAGATCGCTTGAAAATATTGCGAGGCATCGAAATCTTTTAAGCCATCCCCAACATGAATCGTGGTACGATCCAATACAGCATTTTTCTTCGCGTTTTGCCGGGCTAATCCTACTGCGCGTTCATTGCGATCGATCATCCACACCTGGCTTAAAGGATAAGTGAGCGCTAAGGTAATTCCCACCGGACCATAACCGCAGCCAAGATCGAGGATCGTAACCGGTTCGTTCAATTGCACCGATTCAATTAAAAGTTGCGTGCCATAATCGATCTTCCCTCGACTAAATACCCCGTGATCCGTATAGAGTTTAAGACGTTGTCCCTTCACCGTCGCCTCAAATAGCACTGGATCCGAGGTGCTATGAGGTTCATCACTGTAATAATGGTCCGTCATTGTATCCCCCGTTTTATGAGCAAAAAGGGAGGTCTCGTGAACGAGACACTCCCTAAGATGATCGATAAAGAAATACGTCGATTACTTAACTTCGACAGTACCGCCAGCTTCTTCGATTTTCGCTTTGATCGCATCAGCATCTTCTTTGCTGACTTTTTCTTTAAGCGGTTTTGGTGCGTTATCAACCAATTCTTTAGCTTCTTTCAAGCCGAGACCGGTGACTTCGCGAACCACTTTGATGACGTTGATTTTGGAAGCGCCAGCGCTTGTCAAGATCGCGTCAAATTCTGTTTGTTCTTCTACAACTTCAGCAGCAGCACCGCCACCGCCAACAGCAACAGGAGCTGCAGCCGTTACGCCAAATTCTTCTTCAATCGCTTTGACAAGCTCATTCAATTCAAGAACGGTCATCGCTTTAATCGCTTCAATGATTTGATCTTTCGTCAAAATAAACCCTCCTCAATATGTGCAAACCCAGTGATTAGGCACTTGCTGATTCTTTTTGGTCGCTAATTTGTTTAACCGCATAAGCGAAATTGCGGACAGGCGCTTGAATAACGCTGAGGAACATCGAGATGAGTCCTTCGCGCGAAGGCAAGGTCGCCAAGGCTTTGACACCTTCGGCATCGATCGCTTTACCTTCTACAAATCCACCTTTAATCTCAAGCGCTTTATGCGTAGTAGCAAAAGTGTTGAGAATTTTCGCAGGAGCCACAGCATCTTCGATACCAAACGCAATCGCTGTAGGGCCTGCAAGATATTCTTCAAGACCTTGCGCATTGACTTTTGCTGTTGCCAAACGCGTCAAAGTGTTCTTGATTACGCGAAACTCAATTCCTGCTTCACGCAAATTTTTACGCAGTTCCGTGACTTCCGCCACAGTCAGACCGCGATAGTCAGCAACGATGACACTTTTACTTGCAGCTAGCTTTTGTGCCACTTCTTCGACTAACGCCGCTTTTTCTTCGCGTACACCCATGAATACACCTCCCGAAACAACATAAAGGTCTGCGCTTTTATCAAACGCAGACCGTGGATAATCCTAACGCAAGGTTTCAGTGACACCTATCATCTTATGAAAGACGTCAACCTCGGCAGGCATCTATTAAGCTCTAACGAGCACCTGCTGTCTACAGTTCGACAAAGCCTATATGATTTTACTACAACACGCCACGAAAAGCAACCGCCTTATTCAGCTGTTACACTCGCCGACAAACGTTGTACATTAACGCGGATACCAGGTCCCATTGTACTCGTGAAAGTTACATTACGAATATACTGCCCTTTAGCAGCAGCAGGTTTCGCTTTTTGAATCGCACCGACAAGCGCTTGAAAATTACCAAGCAAATGTTCGGCCGGGAACGATACTTTACCGAGGACAAGATGGACATTGGCACCTTTGTCCAAGCGATATTCCACTTTACCGGCTTTCACTTCTTCGACAGCACGACGAACGTCAAATGTGACAGTACCCGTCTTCGGGTTTGGCATCAAACCGCGAGGTCCGAGCACACGACCCAAACGACCAACAGCGGCCATCATGTCAGGCGTTGCGATCGCAGCATCGAATTCTAACCAACCACCAGCAATGCGATTGATCAAATCATCGTCGCCGACGACATCAGCACCAGCCGCTTCCGCTTCTTTCGCTTTGTCACCACGAGCAAACACGATAACGCGCACTTCGCGCCCTGTACCGTGAGGCAACACAACAGCACCACGAATTTGTTGGTCATTTTTCCGTGGATCTAAGCCAAGGCGAAATGCCACTTCGACAGTACCATCAAATTTAACCGTTGATGTTTTTTGTACGAGTTCCAGCGCTTCAAGCGGATCGTAAACTTTGTCACGGTCCACTAACTTTGCTGCCTCTTGATATTTCTTACCAGCCATTCGTTAGAAACCTCCCTCATCGTGTGGTCTATGGTACAAGTACCTCCCACCGTGTTCAAAAGCAGCAATTAGTCAGTGACGACAATACCCATGGAACGAGCTGTGCCTTCAACCATACGCATGGCAGCTTCAACACTTGCAGCATTCAGATCGACCATTTTTTGTTCCGCGATTTCGCGCACTTTGCCTCTTGTAATCGTACCGACTTTCTTCTTGTTCGGTTCACCAGAACCGGACTCGATGCCGATCGCTTTTTTTAAGAGAACAGAAGCAGGCGGCGTCTTAAGTTCAAACGTAAAGGAACGATCTTCATAGACCGTGATAACGACAGGGATGATCATGCCAGGCTGGTCAGCCGTTCTGGCATTGAACTCCTTACAAAACATCATAATATTAACACCGGCTTGACCCAATGCAGGACCAATCGGCGGTGCTGGAGTGGCTTTACCCGCAGTAACTTGAAGTTTTACGAGCTTCATGACTTTCTTGGCCACTTTGCACACCTCCTCTTTCGTTGTGGTATTTGCGGGCGCAGGGCACCCTACGACCTCCCACTATCGCACATAACGCACGTATAGCAGCGGGTTTCATTATAATTTTTCGATTTGAATAAAATCAAGCTCCACGGGAGTATCACGACCGAACATCGAGACGAGAACCGTCACTTTCTGATTCTCTTTATCGATCGCCGAGATATGACCGGTGAAGTTTGTGAACGGACCTTCCACAATCCGCACGGACTCATGCAAAGAAAAGTCAAACCGAGTTTTGACGTCATCCACGCCCATTTGTAACATGATCGCGCTGACTTCACTCGATAGCAGCGCTGTCGGTTTCGACCCCGTGCCATTCGAGCCAACAAAACCGGTAACACCAGGCGTGTTGCGTACGACGTACCAAGAATCATCGGTCATGATCATCTCGACAAGCACATAACCCGGAAACACTTTGCGTTGTACCGACTTGCGTTTGCCGTTTTTAATCTCGATCTCTTCTTCGGTGGGTACGAGAATGCGAAAAATCTTGTCGGCCATATCCATCGAAGCGACGCGTCGTTCGAGATTGGTCTTCACTTTGTTTTCATACCCTGAATACGTGTGCACCACATACCAGTTCTTCTCTAATGCGTTCTCCATAACGGGGCGGCTGCCCGCACCTCCTGCAACAACAGATAACTTCGTTAACCGCCGATGCCGATGAGTTTAAATCCTTCTGTCACCAGAAGATCAAAGGCATACGTCAACAGAAACATGACGACACAGATGATGATAACGGCAATGGTGTAGTTCACCATGTCTTTGCGACTGGGCCAGCGGGACTTACCCACTTCAACGACAACTTCTCGGAAGTAATCGCTTATTTTGCGAACACTTTTGGTGATGGCATTCATCCTTCTATAGCCCCCAACACAACGAAGCTACGCGATACGGCATCAGCGCGTTTCGCGATGAGTACGGTGTCCGTTGCAATATCTGCAAAACTTTTTGAATTCGACACGATCGGGATCGTTTTTCTTATTCTTCACCGTCGTGTAATTGCGTTGTTTGCAATCGACGCAAGCGAGCGTGATCGTTACGCGCATAACCTACACCTCCCCAAAGTCATACGATGACAAGGAAACACTTTATCATAATGCGATTAGCCTGTCAATAAAAAGATCCAACTTCCTTAAGGAAGTCAGATCGTACGTCGCTCTAGATACTTTTCTAATTTTCTTTTCACACGTTGAAGCGCATTATCGATCGATTTGACATGACGACTGAGATCTTCAGCAATCTCTTGGTAGGAACGGCCATCAAGGTAGAGAATCAAGACATCGCGTTCCAACTCGCTTAAAAGTTTTTTCATCTGAATCTCAATTGCGTCAAATTCTTCACGATGAATCATCAATTCTTCCGGATCAGCGACGACAGCGCCGCTGATAATATCGAGTAACGTTCTCTCTGACTCTTCGTCATAGATTGGCTTGTCCAACGATATATACGAGTTTAAAGGGACATGCTTTTGGCGAGTCGCCGTTTTGATCGCCGTAATGATCTGTCGCGTTACGCAAAGTTCAGCAAACGCCTTGAAAGAGGCTAGTTTATCATCGCGATAATCACGAATTGCTTTATAAAGGCCGATCATGCCTTCTTGCACGATATCTTCCCGATCAGCGCCGATTAAAAAGTACGATCGCGCTTTGGCTCGTACAAAAGCTTTATACCTCTCAATGAGTTGATCGAGTGCACTTTCATCCCCCGAGCGAACGTGTTCGATCAAATCTTCATCCGAAATTCGGTCGATGACATCGTCACTCCCAGCGGGGACTGTCACTTGAGCCGACACGAAATCCCCCCTACGACACTACTTAATTTCGATGTTCTTCAAGTATACAAGACAAGCTTTCATTTAGCTACTCCATACTTTTGTAAGCATGGATGATGTCTGAACTGCCAATGACCCCGATCGGTACTTCGTCACGGCATACTAAAAGATAGGTAACATGAAGTTCATTCATCATTTGAAGCGCTTGTGCAAGATCGGCTCGTTCATCGATACGATAGATTTCTTTGGGTAAAAGATCGGATAAACGATCTTTGGAACGTCGATCATTCAACGCTTCAAGTACCTGTGCACGAGCGACCGAACCCAAAAGCACGCCTTTTGCATCACGAAGTAACGCAAACCATTCTTTATTTTTTTCAAAACGTTGCCATGCTTGCGCTATTGTCATTGTCGATTCTAGGGTAAACCGATGTGTTTCAACCGCTTCGCCGACCGACACAGCTTTCATACGGTCCGCTTGCCGACGACGATTAATTTGTAAACCACGACGTGACAATTTCAGCGTATAGATACTGTCTTTCGATAAGGCACCAGTTACCGTAGCCGCGAGCACCGAAGTGATCATGAGCGGTAAAATGATGTTATAATCTCCCGTCATCTCAAACAACATCATAATGGCCGTCACTGGTGCTTGTGCGCTACCGGCAAAAACACCCGCCATCGCAATCGCCGCAATCGCTCCTGCACTGATGCCTGAATGCGGCATCAACATCGTGAAGATAATGCCGATTGCGCCTCCGAGCATAGCGCCTTGGTAAAGACCCGGGGAAAAAACCCCACCTGAACCACCGGCTGCGATCGTAATCGAGGTCGCGAACAATTTTAACACGAGAAGCACCAGTAACAGCGTTAAGCCAAGATGATTTTCCAAGGACAGATCGACAGTTGGATAACCGACCCCGAAAATCTGAGGAAAAAAAACGCCGAGCAACCCCACGATTCCACCGCCAAACGCCGCCTTTACCCAAAAAGGCCATTTGCGCGCGTCAAACCAATCTTCAATACGATAAAGCACTTTGATATAGATAAATGCCCACAGACCAGCGACAATTCCGAGAATAGCATAAATCCAATATACAGAAAATTGACCTACAACGAACACTGGCATGGGGAATGCCGGATGATTCCCTAAGAAAATGCGTCCGATCGCAGCACTAACAACAGCAGAAATCACGATCGAAGTGAAATTTTGCAAAGCGAAACTGCCTAGAATCACTTCGGTGGCAAACATCACACCACCGATCGGCGCATTAAACGTAGCGGCAATTCCAGCACCGGCGCCACAAGCCACCATCAATCGTATATATCGTTCCGGCAAACCAAGAAATTGACCGAACGAGGAACCAAATGCCGATCCGATTTGCACAATCGGTCCCTCGCGTCCCACCGAACCACCCGATCCGATGCATAGCGCCGAGGCTAACGCTTTAACGAAAACAACACGAGGTCGAATAATACTTCCATTTTCAGCGATGGCTGCCATCACTTCTGGCACACCATGTCCTTTCGCTTCCGGAGCAAACCGTCGAACGAAAGCACTGACGATCAACAAACCAATAATGGGCAAGAGAAAGACATCGAAGATCCCCATAAAATGCAGATGCGTCTTAAAGAACGTAAAAAAAAGTGCGCTGACAAGATCGATCAGACGCCGAAATAAAACGGCGCCAAAACCACCAACAATACCAATGACCATCGCATATAATAATAAAACTAACGGTTCGGGTATAAATTTCGTTAAGTAAGTATGAAAATGCCCTTTACTACCACGTCTTTGTCCAGAGGGCAAAGGCGCTTCAGCAACCGCTCGCATAAACACTCCTCCAAATTTGGTATTGTAGCAGAAATCACAATTAACTGCATGAACGACTTCTGAAGTGTTTTTCTCTCACAAGTCCAAAGAAAAGGAGCCGTGCTGTCCACAGCTCCTTTCGATAATAGACATACGTTTTATCTCAGCTTGCTTCCCGCACGTTGCCGGACAGCTTCGTAAAGCAAAATTCCCGTCGCAACACCCGCGTTCAGCGAATCCACTTGACCTTGCATCGGCAGTTTGACGAGCAGATCACAACGCTCCGTCGTGAGTCTTGCAAGTCCATCACCTTCATTACCGATCACAAGCACGGTCGGCATCGTGAAATCCGCTTGCCAATGAAATACTGGCGCTTTTGCATCCGCACCAATTATCCAGAAACCCGCCTCTTTCAATTCATCGATCGCTTGCGATAAATTCGAAACACGTGCCACTTCGATATGCTCTAGAGCACCCGCCGAAGCTTTGGCTACCGTACCTGTTAACGGGACGGCGCGACGCTTGGGAATGATCACACCAGATGCACCGGCAGCATCGGCCGAACGTAAAATCGATCCGAGATTGTGCGGATCTTCAATACCATCGAGCATAACGAGAAGCCCAGGTTTACGCTTTAACGCAAGTTTGATCAGCTCATCGAGTTCCAGATATGCTTTTGCTGCAATGTAAGCGACAACGCCTTGATGTGCGCCACGTTGCGTAATTTCATCGAGTTTCGCTTTAGGAACGGTTTGAACAACGACGCCAACTTCACGAGCGCGATGCAAAATTTCCGCAAAGCTACCGCCCTCCGTATTCTCTTGGACGAGCAGCTTGTTGATCTCACGTCCCGCTTTCAACGCTTCCATCACTGCGCGACGTCCTAAGATGAAATCTTGCGTCGGTGCCTCTTCACGCGGCTTTTGCTCCTGCATAGACCGCGATGGACGACCACCACGAAAGCCGTCACGATCGTGAGAACGTCTAGACGGTCCACTTGAACGTGCAGGTCCTTTATTGCGGGAAAATTCATTGGAACGAGAAGAACTTTGGCTTCGACCAAACCCCGAGGAACTTGACGCAGAACTTCCTTTACGCTCCCCATTGTCGGCACTAAAGCGGTCTTTTCTTGCGTCTCCAGAGGGGCGTTGCGAACGACTATCGCGACTTCTCGCTTCTTCACCATACCGCGAAGAAGAGCGTCCACTCGACGATGTCCGCCCACCATAAGAAGGGCGTTCTCCATAAGAAGTGCGCTCACCTGAAGAGCGTTCTCCATAAGAAGGACGTTCACCTGAAGAACTACGTCCTTCCGAAGTTGCTCGTCCTCCTGAGGAACGATCCGCAAAAGACGAACGACCACCTTCGTTCATCGTTGTTCTTCGTCTTCCGACGACAGGTTTCATGATTTTTCTGACCATACATCAGCCTCCTAAAATTATATTTCCTCAACAATCATCGCCATGACCGTATCGAGTCGCTCCGTTTGCCCTGACAAGTGAAGATAGCCGAATAAAGCTTCCAGACCCGTACTCGCTCGATAATCTGCCATCGTCGCCGACTTTGGCATCGACCCCGACTTCGCATTACGACCACGTCTGACAATATCCTGCTCACGATCTGTGAGCATACCATGTACTGCATGTAAACGATCCGCTTGCGCTTTTGCTCTGACGATCGATACGGCCTTTGCGTGCAAACGTTGCGGAACACGCATACCACTTTGAATCAACCTAGTTCGTACATACAATTCAAAGACGGCGTCACCGGCATAAGCTAAAGCAAGAGGCGTAAGAGCATAAGCTTCTTGCTCTGTCACTGCTTTTCCCTCCACCAACGAATACCTTGCGCCGTATCCTCCATACGAATGCCTTGCGCGGTCAGTTGATCGCGAATAGCATCAGCCTTTGCAAAATCCCGTGCTTTACGCGCAAGATTGCGCTCTTCAACCAATTGTTCGATGCGTTCGTCAGCTTCTTGCGTGCTCGTTTTGACAAAACCCATCAATTCAAGCCATTCGCGAAGTTTCGACTCATAAGATGCCAATCCCAAACGATCGATATTGCCATCATGCATATATTGGTTGGCGACACGCACGAGATCAAACAAGACACCGATCGCATCACCCGTGTTAAAATCATCATCCATCGCTTCGACAAAGCGTGTTTGAAATTCACGAAGATCGATATGCTCCCCTTGCGCGAGATAATCTTGGCGCTGCTTAAGCCGCAAATATTCCATGCACGTATCGATCCTTTGAAGCGCAGACACCATCTGACTCATCACATCGTCCGAATAATTGATCGGACTACGATAATGCGCCGATAAGATGAATAGTCGAAGTGCGCGTGGATCATAGCGTTTGACAAGATCATGCACGAAGATACTATTGCCGAGCGACTTTGACATCTTCTCGTTGTTGATGTTGATGTAGCCGTTATGCAAAAAATAACGGGCTAAAGGCTCACCAAGTAGCGCTTCACTTTGTGCGATTTCATTTTCGTGATGTGGGAACAAGAGATCATGACCGCCACCATGGATATCGATATGATCACCAAGATGCTTCTGGATCATCGCCGAACACTCGATATGCCAACCAGGACGCCCCTCACCCCAAGGACTTTTCCAAGCGGGTTCACCCGGTTTGGCAGCTTTCCATAACGTAAAGTCCGAACTATCTCGCTTCTTATCGCTGACTTCCACACGACTACCCGCTAATAAATCCTGCAAAGACTGACCGGATAGCTTGCCATAATCCGTAAAACGACGCGTAGCGAACAACACATCGCCGTCCGCTTCATACGCATAACCAGCTTCGATCAATTTTTGGATAAAGGCGATAATATCCTCCATCGTATCGGTGACTCGCGGGTGAACGTCCGCTTTCTCGACACCGAGTTGATGCGCATCCTCGAAATACGCATCGATAAAGTGGGTAGCAACTTCGTACACGGTCGTTGCCATCTCATTAGCCTTTACGATCAACTTATCATCGACATCCGTAAAATTTTGAACGAATTTTACCGTAAAGCCACGATAACGAAAATAGCGTCGAATCATGTCAAAAACGACAAAAGCACGCGCATTACCGATATGAAAATAATTATAGACGGTAGGCCCGCACGAATACATGCGGACCACGCCTGGTTGAAGCGGAACAAAAGGTTCTTTTTGTCCCGTCATGCTGTTATAAAGTTGAATGCCCACGCCTAACTGCCTCCCTACTTCTCAACGCGCGAAAGTTGCGATTCCAGTTGCGCAAGTCGCCTTTCAAGTACTTGAATGCGATCTTGCATCAAACTCGTCTGTTCGCTGATCGGATCTGGTAAGTTGGTCTGGTCAAGCTCATCCACACGTCTGCCATCTAAGACGACGACACGAGCTGGAATGCCAACGACGGTTGAATTGCAAGGGACAGAACGTAATACGACCGAACCGGCTCCAATCTTCGCATAATCGCCAATCGTTAACGAACCCAAGACCTTAGCACCTGTCGCGATCAACACATGGTTGCCGACGGTTGGGTGACGTTTGCCTTTCTCTTTACCCGTTCCGCCTAGCGTAACCCCTTGATATATCGTCACATAATCGCCAATCACTGTCGTTTCACCAATCACGACACCCGAGCCATGGTCGATAAACAGACATCGTCCAATCGAAGCACCCGGATGGATCTCGATATTCGTTAAAAATTTCCCAAACTGCGAGACACTGCGAGCGAGCGTAAACCATTTTTTCACGTACAAAACATGAGCGATTCGATATAACCAAACAGCATGTAATCCTGAATACGTCAACCACACTTCAAAGGAAGAGTGGGCGGCCGGATCCATCTCGCGAACGAAACGGATATCTTCTCTCATCTCACGAAGCCACTTGAGCATGGTTACCCCTCCTTGCGATGCGTAAAGCCGTCTTCGGGCGTCACCGAAGACGGCGTATCGCCGTATGATCATCGATCGATAGCATTACTCATGTAGTGTAACCTACTTACGAAAGAAACTCCATACTTTCTTTTAACCGAAATAAGACTCTTTCACGGCCTAATAGGGTGACAGAACGCGGAAGATCGCGACCATGAAGTTGCCCCGTTACCGCTGCGCGAATCGGCATAAAGAGATCTTTGCCCTTTTTACCGGTTTCCTTTTGCACGGTTTGCAACAAGGCTTTGATCGCGGGTGCTGTGAAATCTTCAAGTGACGTTATTCCCTGTTCAAACGACTCGATCACCGCGCGATGGTCGCCTTCTTTAAGCAAAGCAAGCGCATCTTGCTCATAAGGCGCTTTTTCTTCAAAAAACGTCTTACCTTGCGTCATGATCTGCGCCAAATGCGAGACTTGTTCTTGATAAAGCGCGATAAGCTCTATCACAAAGGCAGGATCTGCCAAGCAAGGACGCGTCTTTACATACGGCGAAAGGATTTTTTCCATGATCGGTAAAAGCGAAGCAGGATCTTGCGCTTTAAGATAATGCGCATTTAACCAATCGAGTTTCACCGCATCAAAAAAAGCTCCACTTTTATTGACGCGATCAAACGTGAATTGCTCAATCAGTTGCTCTTTGGTCAGTACTTCTTCCTCACCTTGCGGAGCGAAGCCAAGCAGGGCAAGAAAATTAAAGATCGCCTCAGGCAAATAACCCATTTCACGATATTGATCGATAAATTGCACGATTGACTCATCACGCTTACTGAGTTTTTTTCCATTAGCGCCCAAAATTAATGACACGTGACCAAACACCGGTAACGAAAAGCCTAAAGCACGATAGATCAGGATCTGACGTGGCGTATTAGAAAGATGCTCTTCCCCACGGATTACATGCGTGATCGCCATCAGATGATCATCGACCGTACAGGCAAAATTATACGTCGGAATACCATTGGATTTGACGATGACAAAATCACCACCAAAACTGCCTTCCTCAAATCGCATGTCCCCACGAATCAGATCGGTAAACACGATCGGCTCTTCATGCGCGACACGAAACCGTAAAGCAGGTTGTCGACCCTCTGCTTCGTACTGCGCTATCTGTTCAGCACGAAGATGCCGACATTTGCCTGAATACTGCGGCATACGACCTTCTTGCATCGCAAGATCGCGCTCACCCTGCAGTTCTTCATCGGAACAATAGCACGGATAAGCATGTCCCGTCGCCAGCAATTGCTCTTGATACTGCTGATAGATCGGCAGACGTTCTGTACAATAATAAGGACCATATTCCCCGCCGACCATCACACCTTCATCCCAGGTGATCCCTAACCAATGAAGATTATCCGCCATCTCTTTAGCCGCACCTTCAACGTGCCGTTCCAAATCCGTATCTTCAATGCGCAAAAGAAAAGTCCCTTGATGATGTTTTGCAAAAAGATAATTAAAAAGCGCTGTGCGCGCACCACCGATATGCAAATGGCCGGTAGGACTTGGCGCATAACGAACCCGAACTGTCATCGAACTGACTTCCTCTCTCAAAACTAACGATTGATCGGCTCAAGCAAGGCAACCGCTTGAGCCACGATCCCTTCTTCACGTCCGACAAAACCCAAGTGTTCCATCGTCGTCGCTTTAATGCTGACACAAGACGGCTCCACACGCATTGCTTGTGCCAATTTCGCGATCATCTGCGCTTTATAGGGAGCAAGACGCGGCTTTTGCGCCATCACCATCAAATCCACATTACCGACAACATAGCCATACTCTTGAAGTAACACCATGACATGCTCTAACAAAAGCAAGCTCGAAATACCTTGATACTTGGGATCCGTATCCGGAAAATGATCGCCAATATCCCCAAGTGCAAGTGCACCTAATAGCGCATCCATCAGCGCATGAATCAAGACATCCGCATCGGAATGCCCTTCAAGACCGACATCACTTGGAATCGTCACGCCGCCTAATACGAGCGCACGGTTTTTCGCAAAGCGATGCACATCAAAACCCAGACCTACCCTCATGTGTCCCCTCCCACAGTGCGATAAATAGCGCATCATCCGGTTCCGTGATTTTTACATTGAGTGAAGCGCCACGAACGACATGTACCTGATGACCGATCTGGCGAAGCAGATACGTATCATCCGTCGAACGATAGCCTTCTTCACGTGCAACTTCGTGCGCTTCGCTAAGCCAAGTTCGAGTAAATACTTGTGGCGTCTGCACCTGCCAGACACCATCTCGATTTTTCGTTTCCAGTAAGGCTTCGTCTTGATCCACGACCACCAGCGTATCGCGGACGGGTGAAGCGAGCGTCGCCGCACCCGTCTCACGCGCTTTTGTGATCACATTGGCGATATCCTTCTCTTGAAAAAACGGTCTTGCTGCATCATGCACGGCAACAAGTTGTCGCGTCGCAAGCGCCAAACCGCGCGCAACGGAAGCTTGTCGATCTTCACCGCCAATCGCAAGGCGACAACGCGCTGAATCAATGCCGTATGTAGCAAGAGCTTCTTCCGTAGCAAGCCGTTCTTTTTCATGGACGACAAGAATGCAAGAATCGAAACCCATCGCCAAAAAACGCAACAGCGTATGCACGAACATCGGTTTTTCTCCGATCAACATCCATTGCTTTTTGACAGCAAGTTGCATCCTTGAGCCTGTCCCTGCTGCCATCAGAATCAGATCGACATCGGTATACACGTTATAACGCTCTCTCCAATGCTTTCGGTTTACCAAAGATCATGCGACCAGCCGATGTCTGCAATACACTCGTGACGATCACTTCGATACGATGGCCGATATGTTCACGTCCACCTTCAATCACGATCATCGTGCCATCGTCAAGATACGCAATGCCTTGCCCGAATTCTTTACCATCTTTAATAACATTGACCATCAAAACTTCACCCGGTAAGACAACCGGCTTTACCGCATTGGCAAGATCGTTGATATTAAGCACATCAACACCTTGTAACTCACACACTTTGTTGAGATTAAAATCGTTGGTGACCACTTTACCGTCGATGTTTTTGGCAAGGCGCACGAGTTTACTATCGACTTCTGCGATATCATCAAAGTCGATTTCGAGCACCTGAACTTTAACCTTGAGCTCTTTTTGGATACGATTTAAGATGTCGAGACCTCGTCGACCGCGATTGCGCTTTAAGACATCGGAGCTATCTGCGATATGCTGTAACTCTTCAAGTACAAACGATGGAATCACGATCACCCCATCGAGAAAACCTGTCTGAACGATATCCGCGATGCGACCGTCGATGATGACACTTGTATCGAGAATCTTCGCATCACCCACTTTTTTCTCCATAGCGGCAGAAGCTTTGCCCGATCGGTCCTTCTCCCGATCTTTACTGCGAGCAAGTAGCCCCGGGATAAAGGAAAAGATCTCTTCGCGACGCGAAAAAAAGATACGGAATCCGAGATAAGCGAGCAATATCGACGCAAAAAACTGCACGTAAATCCCGACAACAGGGATCGAACCAATCGCAGGCGTCAATAAAAACGCGATAAAAAGACCCAAAACGAAACCGATCACACCGGACACAAGGTCGACCAATGGCGTCTTAATCAATCGATCTTCGAGCCAACGAAACCACATGACAAACGGCGAGGAGAAAAGGGCAGCGATCGCCAAAGCTATCATCCCGCCGAGGATAGCCGTCACGATTTTGTCCCAAGAGAATAAAGGTAGATGTATGAGTTCAAAAATCCGTTCACCGTACTGCCAGCCAAGCGTTACACCAACAACCAAAAAGAAAAGCTGAAAGATTCTTTTGACCATTCCTTTTTCACCTCCAATACGCTAGTATCGACAAAAAATCCCTGGATTAAACCAGATCAGCATAAGCGTACCATGGAAAACATAGTCGGTCAAACACATCAATATACCTTTATCGTTTCACAGGATGCAAGTCAAATTCTACGTGATTTTTGTGAAAATGGCGCCATAGTGGCGAGAAAACCGCGCGCAAAACACCATAAGCAGCATACCCCAGTAATAACACCATGAGCACTAAGGGCACTAACCTTAGATAGAGAAGGAATAATGCAACCAAACCCACGAATACAAATCCAGTCAAACCTATCGTTATCATCGACCAACGCTTTGCCATAACGATGCGATTCACCTTCGGATAAGGAAAGGAACTCACCATCAAACCGCTGAGCAAAAGACTCATCAAGGGCAATCCCCAACTCGGAATATACGAGCTAGACAACACGTAAGTAGCGACAAGCGAACCGGCCGCTGTGATCGGTATACCGGTAAAATAAATGGACGAAGGTGCTTGCACGGTAAAACGCGCTAGACGAAAAGCACCGCAAAGCACATAGAGTACCGCAAACAAGACACGGTATGAACTCCAAGCTAACGGTAGCGCATGAAGCAGGAGGAAAGCTGGAGCCAGACCGAAGGTGACGAGATCAGCGAGCGAATCCAATTGTTTACCGAAAGCACTCTCTGCGTGTAAAAGACGAGCCAGTTTACCATCGAGCCCGTCGGCGATCATCCCGACAAGGATCAACCAAGCGGCTACCACCATATCGTGGCGATTGATCGCAATCAGCGCGATCACGCCAAGAATCAGATTGCAAAGCGTAATCAGACTAGGCAACCAAGGCTTACTTTGTTGATACAGCGATGACATCAAAGATTACGCTCCAGCAAGACTTGTTCATGCATACGCTTAAGACCATCTTTAATCGACCGTGCACGCACGAGACCGATCCCTTCCACTTCGTCCAACTCTTCGACACTCGCCGACACGATACGTCCGAGCGTCGGAAATTCTTCCGCTAGATTCTCGATGACCGGTTGCGGTAAACGTGGGATCTTATGCAAAATGCGATAGCCGCGAGACGCGACCGACGTTTCACCGAGATTGGGTGTATTTTCATAGCCCAGCACACGAGCGATCGTGGGACCATGGATCAACTCTTCCGAATCCAACTGATGCATCTCCGTCAAAATCTGATGTGGCGTGAGCGTGTGTCCCGTCGCCGAATAATCCTTGACAAGCAGATACGCCTCCTCATCGACCTTGGCGACCAATTCATCAAGTTGCATCGCAATCAAACGACCTTCTGTACCAAGCTCCGTGATATAGCGCTTGATCTCCGCGCGAATACGCAGCACCATCTCAAAACGCTGAAGCACATTCACCACATCTTGCAGCGTCACCAGTTCATCCATCTCAAGCGCCGAAAGACTTGCCAGCGCCCCGTCAAGAACCGACTTATAACGTTCAAGCGTTTGAATCGCCTGATTCGCTTTCGTGACAATACCACTGAGATCTTTAAGGGCATACCGTACATTGCCTTGATACAATGTGATCACATTACGCCGTTGCGATACGCAGACGACAAGATGTCCCGTCTGCTTTGCCATGCGTTCTGCCGTACGATGTCTCGTCCCTGTCTCATGCGTCTCAATCATGTGATCGGGATTCAACTGCGTATTGGCATACAGAATTTTTTTGGCATCTTCGCTTAAGATGATCGCGCCATCCATCTTCGCCAATTCATAAAGACCTGATGGCGTGAACTCACAGTTGATCGCAAAACCACCGTCGATCAAAGGCGCGATCTCTTCATTAAAGCCAAAGACGATTAACCCACCCGTATTGGCACGAAGAACATTGTCCACACCTTCACGTATCGGCGTACCTGGCGCGATCATCTTTAGGACTTTCATCAAAATCGCTTCGCGCTTGACATCTTCTTTTTCTCTCACGCTAATTCCTCCCTAATGTGGCCGCAATCGCTTCTTGCAATGTCGCCACACCAACCACCTCGATACCTTTACCATCCAGACTTTTCGAAAGATTACTCACGGGCGCAATCATGCGCACAAAGCCCAGCTTTTTCGCCTCCGATAACCTCGCGTCGAGGCGTGCGATCGCACGTACTTCTCCCGTCAGGCCGACTTCTCCGGCAAAAACAGTTCCCGTCGCCACGGCGTGATCGCGAAAACTCGACGCGATTGCCACCGCAACACCCAGATCGACAGCTGGCTCATCGATTTTAAGCCCACCTGCCACGTTGACATACGCATCAAAATTTTGTAGATAAAGCCCTACCCGCTTTTCAAGCACCGCCATCAACAGCGTTACGCGATTATAATCAAGACCTGACGCCATTCTACGCGGCGAAGGGAAATGCGTCGGCGACACGAGCGCTTGAATCTCGACGAGCACAGGACGCGACCCTTCCAAACTCGCCACGACCGTTGAGCCTGGTGTTGCGATCGAGCGCTCCGCCAAAAACATCGCCGAAGGGCTTAACACATCGCACAAACCATCGGAACGCATATCGAACACGCCGATTTCATCAGCCGAACCAAAACGGTTTTTGACCGCACGAAGAACGCGATAGCGATGATGACGATCTCCTTCAAAGTATAAAACAGCATCGACCATATGTTCGAGCAGCCGTGGTCCTGCTATCGCTCCGTCTTTGGTCACATGCCCGACGATACAAATCGCAATCGACAACTCCTTGGCGATCGTCAACAGACGCATCGTACAAGTTCTTACTTGTTGGATACTACCTGGCGCAGACGGCAACTCAGCCGCATACATCGTCTGAATCGAATCGATGACGACAAATAACGGACGTAGACGCTTAACCTGTTTCTCAATCTGATCGATCGACGTATCGGCTAAGACATAGAGTCCATCGTGCAAAGACCCAATGCGCATCGCACGCAGCTTCACTTGCTGCATCGATTCTTCACCCGTCACATACAGCACCGTATGATCCGTCTGTGAAATTTTATGCGCCGTCTGTAAAAGCAATGTCGATTTGCCAATGCCGGGATCACCGCCGACAAGAAACAATTCCCCAGGCAAGATGCCACCGCCAAGTACGCGATTAAATTCTTCACTGCCTGATGAAAAGCGCGGTTCTTTTTTAAGCACAATCTGATTGAGTTGCATCGGTTCACGCGCTGCCCCATCGAGCGTCGGCACAGGTTCTGATTGGGTGACCACTTCTTCGATCATCGTGCCATATTCACCACAAGAAGGGCAACGTCCTAACCACTTAACACTTTCAGCGCCACATTCCTGACAAACATAATGCGTTTTGACTTTTTTCATAATAACTCCAATATACCGCGAATATACAGGATAATCTAGGTCGAAAAACGACAACAACGACGCCCGGCTATGCGGACGTCGCGCCATCGTTCTTACGATAAAACCGATCAGACACTCGTCGTTTGCTCTTTACGCGTGACGGTGAGTCCTTCCCCTTCATGAACATCGATCGCAACATGATCACCGCGATTGATTTCGCCGCTGAGTAACGCTTCCGACAAGCGATCTTCGATATGGCGCTGAATCGCACGTTTGAGTGGGCGAGCACCATATTGTGGATCGAAGCCTTCTTTGGCGAGAAACGCTTTGGCACCATCGCTGAGCGTGAAGTGCAAGCCGTATTCGTCAAGACGTTTTTTCAAATCAAGCGCCAGCAGATCGACGATTTGCGAAATCTCCCCTTCAGAAAGCGGATGAAAGACGATCAAATCATCCACGCGATTGAGAAATTCAGGACGGAAGGTGCGACGCAGTTCTTCCATGATGCGCCCTTTCATGTCGTTATACGCCGAGTCTTGACCACTAGTAAAGCCAAGTGGGCCGCCTTTTTTGATTTCTTGCGCACCGACGTTACTCGTCATGATGATCACCGTATTGCGAAAATCGACCGTTCGACCTTTGCCATCCGTCAAGCGCCCATCATCGAGCACTTGCAAAAGAATGTTGAACACTTCAGGGTGCGCTTTTTCCACTTCATCAAGCAAGATGACTGAATAAGGTTTACGCCGCACGCGTTCCGTCAATTGACCGCCCTCATCATACCCGACATAACCAGGAGGCGAACCGACAAGGCGTGAAGTCGTATGGCGTTCCATGTATTCCGACATATCGATACGAATGATCGCATCTTCGTCGCCGAACATCGATTCAGCAAGTGCTCTTGCGAGTTCCGTCTTACCAACGCCTGTCGGTCCTAAGAAGATAAACGACCCAATCGGACGCTTCGGATCTTTCAGCCCTGCGCGAGCACGGCGAATCGCACGCGATACCGCACTAATCGCTTCCTCTTGCCCGACGACACGTTCATGAAGCAATTGCTCCATGTTCAGCAGTCGGCTCGATTCCGCTTGCGCCAATTTCTTCACCGGCACGCCTGTCCAACTCGATACGATTTCTGCAATATCATCTTCGGTAACCGAGACATCATGCGAATCCTGACGCTGTTGCCATTCCATACGACGACGCTCCAAGTCATCGCGCAATTGTTGCTCATGATCACGCAACGTCGCTGCCGTCTCAAAATCCTGCGCCTGAATCGCCGAATCTTTCTCCGAGCGCACTTCATCGAGCTTAACTTCCAATTCTTTAAGATTCGGCGGCGCTGTGTACGTACGTAACCGCACGCGCGATGCCGCTTCGTCGATCAAATCAATCGCTTTATCGGGCAAAAAACGGTCGGTGATATACCGATCAGACATACGTACCGCTGCCGTCACCGCTTCATCCGTAATCGTCACGCGGTGATGCGCCTCATAACGATCACGTAAACCAAACAGGATCTGTACCGCTTCATCGGGTGATGGTTGATCGACTTTAATCGGTTGAAAACGCCGTTCAAGCGCAGCGTCTTTCTCAATGTGTTTGCGGTATTCATCAAGCGTCGTGGCGCCGATGCACTGCAATTCACCGCGCGCAAGAGCCGGTTTTAAGATGTTCGATGCATCGATAGCACCTTCCGCACCACCAGCACCGATTAGCGTATGCAATTCATCGATAAATAAGATCACATTGCCGGCATTGCGGATTTCATCCATAATCTTCTTTAAGCGATCTTCGAATTCGCCACGATACTTCGTACCAGCGACCACCGTTCCCATGTCAAGCACCATCACGCGTTTACTGCGAAGAATTTCAGGGATTTCATTCGTGACGATGCGTTGGGCAAGACCTTCGGCAATCGCCGTTTTGCCGACGCCAGGTTCACCAATCAAGACGGGATTGTTCTTAGTACGACGGGAAAGCACTTGAATAACGCGTTCGATTTCATTGGCGCGTCCAATGACCGGATCGAGTTTCGAATCGCGGGCAAGCGCCGTCAGATCGCGCGCGAGGCTATCGAGAGTCGGCGTACTTGCCGACTGAGTGCTATCCGAACTGGTCTCTGTCGTATCGCTACCAAGGAGTTGCAACACCTGTTGTCTCGCCTTACTCAAACTGACGCCAAGATTGCTCAAGACGCGCGCCGCAATGCCTTCGCCTTCACGAATCAAGCCCAGTAAGATGTGCTCGGTACCGATGTAGTTATGACCGAGTTTACGCGCTTCATCCATGGAAAGTTCGATCACCTTTTTGGCACGCGGCGTATACGTCGTACCCGTCGTATTGCCCGGACCTTGACCGATAATCTTCTCCACTTCACGTTGAATTTTTTCCGTCGATAAGCCAAGACTTAACAAGGCTTTCGCTGCAATGCCTTCGCCTTCTTTGACCAGACCAAGGAGGATATGTTCGGTGCCGACACCCGGATGACCGAGGCGTACCGCTTCTTCATGTGCTAAAGTAAGTACCTTTTGAGCACGTTCTGTAAATCGATTAAATAACATGACGATCCCTCACTTTGCTTCCTTAGTGTTGTTGACGTAAGCGTTCACGGATTAGGGAAGCCCGTCTTGCATCGCGTTCAGCCGGTCCCATCTCGTGACCATTATGTTTTTGTAAAAAGCCAGGTTGTGTCGCGACCATCAATTCTTTTAGGATGCTAGCCGACACGCCGTCGATGATACCCATGTCAAGACCAAGACGGACATCGGATAAACGTTGTAGCGATTCTTTAGAATCGATCTGCCTCGCGTAAGCAAGAATGCCATAAGAGCGACAGACACGATCTTCCACGCGCGTTCTCGCCTCTTGTAGGATAAAGCTTCGCGCTTTTCGTTCATGCTCGATGATTTGACGCACGACGCTATGCAAATTGCCGAGGATTTCTTCTTCACTTTGTCCCATCGTCACTTGATTGGACACTTGAAAAAGATTGCCGAGCGCATCGCTGCCTTCGCCATAGATCCCCCGCACCGTCAGTCCGACATGCGTGATCGCCGACAAAATGCGATTGATCTGCTCCGTCCAGACGAGTGCTGGAAGGTGTAACATCACCGAAGCGCGCATGCCCGTGCCCAGATTGGTCGGGCACGCGGTTAGATAGCCTTTTTGTTCATCAAAAGCGAAATCGAGCGTTTCTTCAAAAAGATCATCCATGCGATCGGCGAGGCGATACGCTTCATCGAGTTGATACCCGGGCAACAGGCACTGCATGCGTAAATGATCTTCTTCATTGACCATTATCGCGATTTCTTCATCGTCACGAAGAAGGACAGCGCCGCCTTGGACCTGAATCAAAGCCGGACTGATCAAGTGCTTCTCAACGAGCACCATACGATCAATCGGGGACAATGTCTCAAGACGAAGCATCTCAAAGCGACCGATCGCTTTCGCCTCTTCGGACTGCGTTGCGCGTTCAACCGCATCGATCAGACGATTTTTATCTTCATCACTTGAGAGCATCGGAAAAGCTTGATCCGTTACGTTACGCGCGATACGGATACGGCTACTGATGACGATATCCGATTCAGGACCATCTTCTGATAGCCACTTGCTCGCTGCATGCGAGACGAAATCATCGACAGACATTCCTTATCCCCTCCTTACGCTTTGATTTGACGCTCAAGATCGCGAATGCGATCACGCAGACGCGCCGCTTCTTCGTACTTCTCTTCGCGAATTCGCTCTTGCAGTTCTTGCCTCAAATCGTCGAGTTGACGACGAAGCGCAACCACACCGCCAGAACGTTTCGGCACTTTACCGACATGCTGATCAGAAGATTGAATTTTTTTAAGTAATGAGTCCAAGGCAGGATCGAACGTCTCATAACATTGTGGACAACCAAAGCGTCCGATCTGCTTAAATTGTTGAAAAGTAAAACCACAGTTCGGACATTCACTTTTCGGCATCTCCATCCGCTGTTTGACCAAAGGATCAAAATTCAATAACCCTGACAACAACTGATTGATCGAAAACGGGCCGGCAAGCGCTTCATAAGCCGCTACGCCTTTTTCTTGCGCACAAGATTCGCATAGATGATATTCCGTCTTTTGACCCTGCACGATCTCCGTATAATGAACGGTGGCGGGATTTTTGCCACATTCTTCGCAAAGCATACAGCATCCCCCTTCACCAAGTTAAAAGATACCTTTACCTTACCCTTCTTCTTGCTCATGAGCAAATACTGCCGTCAACATCGCACTGAGTAATCGTGCACGGAGCCGATCACGTTCAGGAAGTGGCAACGCGAGCACATCTCGCGAAAGCGCGACACGCATGATATCCGCTTCGCGCGATGACAGCAATTCATCGCTTTCAAGCCGCCAGACGATACCTTCCGCTTCTTTTTGCGCGATCAATTCTCCGACAGCTAACACCAATTGCCCGAGTTGATCAATATGCTCAGGAGCCAATCGCTTAATCCGGATATACCCCCCACCGCCACGCTTTGATTCGACGACATAGCCGCGCTCAAGCGTAAACCGTGTAGCGATCACATAATTGATCTGAGAAGGGACACAAGCAAACAGTTGGGCTAGATCATTACGCTGAATCTCGATCACACCGTTTGCACTATCACTTAACTTAGCATACAGATATTCCTCGATGCGATCGGAAGTGCTTCTCACGCTCGCCTTCCCTCCCATCCACGAACACCCTTTGAGAGACTTTTGCTTCTTTGACTTTGACTATCTTTGATCTTCTGATTTGAATTATAGGGAACCACTTACGAAAAGTAAAGAGGTTCCCCGACTATTTTTGATCTTTTTTGACCAATTGTATTCGTCGATCAAAAGTGAAATTGTAAAATCTCCGAAAAATGACGCACAGTCATCGTCGCACCTTGTAGTTCATGCGTATCCGCAAAACCAAAAGCACAGCCGATCGCCGGCAAACCATTATGAATGCCCGCTTCGATATCGGAAGATCGATCACCAATCATCACCGCGCGCTCATGGTCGATTTCTTCAAGGAGCAGTTTAACGAGATCCACTTTCGTGCGCATGCGATAACCACTCGCACTATACAGCCCAGCAAACCAATCGGCGATTCCAAACGTCTGGACGATCGATTCGATATACGATTGTTGCCCATTACTCGCTACAGCGAGCATAGCTCCATCTTCATGAAGCGTTTTGAGCGTCTCAATCACGCCAGGAAATAGCCCACCCGATCCATTTTGCAACAAATCGATCTCCGCTTCGATCAACCAACGATCGCTTTTTTCCTGCAGTTGCGGTTCAAGCGATTCACCGACGAGCGTACGCCAGATATGATCGTGCGTATACCCAAACGTTCCTGTGATCGCCTGATCCGTTACGTCATCTGGAATCGATACACCCGCTTCACGCATCTTCGTAAAAGTCTGACGAAACGCAGGCACAGCCACCGATTCCGATTGAAAAAGCGTGCCATCCATATCAAAAATCCACAGTTCCCCTTGACGATTCATCGCAGCTAATCTCCTCACTAGAATGTTTTTTCATCAACGACAAATGATCTCGTAAAAAAGACAGCGTGTTCTTTCCGGTTATGGTATCATAAAAAGGATAGGGGTACCTATCCCAGAAATACCGTACATAACAGTTCATTCGTGCTATCGCTAGAAAAAGGATGTGTTGATCGATGGTAGTCAACAAATATGATGAAATCGCACGCGCTGCGATTCGTTTATTTAATAAGAAGGGCTATCATGCCACGTCCGTCCAGGATATCGCCGATGAAGTTAACTTGCAAAAAGGCAGCCTTTATCATTATATCGCAAGCAAAGAAGAACTTTTATTACAAATCGCCAGTCGCTCGATTCATGGCTTCTCGCGCGAACTCGAAAGCATCGTCAATCTAGAAGAATCCGCATCCTCACGATTGCAAAAAGCGATCCATCACCACTTTGGCATCGTCACCGGCGACGTCGAAATGACGACCGTCCTGCTTCGCGACGCCTTTCTCCTTAGCGACGAACCACACCGCATCATCGTCGCCGCCATGGACGAATACCTCAACCATTGGGTCAAAATCGTCGACGACGGCATGAACGCCGGCGAATTCAAAGAAGGCGACCCCCGCCTCGCCGCCCTCTCCATCCTTGGTGCCTGCAACTGGGTCTACCGCTGGTACAACCAAAACGGCACAAAAACCCCCAAAGAGATCGCCGACTACTTTTGCGACCTGCACCTGGGGGGAATGATGAGGTAAGTCTTTCACGTATCAAAAGTGACAGATATACTTTGAAATAACTAGGCAGAGCGGCCAATTATTTTAGAGAAGATATCCATCTTCTTCTGCAAGTTAATAGCATACTCTTATACATTTGAGGTAATATAAAACTTCTGTCTTTACGTCTCGGTTTGGGCAATTCTCAAAATGTTCATTGCTGTCGTTATATCATTGTGATTAACGACATTGCCTTCAAGAATATCAAAAAAATACTCGATTTCTTTAACCTGATAATCATTTCTCGATTCATGGAATGAAAAAACACTTCCACTCTTTAAGTACCGAACTTGACTATGGATGAGATCGCCAATGATGATGTCTTCCTCGGTGAACAATTGAATTTCTCGGATCGGAACACGGCCAAAGTAGTCAAGATGCACCTCAACCGCCATTTTTTTGTATTTTGCAATATAAATGGATAAATCGTCACTACTAATTTGCAAAGCAGAAAACTTACCTCGTATATTCAACACTTGCTCTGGATAGCCGAATAAATAATATAAGTAATCCCATTCGTGAATGATATCCTTGGAAACGCCTCCACCTTGCTCAGCACTTGCGCTATACGTAGTTCGATAATCTATATTTGGCCTCCAATCTGGAAGATAACTAGAACTAATCACCCTCGCAGAATAAACACTTTCAACATGACCGTTGTTTTTCAGGTATTGAATCACTCCCGTATACCTTAGCGGGCATGCGACATAATATACTCCATCATTTTTGAGTGAGAGTTCTTCGACGGATAGGTCAAACTTATCAAAAACAGGTTTCTCGATAAACATGTGGCTTGTTTTTGGCGCGAAAAATTTTACAGTCTCGTAGTGCAAGTGGGTCGGATTGGTCACAAATATTACATCATAATCGTCAGGTATCTGCTGTGATCCATAATAGATTTGATGAATCCGCGAAGACACCCCTTCATCTAAAACCTGACCATTCCCAGTTCTGATCAAGTCAATAGTATAGGAGTATCCCTTGTTGTCCAAAACATTGATGATATTAGAGAGGTGTCTTTTTCCGATCGATCCAAATCCCGCGATACCAATCTTATGGTTTTTTCCCATATCATGCTTCAATCCGATCGATCAGCGATAATATTTCTAGATCTTGTTCAAAACTATACAGAGGACGCTCGCCATAGTTGATAGCACGAAAAAATGAAACAATCTCGTTAAAGTACGCATTTTCCACAACAAATTGGCTATACGAATCCAATTGATCAATTACCTCATAGGAATTAATCATTCGGTCCACCTTTGCCTCATAATCGTATCGTCGCAACCCATTGGGAGAACCATCCCAAGTCAAGTGCAGCGCTTCACCAAAAATCTCTAAATTTCTCACCGGTTTTCTGGACACGATATCAACCGCCAGCATTCCTTTGTGCCCATGCTTATGCTGAATCACAAGTAGATAATTGTCAGGATAATCAATTTGTAAATCGCTTATTTTGTTTTTTATGACTTCAACCTGATCAATAGGTCCAAAGACATCGACAAGCCAGGGAAATTCAATGGCGAATATTTCACGGCAACCATTTGATCGATTTTCAGCCACAAAATAGTTTAGGTAATTTTCCCAAGGATGCCAATCAGGCAAGTATTGCCCCACGTGATAGCTATAGTTCAAAAGAGTCGCACTTTGCCTAACCGCCTTTTTTATATATTGAACTTCATTTCTGTATAAAAACGTTGAAGATAAAAACAATACAAGGTTTTTTTCCTTAGCAAGCGCGATGCTTAGATCATAACCATCCGCCACCAAATTTAATTCGCTAAAAACATGTAGCCCCTCATGGAGACACGTTTGAATAATATCACGATGGGTTAAAGGAGAGGTACAAACGAAAACACAGTCCAGTTGATTCGAGGTAATCGCTTCGTACAAATCCAAATAGGTTAATATACCCCATTCTAATTCACACTTTTTTCTTCGATCCTCCCGTGAGTCGATACCGACCATTTTGATCGATTCATCATGTTGTTTGATCAATCGAATCCTTCTGTTTCCCATTGAACCTAACCCGACAATGCCGATATTCATCTCAAATCAACTCACCATCATAAAAAATTTTTTTTAAAGAGATGCGTTCATTAAGTAGGAAATCCTTTATAACATCCACAATCAAACTTGATGCATTTCCATCTCCATAGGGATTCGTCGTCGCCTTCGTCCGTTCCCTAAAATCATTCGTCAAGGAGAAATCAATCGCCCTTCTTATGGCTTCAAACGAAGGGACACAGTTAATCACGCTATCCGACTGTATTCTGCCTCTTTGCCTATCCCCAATGTTGATTGTGGGAATTCCAAAACTTGGGGCTTCGATGATTCCACTGGACGAATTACCCATAACAAATGCGCAGTATTTCAAAGCGCTTAAATACCTAGTAACACCTAATGATGTAAAGGCGACTGCATTATCGTGATTCTCTACAAAATCATCAATCATTTTGTTGATCACCCGGCCATTAGCGTCCGCATTCGCCTTTGTAAAAATAAAGTTCAAGCCAGAATAATGTTGGCAGGCATCTAGGATTGAACGAAATTGCACTTGCGAACTGTCTTCTTCCAAGGTTACAGGGTGAAAAGTTATCAAAGCATAGGGCTTTTCCAACGAAAAATGGATGGAGGCTTCTAGCTCGCCTTTTTCCATTAGCGTTTGATTGAGAATGTTCTCAATTCCAGTGGCTCCCACATGAAAAACCCTATCCGGATGTTCTCCTAATTGAATCACCCGTTTTCGATATGCATCCGTACTCGTAAAGTGTAAATAACTCAACTTGGTAATCGCATGCCGAATCGACTCATCGATGGCGCCTTCGGTGGTTTCGCCACCATACAAATGAGCAATAGGAATTCTATGATTCATTGCGGCAATACAAACCGCTAATGTTTCATAACGATCTCCAAGTACAACCAAAAGATCCGGACGCAGACTTTCAAAATAATCCGCAAAACTTATGAGTGCCAATCCCATCGATTTTGAAACCGCCGTAGGCGTGTCTGCACTCACTAGCATTTCAATTTTTTTGTCGATCGATATTCCATCCTGTTCGATTTCCTGATAGGTTAAGCCAAATTCAGGCGATAAATGTGCACCTGTAACGACGACACGAACATCAAATGCCATCACATCAAAAAGCTTTTTAATAACTAACTTTAACAACCCGTATTCAGCTCTCGTGGCTGTTAACACGCAAATTTTTTTCATAACTCGATCAATTCATCCTCTTGAAAATTTCGAACCGCACGTTTTCCAATCACCTCAAACCATTTCATTGGACTTATCCCAATTCCAGGTCTTTTAATTGTGAGATTGTCCTCCGTGAATTCATCCCCTTCACTAATTTCACATTTGGCCACAATGCTTTTTCTTGCAATTTCTATATTCCTTTTTTCTGAGGCAGAAGGTTCCTTTTTTCCATTTCCCAGCGCGATTTCCACGTTGCGTATTGCTTTGACCATCTGCTTAAATTCCTCTGGTTCTATGCTCGCTACATGATCAGGGCCAATCATAGTTCGATCTAACGTAAAATGTTTCTCAATCACCCTAGCTCCCATTGCCACGGCGGCAATGGAAATTTCAATACCCTTTGTATGATCCGAATAACCGACAGGAACCCCAAGTTCATGTCCAATGGTAGGCATGGCCGATAAATTGACCTCATCGAAAGGAGCAGGGTATTCCGTTGTGCAATGAAGAACCGTTACATCATTTGCCCCATTTTGTTTAAGAACGTTCAGAGCAAGACGTATCTCTTCCATAGTACTCATACCTGTCGAGAGTATAGTAGGTTTTCGGTGTTGAGCAATTTTAATTAAGTATGGGAGATTGGTAATCTCACCGGATGGAATTTTCCATTTTGTCAAACCTAACGAATGTAAAAAGTCGATACTTTCAAAATCAAACGCGGTCGAGAGAAATTCAATCTTCCTGATTTTACAATACTCATTAAGCTCGATAAACTCAGCAAAGGATAACTCTAATTTTTTAAGCATTTCCAATTGAGTTTCATGGGGATTCGTATCTTGCTTTTGATAGTTTGCCTTCTCAACTTGCTTCGTGGTCAAATTTCCGGAGATAAAGGTTTGGAATTTTATACAATCCGCACCTGCATACTTGGCTTGATCAACCAATTGCTTAGCGATTGCCAAACTCCCATTATGATTAACACCGGCTTCTGCAATGACGAAAGTACTCACCTTTGTCGAACCTCCTTACAAGGATGGCCGAAAGCTATGACATCATCACCGACATCTTGCAATACAACACTCCCCATACCAATCATGGTATGGGAGCCAATTTTAACGCCTTGCTTTATCACAGTTCCGGCTCCGATATGCGATTCAGACCCTACAGTCACTCTACCACTAAGAACAGAACCCGTGGCAATATGCGAAAATTCTCCGATAACACAATCATGCTCAATAATTGCTGAGGTGTTGATAATAATCCCCCTATGGAGATGAGCCCCTGCGTTCACAACAGCACCTTTGGCAACGAAAATACCTTGATCCAATTTGGCATGATTGCTGACGATTGCACTCGAATCAATCACATTGGGAGTATGAAAGCCAATTTGTTCAACGAGGTGAAAAATATTAACCCGGAGAGTCGGATCACCAATACTGCCAATCGTCACAAACACATCCGAGTAGCCCTGTCTATATAATTCAGATAATTCTTCGTCACTACCGATCACAGGAATACCCAATATTCGTTTTCCTATATTCTCCTTTTTATCAATAATTCCAATTTCAGAATACTGTGCGCTAGAGAGTAGGGAATCTAACACGGAATGACAATGTCCACCTCCACCTATCAGCAGAGCCTTTTTAATCATTCCCCACTAACCTGCCCCTCATTTTTTCCAATTCATCGAGTTGCCCCATATCCAGCCAAGAATTTTCACTCACCGGATAGATACCCACTTTTTCTTTACGATGCATATACTTTTCAATAATATCCGGAAAATCGATCATTTGGTTATAATCTAGTTCTTCAATAACTTTTGGTTCCACGACATACATTCCCGTATTCACGAATATAGGAATATTGGGTTTCTCCTTCATTTCTTTAATTTCTCCGCCCTCGCTAAATTCAATCACACCATACGGAATCTTAATGTTTTTTAACGAACATACCATAGTAATCACGTTGTGATTTTGTTTATGATACTTATAGATTTTCTCATAATCTTCTTCGATGAGAATATCGCCGTTCGTAAGGATGAAGGTGGAATCTATTTTGCCTTTTAGTAAACTCAATCCCCCACCAGTTCCCAAAGGTTCATCTTCGTCCACATAACGAACTGAATAGCCTTTCTCAATTTCATTAAAATATGCTTTGATCATATTCTTTTTGTGATTGACCACCAAGAAAAATTGATCAATACCATATTCGTAAAATCGATTGATGATGTGCTCCGCTATAGGAATTTCTCCGATCGGAATCAAAGGTTTGGGGAGAATTTTAGTATACGGGTATAATCTCGTGCCTAAACCGCCAGCCATAATGACCACAGGAAGGTTTAACGTAATTTGAGGTTTAACTTCTTTGTCGTTTAAAAACAATATAGAAATAATTTCATCGTTGTCATTTAAGATGGGCATAGCAGCTATAGGATTGTTCTGGATAAATTCCTTTGCAGCCAGTCGATCAGATTCATAGGCAAATTGAGGTTTATAATTGGCTATATCTTTTACACATGCATCTAAATTCCCTTTCTTTAACACCCATCTTCTGATATCCCCATCCGTTAAAGCGGCCACGAATCGTCCATCACGAACAACAAAGAGTATCTTTTTGAAAATAGGGATTTTATCAAGCAAGGCCATTGCTTCTACGATCGAAGCTTGTTCATCGATTAAAAAGTCTTCAATATTCATTGTTATACCTCCAAGCATGATTGATCAATTCCTTAGCAAATTGACGATATAAGCAATCTCTTCCGATTCCAAATTCGAACTGCATGGCAGATTGACAACGTGTTCGAGGTAGTGTTTTGCTCTGTCTATTTTGTATGCCTGATGATGTAAGTAAGGTTTTTGCTCATGAATCAATCCCCATATTGGCCTTACCTGAGTGGCATTAGCCGCAAAAAAATTAATCAACTCATCCCTAGAGCGTGTATAGCGATCATCATCAATATACAAGGCATAAAACCAATAATTATTCCTAGCTTGATGATTGAACGAAAGCAAAGACAAACCTTGTATATCACTCAACAGCTGTTGGTAGAACAGATAGTTTTTTTTCTTGATACTAATGAAAGTTTCCAGTTGTTCTAATTGCGCCAATCCTAGTGCTGCCTGAAGGTTTGTCATCCGATAGTTATATCCGATTTCATCGTGAAGATAATAAAGTTCATCGCTTTTGGCTTGGGTGGTCAGATGTTTAGCGTATTTTACCATCTGAACATCATTGGAAACCACCATCCCACCGCCACCAGTGGTGATGATTTTATTACCATTAAACGAGTACACGCCCACAGCGCCGATCGCACCCGCATATTTTCCCTTGTACTTCCCCGAAATATAGTAAGTTCCAATAGCTTCCGTCGCGTCCTCAACGACTTGTACGTTATATCGGTTGGCGATTTCCATCAACATTTCCATGTTCGCCATGTTTCCAAATACATGAACGACAATGATGGCCTTAATCTGTTTTTTCGTCGTAAGGTTAATCAACTTTCCATCGACAAAACGGCATTCTTCTTGACAAAATTCGTCAAGCTTAAAAGGATCCATACAAAGCGACTCATCACAATCCATGAAAATAGGATCTGCACCAATATACTTCACTGGGTTGACGGCAGCGATAAAAGTAAGGGCCGGCACGATGACTTCATCTTCCCTGGTTACACCGCAAACCTGGAGTGCGATGTGTAATCCAGAGGTTCCATTTTGAACAGAAACCGCCCCAATGGCTCCTACATAATTGGCAATTTGATCTTCGAATTCGTTGACAAAAGGTCCCCCTGATGACACCCATTGCGTCTTGATCGCCTGCGTGACGTATTCAAGTTCTTTACCCTTTAAGTTTGGAACAGAGAGGGGAATATGTTTTCGATCCATTCAACTCACCCTTAAATATTATATATATCGATTTTATACTTTTCTAAATTTGTTTTAAAGAATTCAATGGTTTCCGAAAGCCCCTTCTCCAATGAGTACTGGGGTTCCCAATCTGTTAAGCGTCTAATTTTCTCATTGGATCCAAGCAATCTGTTCACTTCGCTGTTTTCAGGTCTTAATCTTTGATCATCGCAAACGATCTTTGCATTGGGATTAATTTGCCGAATCAGTTCTTCGGCTAGTTCTCCAATCGATATTTCTTGCTGCGATGCAATATTGATTTCTTCCCCTATAGTTTTTTTCGATTTTGCAATTTCAATAAATCCATTCACTGTGTCTTTAACATAATTAAAATCTCTCGTTGGGCTAAGCGATCCCAGCTTGATTTCTTTTATCCCTGAAAGCAACTGGGTTATAATGGTTGGAATCACCGCCCTTGCCGATTGACGGGGACCGTACGTATTAAATGGTCTTACGATAGTAATCGCCATGTCGAAACTACGGATAAAAGATTCAGCTAAACGATCTGCCCCAATTTTCGTCGCTGAATAGGGGGACTGTCCTTGATACGGGTGACTTTCATCTATTGGGACGTATTTTGCCGTGCCGTAAACTTCCGATGTAGAAGTGATAAAGATGCGAGGAGTTTCTAGGCTCCTTGCAGCCTGTAAAATGTTTAGCGTTCCCTTGATATTCGTATCCACATAGGTTTCCGGTGAGTGGTAGCTAAAGGGAATGGCAATTAACGCCGCAAGATGATATACCTGTTCGACGCCACGCATTGCCTCTCTTACGCCATTCGGGTCCCGCACGTCGCCCTGGAAAATCTCAATTTCGTTCATAACGTCTCTTGGCAAGGTATCTAACCAGCCCCAGTTATTGAAAGAATTATAGAGGGTAAACGCCTTTACCTCATGCCCTTGTTTCACTAATTGCTCGGTCAAATGACTTCCTATAAACCCTTCTGATCCGGTTACTAATACCTTCATCGGTTTTTCCTCATTCCTTTACTTGATCGCTCTGAGAAACACTTCTACCTAACAAAGGTTCACCAACTTATTTCCTTTTCTAAATAAAGCGTAAACTTCGCCGCTCCCTCGGAATTCAAGTGGTCGCCATCTAAGAAGTCACGTTTCGTCACCCCCGAATACGCAAAGCCGTCAATGAGCTGAAAATCGTATTGATGGCTAATCGGATCGATGATTTCATAAAATCTTTTGATCATTTTGGAATCAAAATTCATTCTATACAGGGGATGAACCGGGAAAATGACCATTACAGGTTTGATTTTCTTGCGTTTTAAAAGTTCCAAATAATCTTTCATGATTTTTTGGTACTCAATTCGAGTATCCGGATAGTCATTACTACTGTGTTGCTGGGCCCTTTTCTCTGCGTACCACTCATTCGGGATATCGTTGATTGAAACGTGTGAAGATGCCTCGTTTGGATTTAAAGTCCATGTCCCGTAGATAGCATCAAAATACTTCTCCATGTCCCAATGATCATTCGCCATCGGCAATCCTTCCCGAATCGCTGATAAGAAATTTTGGAAGTTCATCGGTATCGAGTAGGGCATCGAGTAAGGCCTATGATGTCGATCCTTTAAAACCGGATAATAGGTGGAATCAACCAAGTGGCCTTGTGTCCTGGATTTCGATGTGTCGTATTCGAAACAATAATAGGAAATACCCATGATTGCGTATTCGTAGTTCGAATTTCCCTCTAATACGTTTGAAGAAAGTCGAAAATCATAATATAGGTCTTGGGAGCCATTGCAGATCTTGATGGCTTTTCGACTGAACAATCCTTCGTTAATGCCCCTTGTGGCGTACGATGAACCTGTCACCAAAATCTTCTGACCATCATTTCGTTTAGCAAACCGTAATTGCGCATTTAGATGATAGGCTGGATTTTCTACCATTTTAAAATGGAAGTCTTTATAGAATTCAAGCATGTCAAATACATTTATGACGGTTAAATTTTTTAATCGGTCGTGTTGTAGTATGCGTTCTTTATCAATTTTTCTCAATAAAACAAGATATTCTGCTTGATAAAAAATATGATCAGGCGAGACGACCGAATACCCCAACACCTCTCTATTTTGCCATTCCTGCCTTTCGTCAATCAACGCTGCAATATTCATCATGGACAAATTGAGAGAGGAGATGAATTCTTTTATATAATCCGATACGCCCCATATGAATATATCGATTGTATTACTCAATGGACCATCCCCCTCACCAACTCATACTATTTCTATCATTCCCATTTCCAACCTACCTACTTAAATTCCTCCGATATGCTCATGTTCTTCCGCACTTCTTCCTCTGGTAAAAAGGGGAACAAATCTTCCAGTTTACTAGACGCCATTTTCCCATCAGGAAGTTGTTTAGAAGCTACTTTAGGCAATAGTTCTTCCTTAGGGTCGATCATCACGTCACATATTACAGGGCCTGATGTGGCTAATACTTGTTGAACAAGTTCCGAGACTTGATCATTAGTCTGAATCACGAAAAAAGGAATGCCATAGGCCATGGCCAGATCGCGGATATTCGGAAGAGTCAATCCACTCAATTCATTGCAACCGACATTCCTGCCAAAGTGATTATCTTGACTACTCTTAATCGAAGCGTAACCGTCATTATTCAAAATGAAATACTTAATGGGCAAATCTAATCGCTTAACAGCCTCTAATTCTTGTATATTTAATTGAAATCCTCCATCGCCATTGATACTGACGACACGACTTCTTTCACTGGCCAGAGATACTGCTATGCTAGTCGGGAGACCAAATCCCATTGAACCAAGGCCCAAATTAAATATCACTCTTTGCCCTTTTTTAACACGCCATGTAACAAGAGTTAACCCAGAGGGATTTCCACCACTGTCTGGCACGACTATATCGACGTTATTTAACTGATCCGACAGAACATCCATAAGAACGTACATATTGACATATTTTTCGCTCAGTGTGTATTCAGCGAGCAACGGATAACTTCTCTTCATTGAATGACAGTAATCAAACCATGCGCTGCGATCTTTCTTTTCCACATGAAGCAATTGACGAAGAAACTCCTTGATAAAATCAAGAGCATTTGCCTCGATGCGAAGATCAATACCTTTCATTTTATTGAGCTCATTTCGATCTATATCGACAAGGACTTTCATGGCGTTTTTTGCAAAATTTCCTTCATTGTAGGCAACATTTTGTACTGAAAGTCTGCTCCCTAGCACAAGGAGAAAATCGCTGTTTTGTTGAATGAAATTAGCACCGCGCTGAGCAACGATCCCAGGACGTCCAAAGAATAAGGCATCATTGTGATCGAACAAATCCATTGCTTTCCAAGTCGTTAATATTGGAACCTGCAAAGCCTCAACAAGTTGATATAATTCATTTTCCGCATGAGCCAGTCTGACACCGTTTCCGATTAACAAGCAAGGTCGGTTAGCAGTGTTCAGGCGTTCAATGATTGTTTTAATTTCATTTTCCAGACTCACTGTAACATTGGTGGTTTCCGAAGAAACATCATAGCCTATCAATTCATTTTCGTTAATTATTGTCGCTTGAACGTCTAAAGGAATATCAATCCACACCGGACCCGATCGTCCATTCTTCGCTAAATGCACCGCTTTTTCCATGTGATATTTAATCATTAAAGGGTCCGTTATTGTTACCGCGTATTTTGTCACAGATTGCACCATTGTGACAATATCGACTTCTTGTGCTCCTTTTTGTCTTACACCAGAATCACCTTTAAGATCACTTCTTTTTACTTGTCCCGAAATGTACATGCACGGCACAGAATCCAACCAGGCTCCCGTTAGTCCAGTGATCGCATTGGTGGCACCGGGTCCAGATGTAACAAGAGCCACCCCAAAATTGTTCGTGTACTCCGCATACGCCTGCGATGCAATACCCACAGCCTGTTCGTTTAGAAGACTAATATGTTCCAGTATCTCAGATTTCCCTAGTGAATCGACTAAATGCATTGCGCCCCCACCAGGCAAAAAAAACACGTGTCTAACTCCTAAATCTTCGATAAATCGCATCACATAATCCGATAATTTAATCATAAAAATCCTCCGTTTACGAAAATATCTTTGATTGCATCGATTATAAAGTAAAACTACTCACTCTCCATCGCTGGATTCAAGCCCAGACAATCAAGGTCGATCTTTTTCATTTTTTTATCCCAATAGCTGCCTACATACCATTTTCCTTAAGGATATACCTAACAAACATTAAAACCTTCTACTTTCTAGAATTTCTTTTCTCTGTATATCGAAAATATTGATCATTTCTAATTAGCGATTCATCTAATCGATCACGAATTGCTCGATAATATTCCGTCAGCTTTGTAATCCCATCATAATATGAAGTGAAAGAAAAAGGTGATATTTCTTCAAGTAATTTTTTATTATCTCCTGTGTACTCATTATTTAACCCTTCTTTGGTAACTTGAATACCATAATCACAACTATGGATTTTTTGTATAATTTGAGATATTTTGATTAGATCGATTGATTCGGTTGGCGTTACATTGATTACCCTATTTCTCGGCCAATTTTCAAGCATATATACAATAATTGAAGTCAAATCATCAATATAAAGATAATCAAAAATCACATTTTGATGGATAATAATCGGCATTTTAAATAGGGTTTTTACAATACTATTAGAAATAAATTTATACGCATAATCCTCAAACGGCCCATATAACCCAAATATTCTCAGACAAGTGATTTCAGCGTGGTTGCTCGCATAATGACTCATCATATACTTTGCGAAACCATAACTATCAGCTGGAATAGAATGACCCACTTTGTCTTCATTAACTTTACAATTAGGATATCGTTTATCGTATTCAGCACCACTTCCAAAATATATAAGTTTCGCGTTGTCGTTTTTATAATTTACTAAATTATAAAACATGCGTAAATTTTGATTTAATAATAAAAGATCATTCGATTCATTGCCACTTGGACGAACATTTCCTGCGACAGAAGCATCAATGATGAAATCATACTGATGTTCCTGAAAATAGCATTTCACTCTTTGTTCATCGAACAAATCTAATTCTTTGTGTCCCAATGCCGTTACTTCATAACGATTCTCATGCAGTATTTTGTTGTACAAATTTTTTCCGACAAATCCCTTTGCGCCTGTAAGTAATATTTTTTTCATGTCACACCGCGTTTTCTATGAAATTTCTCACTTCTAGAACAATTTTATCGAGATCAACCCGGAATAATCCAGGATAAACGCCAACAACAAAAGTATTTTCCGTTATATAATTTGTATTTTCTAAATCACCTATTAGGCGATATTTAGTAAAATCATTTCTAATTTCATCAAAACAAGGATGCTTTATTAAATTACCAGCAAAAAGCATTCTCGTTTGTACGCCTTTCTTCTCAAGATAGGATACTATTTCATTTCTTGAAAATGGCGCTTCTTTTTTCAAAGTTAAAACAAAAGAAAACCAGCTAGGATCAGTTTCACCTTGAATTTCAGGGAGATAAAATAAATGTTGGTATTGATCAAGTTTTTCCCTTAAGTAGTTCCAATTTTCTTTTCTTTTTTCGATAAAATATTCGAGTTTATCGAGTTGAGCCATCCCTATGGAGGCTTGCATATCGGTTGCTTTTAAATTATAGCCAAAATGAGAATAAATATATTTATGATCATAGCCATAAGGTAATTGTCCTAATTGATGCTTAAATCGAATACCACATGTGTTATCTCGACCTGCTTCACACCAGCAATCTCTTCCCCAGTCCCGAAATGACTCAGCAATCTTCTTAAGAAGTGGATTATCCGTATAAACTGCACCGCCCTCTCCCATAGTAATGTGGTGAGGTGGATAAAAACTTGACGTAGCTATATCACCAAATGTACCAGTAAGTTTCCATGTGTCATTGTTCAAAACTCTCGACCCTAGTGCATCGCAATTATCCTCAATTAGCCACAAATGATGTCTTTCGCAAAATCGCTTTATGGTCGTTACATCAAAAGGATTTCCCATTGTATGAGCAATCATCACTGCTTTCGTTCTTGGCGAAAGCGCATCATCCAGTTGACGAACATCCAGATTGTAAGAAGGAATTTCAATATCTAAAAATACGGGTACCGCACCGTATTGTACGATCGGGGCAACCGTAGTTGGAAAACCTGCTGCTACCGTTATAACCTCATCGCCACGTTGAATACGACGGTCACCTAATTCCCAAGCTGTCAATGTCATAAAAGCTAATAAATTAGCTGAAGACCCTGAATTCACAAGGAGCGAATACCTTACGCCCAACCATTGCGCTAATTTTTTCTCGAAAAGGACTGTATTTTTTCCACCAGTCAACCAAAAATCTAGCGTGGAATTAGTCAACGCCAACATCTCATTTTCATCAAAAACCCTACCCGCATAAGGAATGTAGGTTTTAGGTTCCTCGGTTTCAACAAAGCGCATTTGGTATATCTCATCAAAATACGCTTTGACAGCATGTAAAACATTATTTCTCAATTCACTTTCCCTAGAGTTTGACATGACGTGATTGAACCATCCTTTCAAATTCTTCAATTTGAAGAGTAGTGGTTTTAACCATATTCTCATTATTATGAAATGAAGAAAACCAGTCGGCTGTAAAACGCAACGCACTAGGAAGATCCAGTATTGGTTCCCATCCGAGATACTCTTTTGCTTTGTTTGAATTTAACCCCAAATACTTTTCTTCATGAAATTGTTGATTATGCAAATTCACAATTTCATAGTATTGTAATCCAAACTGTGATAAAAGCAATGAAACAATTTCTTGAACCGTTTTCAAGGATTCCCTATTCGGACCAAAATTATAGGCTTGATCCAAATCATGATTGGGTGTGTCATATAATCGTTGAGCTAATAATAAATACCCATAAATCGGATCAAGTACATGCTGCCATGGACGAATTGCATCTGGGTTTCGAAGTTCTATGGGTTCCTTTCGAAATATCGATCGAATCATATCAGGTATCAATCTGTCTTTCGCAAAATCCCCTCCGCCAATAACATTGCCAGCACGAACTGTAGCCATTCGTAAGGCCATGTCTCCTAAGCTGTTATGAAAAAATGATTGACGATAAGCATGGGTGATTAATTCCGCAGACGCTTTACTCGCCGAATAAACATCATTGCCCCCTAGTTTATCCTCTTCGGTAAAACAAACTGATGATCCCTTATTTTCGTAGCATTTATCTGTTGTTATATTTACAACAACTTTTAAAAATGAGCTAGTACGAGCAGCTTCTAGAACATTGGCCGTTCCAATGATATTGGTTGTAATTGTATCATAAGGATGTAGATACGATTCCTTTACCAACGGTTGGGCGGCAAGATGGAATAAAATATCAGGTTGGACCTCTTCTAAAAATCCTTTGAGAAAATCCTTATCTCGTATATCGGCAAGTACTCCTTTGGTGAAGAGTGAATTGATTTGAAGTAATTCATACATAGATGGCTGCGTTGGTGGAGCTAGTGAATAACCATACAACTGTGCACCTAACTTGGCAAGCCATGCAGATAGCCATGAACCTTTAAACCCAGTATGACCAGTAATCAAAACTTTTTTCCCACGCCAAAAATTATTGTCCATATACTCATCACCACCTTACCCAAGGAGCTTCGTTGGATTGAAACAGTGTTTCTAATTTGTTCCTTTCCCACACAGTATCCATAGGTTGCCAAAACCCACTGTGTTTATAGGCAAACAGTCGACCTTGCTCTGAGAATGGTAGTAGTATGTTACTTTCTAATTCTGTCTGATCGCCATCAATGAAGTCAAAAATGGATCGATTCATCACCATATAGCCTGCATTAATCCATGATCCTCCTTTTTCCGGCTTTTCAATAAATCCTTCTACTTTCGAGTTTTCATCAAGATTTAAAACACCAAATCGACCTTTTGGTTGGACGGAAGTAATCGTTATCGAACCTGAATGATTTCGATGGAAAGAGAGTAAATCATGTAGATTAACATCCGATAAACCATCACCATACGTAACCATAAATTGATCCTCGTCAATATAGGGTGCTATTTTTTTTATTCTTCCTCCTGTCATGGTCGATAAACCAGTATCAACAAGTGTAATTCGCCATGGTTCTGCAACATTATGATGAAACGTAACCGCATTATTATTTCTAAAATCAATCGTGATATCAGAGGCATGGAGATAATAATTCGAA
>JABEUY010000142.1 GCA_013044175.1 Bacilli bacterium
GCGTAGGGCAACCGTTTTACCCGCTCCAGATAACCCTGTGATGATGACGAGTCGCGGATAACGCGCCATACCTTATCCCCCTAAAAATGACGATCTACACCTTATGCAAATAATGCTAATCGAGCCGCTCCTACGATACCGGCATCATTGCCAAGTGTGGCAAGCTCGATTTTCGTCAGCGCGGCTATTCGTGGTAGTGCATACGTTGAGAAAAATTGTTGAAGTGATTCTGTGATGGCAGTACCTGCTTTTGCCATACCACCTCCGATTACAAACACTTCAGGATTCACGACCACAGCGACCATGCTTAGTGCTCGTGCTAACGTATCCATCGCTTTATTGACTACTTCGATTGCGACTTCGTCACCTTGTTCGCGAGCTTGAAAAACGTCAGCTGCCGTCAACGATGCTGACGGCAAGGAAGTCGGTTTACCCGCTGCGATGGCAACTTGAGCAAGTCGAACGACACCCGTCGCCGATGATACCGTTTCTAAACAGCCGATGCCACCACAATTACAGTGCGCACCTTCATGCTCCATGCGTAGATGACCGATTTCGCCCGCCATAGCAAAAGCACCGCGCAATACACGTCCTGCGATGACAATGCCACCACCAACCCCAGTGCCAAGCGTTACGAGCACGGCACTTTTGTGATTTCTGCCCGCGCCAACCCAAGCTTCACCGAGCGCCGCCGCGTTTGCATCATTATCCATATACACAGGGACATGTAGTTTTGTGCTTAACGGTTCAACAACCGGAACATCACGCCATCCAAGATTGACTACTTCTACAGCGATCCCCGTCTCATCATCGACAAAACCAGGGACGCCGATGCCCACACCCGAAATCACGTCAGCAGGGTGATTCTCAACGCCACAAAGTCGATGAACCATCGCTTCGATTCTTTGTAAAATATCCGCAGGTCCGTTCTCCGCTTGCGTAGGAATTTCTTCTTTTTTTTCAATAGTTCCGTGTTCATTGACCAAAGCACCTTTTATAAAAGTTCCACCAAGATCAATACCTACCGCTTTTAGCAACGATATCCTCTCGCTTTCTTATAAACAGCATCCATATGTCATGTTTCTTTCATTGTAGCACGAAGATAAAAAAAAGGCGTAACGCGAGGCAGCGCCTACGTCACGCAAGGTTCATCATCAAAAGGGGGTCAAATGTTCTTACACGTTTACTATACCCGTTCTTGATGACAAAAAGATTACGAAACGTTTTTAATAAAATTACTTTATGACGCGAAATAAGCGGTCAAAATAGTCCGGAAACGTTTTTGCTACACAACCCGGATCTTCGATATGGGTATCCCCGACCACCATGCCCAAAATCGAAAACGCCATGGCAATGCGATGATCTTCATAGGTGTGAACATGAACATCGTGATGAAAAGAAGAACAAGGATATACCTTTAATCCATCAGGATATTCTTCCACCGTCACACCGAATTTTCTCAGTTCTGTAACGCATGCCGCAATTCGGTCGGTCTCTTTCAAACGGATATTGCTCACATTACGAATAGTGACTGGCGATTTCGCTAACGGTGCGATCGCAGCTAATGTCGGTACCAAATCGGACATCGCAAAAAGATCGACATCGATACCTTGCAAGCCTTCTTGAGGTCCAATCACTTCAATGCCCTCAGCATCTTCGCCGATCTCACAGCCCATCGCTTCAAGTACATCAACAAATCGCGTATCGCCTTGTAGCGATGCACGCGTCAAACCCATGATCTTCACACGACCACCAGTGACAGCGGCCGCGGCCATAAAATAAGAAGCGCCGGAAGCATCAGGCTCGATCGCGTAGTGACGTGCATGATACATCGCCGTCGGAATAAGATAATGCTGATTATCTTTGCTAACCTTCACGCCAAACTGTTCCATCATCGCGATCGTCATCACCACATACGGTTCTGAGACGAGTTCACCAATCACCTCAATAGTAATCGCATTTTGTGCGTAAGGTGCTGCCAGCAAAAGTCCCGTGAGAAACTGACTGCTATCCGTTCCTCTTACTTTCGTCGTACCACCTGCAAGCCCTTTTCCTTGAATTCGTAAAGGCGGACACCCTGTCTTGTCGATATCTTCGATCGTTACAGAAAGTTGGCTAAGCGCATCGATCATATCTTGCATAGGACGTTGTCGCATCCGAGCGACACCATCTAACTCATACGTTCCTTGCCCTAAACTGACCATCGCTGTTAAAAATCGCATACTCGTTCCCGAATTGCCAATAAATAATTGATACGTCGCTTGCTGAGATAATGGTTTGACACCTTGACCATGAACGATAACTTGTTCACGTTCTTCATCGATTTCGATTTGATACCCCAAAGTCTGCAAAGCTTGCAAAAAATAACGACTATCATCTGAAAACAAAACACCTGTCAAGGTACTAACACCATCCGCGAGCGCTGCCATTGGCAAGGCGCGATTGGTGATCGATTTAGAACCTGGAATCGTGATCTTGGCAACGATAGGTTGTGAGGATTTTGGTACCGTTATTCTCTCTCTCAAAACGTAACCTCTCTTTCATGCGATGATTTCTCGATGGTCACCTTGACGCTTCGTCCATTTAATGCGATCGAAATATTCTAATATCGCTACCGCAAACTTTCTTGATACGCCCAATTGATCGCGAAATTCCGCGATGGTAAACGCCCCTTGTCCTTCAAACAACGCACTCGCCACGACTTTCCCTTTTTCAAGCAAGTCGGTCGTAACATAGATATCCTTCGCGATCGACGCGATATGATTTTCTTGCGTTAAAAGTTGAAGCACATCTTTCAGCAGACGTTCTTTTCCTTGGCTGATCGAAATAAGTTCTTTTATGGTCGGAGGTTCTGTGATGCTTCGTTGCATCGCATTTTTAACTTGATCATAGATGGTTTGTTCAAGTGGTGTCAATCGAACGCTTTCTTTTAACCGAACGATTCGTTGCCCATCAAAAACGAGATCGCCGCGTTCGTTCAACAATGCAATAACGCTCATTCCCACTGCTTCAGGTACCGCATTCTCTGTTAGCAACTGTATAAAAATCGATTTGGAAATCAAAAGATCAAAACGATGAAGGGCAAAGTAACGATCGATCATCTTTTTCACTAGATCAATCGTTTCTTCCCAGCGATTCTTGCTTAACCACAACGTGTCATCAGCCAATGCGACAGCTTGTCCTCGATCACGAAGACTTGCTAACACTAGCATTGCTTCATCGCGCATTACCGAAAATTGTTCAGTAACTTGATCAATCGAAATGACAATGTGCGATAACCAATAGGCTAACAGTTGATCTTCGAGCGTCCCTTTTTCTTTTCGCATAAGCATTTCCGTGATGCGTTCTTGATGCCGGCGATGGCGCCAAGGTGGGTGCGGATCGATCACTTGCCCTCCTGCTACAGTATCTATGGGGGAATACGTACGCAGAATAAAGCGATCAAAAGCGGCGACGACAATCTGTCGTTCCAACTCGATCTGCGCCAACTGATCTTCCCCAGGCTTGATCTCATCGCATGTTGATAAAAGCAAAATCCTTCCCATCACTTCTTGTGTACCCGCATAAAATCGCATACGCATCCGATGATGGATGGCTGTTACTGCTTCTTTAAGCATGGTGATACGCACATCGATGCGTGTCGTCTCGCTCATCGCCTTCGGGGTACAAATCACCATGCCGCGTTCGATTTTTTGCGTAAGGGAAGGGAAAGCGATCGCCGCTCTTTGCCCTGCCACGATCTGTTCGACCGTCGTACCATGCGTTTGTAAGCGTCGAATGCGTACCTCTTGATCAAGAGGTTCGATCGAGAGGCGGTCCCCCACCTTAACTTCACCTTGCCACACGGTTCCAGTCACCACAGTACCAAAGCCATCGACAAAAAATGCACGATCGATCGGCATGCGAAAGTAACCTTCTCGCGGTTTCTTTTTCACCGTAGCAAGGAGAGTGCATATCTCATCTTTTAGTTGTTCTATGCCTTGCATCGTCAATGCCGATACCGCGACGATCCTCGCGTCATGTAAAAAAGTAGCGGCCAATTCTGCTTGAACTTGTTCCGTTACAAAAGCCAACCATTGCTCATCGACAAGGTCACACTTGGTCAACACGATGATGCCTCGAGATAAACCTAACAAGGCCATAATGGCTAGGTGTTCACGCGTTTGCGGCATAACACCTTCACGCGCATCGATGCAAAGCAAAACCATATCGATACCCGTTGCCCCTGCGACCATTTGTCGAATAAAACGCTCATGACCAGGAACATCAACGATGCCTACTTGATGCTCGTCGAGAAAAAAAGGGGCAAATCCAAGGTCGATGGAAATGCCCCTTCTTTTCTCTTCGATTAGGCGATCTGTATCATGCCCTGTCAATGCTTGTACCAATGCCGTTTTACCATGGTCGATATGACCGGCTGTTCCGAGGATATAATAATCCTTCATCCTTACCACCTTCTACAACATGATCGTAATCGCATGGGCGGCGCGACTAAGCGCGCTCGTGGAAACACCATAACGCTTAGCAACGACAGCTTGCGGTTCTGTTCTACCTACAGCACGGCGTGTCAAATACTCTAAAGCTGCCGACCAGAGAGAAAGCGTAAAGACGCGAGGCAGCTCTACCAATACAATAAACGCATAAAGCCACAAGATCGCGAAAGAA
>JABEUY010000143.1 GCA_013044175.1 Bacilli bacterium
CCTTTATCGCCGCCACGCGTATAAATTTTCATACCCATTACCCCTTTACCTCAACCGCTTTTTTCCTTAAGTATAACAGGGCAAAAAAAAGCCTGCCAGCTTTTGTACTGGCAGGCTTTATCGATACGATTATAATATTCCCGTACCGTGATAAGCATCACGATAGATCTGCATCAATTCGGTGACCAAAGGCATCTTCGGATTGGCTGGCGTACATTGATCTTCAAAAGCGAGATTCGCCAAAGTCTCGAGTCGCTCTTCAAAAGCTTCTAACGGAACGCCACAATCTTTGATCGTCAATGGCATTTGAAACTGTTTCATCAAGGTAAGGATTGCTTGCACCAAACTTTCCACGCCTTCATCGGTCGTTTTGGCTGGAAGACCGAGCGTTCTGGCGATGTCTGCATACTTTTTATCCCCTTGAAAAGATTCGTACTTCGGAAAGGCAGCAAACTTGGTCGGCTGCTTCGCGTTATAGCGGATGACGTGCGCAAGAAGTACCGCGTTGGCACGACCATGCGCGATATGAAATTCTGCACCGAGTTTATGCGCCAAACTATGATTAATCCCTAAAAACGCATTCGCGAACGCCATGCCAGCGATCGTCGAGGCGTTGTGCATCTTCTCTCTGGCTTGTGCATCGCTACCGTCTTGAAATGCACGAGGCAGATACGTAAAGACGAGTTGAATAGCTTTCATCGCTAAAGCATCGGTAAAATCACTGGCCATGTTCGAGACATACGCTTCAATCGCATGCGTAAGGACATCAAGACCTGTATCGGCAGTCACGCCTTTCGGTAAGGTCATCACATAATCCGGATCGACGATCGCCACATCAGGGGTAAGCGCATAGTCAGCGAGTGGATACTTGATGTTCGTCTCTTTGTCGGTGATCACGGTGAACGAAGTCACTTCCGAACCTGTCCCAGACGTGGTTGGAATCGCAACAAAACGCGCTTTTCGACCAAGTTCCGGAAATTTATAGACGCGTTTTCGAATGTCAAGAAACTTTTGTCGCACGCCTTCAAAATCGACGTTAGGATCTTCGTAATACATCCACATCGCTTTCGCAGCGTCCATCGGTGATCCTCCACCAAGTGCGATGATCACGTCAGGTTGAAAGGCATTGATACGATCGAGACCTCGCATAACCGTCTCCGTCGATGGGTCTGGCTCAACTTCTGAAAAAACTTCAATCGTGACAGGTTTCAGCCTTTTACGTAAGTAATACAAAACGCGATCAACATAGCCAAAGCGCACCATATCAGGATCAGTAATGATGATCGCTCGTGCAATGTCTGGCATCTTCTCCAGATACTTTGTTGAACCTCGCTCGAAATAGACTTTAGGTGGAATCTTGAACCATTGCATGTTCACCTGACGTTTCGCCACCCTTTTCACATTGAGCAGATTGATCGCCGACACATTCGAAGTCGTCGAATTCGAGCCAAAAGTACCACATCCAAGCGTTAGTGAAGGCATATAAGCATTGTAGATATCACCAATGGCACCTTGTGAAGAAGGCGAGTTCACGATGACGCGACCCGTCTTCATCCGCACACCAAAAGCGCGAATCACTTCTTCATCTTCGCAATGAATGACCGAAGAATGGCCCATGCCTCCGAAAAAGACCATTTCTTCAGCGCGAGTAATACCTTCTTCCGTACTATTGACTTTAAACATCGCAAGCACAGGGCTGAGTTTCTCACGAGAAAGTGGATATTCAGGTCCAACAGCAGGCAATTCGGCGATCAAGATACGCGTCGATTCGGGCACATCGATCGAAGCGAGTTTCGCAATTTGGTGAGCAGGCATGCCGACGATTTTTCCGTTAACACCGCCATGTTCATTGATCACGACGGCGCTAACGCGAGCAATTTCATCGACAGATAAGAAATAACAACGATTATCCGTTAATAAGCGCTTTACGTCTTTATAAATCTCCTTATCGACGATCACCGCTTGTTCCGAAGCGCAAATCATACCATTATCGAACGTTTTCGATAGGATCAAATCGTTTACCGCACGATCGATTTTAGCTGTTTTTTCAATGTAACAAGGCACGTTACCAGGACCCACGCCTAGCGCTGGCTTACCTGTGCTATAGGCAGCTTTCACCATGCCAGAACCACCAGTCGCCAAGACGATCGCAACGCCTGGGTGATTCATCAAAAGCTGAGTCGCTTCGATGGAGGGAGTCTCAATCCATTGAATACAGTTTTCTGGAATACCCACTTTAATCGCCGCATCTCTAACAAGTTGTGCAGCATGCGCACTACATTTTTGCGCAGATGGGTGAAAAGCAAAGATGATCGGATTGCGCGTTTTGACAGCGATCAACGATTTGAAAAGCGTCGTTGACGTTGGATTGGTCACGGGAGTAACGCCTGCGATTACGCCGACCGGATCGGCCACTTCGATAATGCCTTCGTACGGATTCTCCCCGATCACGCCGACCGTTTTGGCATATTTAACACTGTGATAGATATATTCGGTGGCAAAAATGTTTTTCGTCATTTTATCTTCATACACAC
>JABEUY010000144.1 GCA_013044175.1 Bacilli bacterium
AGTAATCGCTTGCCCGACTTCACCTGTGGCTTTGAGGACGAATTTTTTACCGAAACCATAGCCTTTACGCCAAGATCGAAAGATGTTCTCGATGACGACAATGCTATCATCGACGACACGCCCCGTAGCGACCGCCATCCCACCGAGTGTCATGATATTGAGCGTTACGCCAAAAACATTAAGCAAGATGATCGCCGTCAGTAAGGAGATAGGGATGGAGATAACGGCGATTATGGTGGTTTTGAGATTGCGAAGGAATAACAAGATAACGAGCGCGGCGAAGATGGCGCCGAGGATCGCTTCGCGAATCAGTCCACTAATCGAAGCTTTGATCATGCCCGAAGCATCATACAGTGTCGTGACATGAAGGCCATAAGGCAAGGAACTAGCAAGACTGTTCATCTTACTTTGCACCGTGGCTGCTAAGGATACTGTATTGGAATTTTCGGTTTTGACGACACTGATCAGTACGCTTGTCTGTCCGTTCGTACGGTTGATCGAAGCATCCGTTGGGGGTGCGATTTGAACTGTGGCGACGGCAGAAAGTGGCACGGTTGCCATCGTCGAACTTGTCTTTGTCGAAGAAGACAGGCTTGAACCGGTCGTTAAACTCGATTTTCCACTATTTTGTGCTAAAGACCCCGATGGGGTCGAAGCACTACCTAACTTACTCAGTGCTGAAAGCGCTGAAAGGGAAGAAGCAGCGTTTGTTCCTGCACCTTGACCATGTTGTGCGGAAGTGCCTGCTGATTTGGGTGCGATCGCTTTGAGTTCTGCAGCCAGACCTTGATCTGCCATTTGCAACTGCGTAATCATGGCGGATAATTGCGCGATTTTGGCAGGATCTTGTTGGGCTTTTGGCAGTATCATTTGTTGCGTCAAGGAGAGTGTTGCTCCATAGATCTGCCCTTGAATCGACTGCATGTTAGTAAGAATTTGGTTTTCTGCCATGACAAGGCCAAGACCTTGGGCGAGTTGACCTTGCGATTGCCCTAAAGCAGATACAGCTTGGCCGAGTCCGCCGACGGCTTTACCGATGCCTCCGACAGCTTTTCCAAGGCCACCGACAGCTTGACCTAGTTGACCTTCTCCTGAGCCAAGCGCGCCGATCGCTTTTCCGATTTGTGAAAAGCCACTGCTGATACCTGCCGTTGGTGAGGGTGTGATCGGAATCGGGATGTTATTAATGGAAGCTAGTGTCGTGAACTGACCACTTAGGTGAGCGGGATACTGCTTTTGATCGATCGTCGCTGTGCCGACAGGCATCGAAACGTTGTCAGCTTGTAAGTATTGAAGAACAGTAGCTTCGGTCAGATTGTGTTTTTGCAAGGCGCTAGGATGAAAGATGATCTGCACTTGTTCAGGGGCAGCACCATCCGTTTGGACATTGGCAACGCCTGAGATTCCTTGTAAAGCCGGTACAATCGTATTATTAACGGTGGTTCGAAGTTCTGCAGGCGTAGCAGATTGGGACGAAACCGTGAAATAAAGAATGGGGGAAGAACTAAATGAAAACTGCTGCACAGAAGGTTTCGTAGCCGTCGATGGCAAAACGACTTGATTGATCGTGTTTTGCACGTCTTGTGCCACTTTGTTCGTGCTAGCAGACATACTCAGTTGTAATTGGATTTCAGAAACATTTTGTACCGATGATGAGATGACGTCAGAGACGTTTTGTACGCCGCGCAAAGCTTTTTCTAATGGATCGGTGACATCTTTCGCAACCGCTTCCGGCGATGCACCTGGATACGTCGTGATCACAGCGAGCACAGGAATGGAAATGCTCGGCATCAGTTCTTCTTGAAGTTGTGTAGCGGAAAAAATGCCACCAAGGATCAAAAGTATCGCGATGATCCAAATGGCTACAGGATTTTTTAAGGCAAAGCGCGTGAAAAATCGCATGGTTCTCCTCCTTAGCGGTCAGCGAGATAGTGGTTTAATTCGCGATATAAGACAATAAGTTGCTGCGTTTTTTCCAAACCCATTTTGTCGAAAAGCCAAAAGAGTCTTTCGAGTTGCTTTTGACGAACCTCCTCAAATTTGTCTTGCCCGGCTTTCGTAAGTGAAAACATGACGACGCGTCGGTCGTCAGGATGGTTCTTACGTTCGATCAGACCGCGTTGTACCAATCGCTCTGTTAGGCTGGTAACAGAACCTGAGGTGATGTGCATGGCTTCTCCGACCATACTGGCATTGCACTCGATCTGTTCGGTAAGAAAGGCAAGTAAAATGAATTGAGGTGATGTCAAATCCTCTAAAAGGCGTGGATCAAATAATAGACTACTAAATCCACGCATGACATCGGGCATCAACAAGGAGAATTCGTTTACTAATTTTTGGAAATCATCCATAGCGCACACCTCGAAAAGAATGTATCACAAGATATTTTGATAATCAAGATATTTGATCATCAAGATATCGTTAAGGTTAGATTATCATGATGAACAGGCAACGATTCATCTATTTTTGTTCATAAAAAAACCTGTTACACGAAATCGGTAACAGGATCTATCAGATACGGTTTTGGGTTATGAAGTTGGCAGTAGCGATTGATAGAGTTCGTGCAAACCGCCTGTCTGTATCGCTTGTACGGTAATGGCGTTTGCCTGTTTGATGCCTGTCGTATAGAGGGCATCGAGAAAAGCATCGGCGTTATCGATCCAAATCGTATGCTTATTGTCCTGACTTTCTGATTTATGAATGAGCGGAAGTGAATGTTGTTCCTCTTCATTGAAAAAACGGTTGCTTGTCAAGGTGATGCGCGTAAGTCGACTCGCTTGGTTTAACGCCTCATAGTGACCGTCGATGACTATGGTGCCGTTGGCTAGCAGGATCAGGCGATCGGCGATCTCTTGAGCCTCTTGTAAATCATGCGTGGTTAAGAGAAGCAATTTCTGATCGAGCCCTAGTGACTTGATGTTTTGCCAAAAGCGCTTACGCGCATCGATATCCATGCCGACCGTCGGTTCGTCGAGCAATAAGATATCAGGATTACCACATAAGGCGAGCGCGAACTGTAAACGTCTCGTTTCGCCACCGGAAAGTTGATTGGCATAGGTTTTTTCGTAACGCGTAAGATCGGACAGTTCGAGTATTTCTGGATAGCTCAGAGGATGGGTATAATAGGAGCGAAAAAGCCGAATGATCTCACCAACGCGAACTTTATCGATCATCTGTACTTCTTGAAGCATAATGCCCATCCTGTTTTTTACTGCGCGTGTTAACGAGGATTCACTAAAGTAGGTAATCTTCCCTGCATCTGGGGCGATCAAACCGGAGATGAGATTGATAAGAGTACTTTTACCAGCGCCATTCGGACCTAGAAGGGTGATGATCTCACCGCGTTGAAAAGTAAGATCGACTGAAGATAAGGCGGTTTTATTTTTATAGCTTTTTGTTATGTGATCGATATGGAGATAGGTATTCACCATCATGACCTCTTCACTTCTTTTTTGGTTTCAATTTACCCACTAAAATTCCAGCGCCAAGGCTTAGGATTATTAGGGCAACTAATACGATGGTATTCATTCTATCTACCCCCGAGTATCGATTTTTTTACGTTGATCAAGAAATACGGCGAATACGATAAAGATAATCGCATACAGCAACATCATACCGGTTGCTTGTAATGAGAAAAATGGGTGATGGATAATGGCCATCGCATTTTGTAATAAAGAATACGTGGGCATCGCGTGTTCAAGCCAGGTAGGGATTCCGTGAATGGTGGCGAGCATGCCGCTAATCAGGAGTAACCCCATAAAAACCAAAAAACTGATAAAATTCGTCGCCGATCCAGCCATGCCGATGCATAATCCGATGGCAAGAAAGGTTAGTTCGGAAAATAACAGCCATAGCATGAGAAGAAGATCTTTCGTCAACGAAAAGACGACATGGAAAAAGAGCGCTGCGATCAAGAAGACAAGGATGATGGCGCATGCTTGTAATAGGAGTTGGGTGACGATCTTGGCGAGAAGATAGATGCTACGTGCAAGCGGTGTGACTTGGAGCATGCGATTCCAGTTCTTGCTTCGATCATAATGAAATCGAGTGGGAAAATCCATGAGACCGATTGAAAGAACGCTTAGGGAAGTCGCATAGACGACAGCGTACTGAATCCAATCGCTACCGAGTTGTTGCATGACCGATCGATTGATCGTGATCGATGCAATAAGATATATGGTAGGGAAAAGAAATATACTAAGGACGGAGCGGAAATCCCGTAATTGTCTGCGCATTTCGGTTAGAGATTGCAGATAAAGTAGGTTAAGCAAGATCATTCTCCTTGCAAGTACTTTGACTTTTCGCGGCGCCGCGAAGAATTTATTCATTAACGATTTAAGAAATTATAGTTAGAAAATTCATTGAGTTCGTATGTAATATTAACATATATATGTTTAAATGCAAACATTATCATGATTTTAATGACTATTATCGTATCTGAAGCAGATAGTTGCATTTTCACGGTATGAATCGCATGGTGAACACTTCGGGACGGCCTAAACCCGTAAGAGTATGCGTGAAAATCGCTTTCCCAAATGGGTTCCATCACCATCACCATTAACTTGGCTCGTTGTACAATCCTATCTCTACGGTCAGTTAATTAGCCAAGCAAACCACGTAGACTGCCTCTCTTCACCATGTATTCGTCTTTCACGGTCTCGGACTACGATAGAGGCTCCGCCAACTTGTACATCATAGGGGCACACTCCCAAGTGGACCCGCAATCTGCTCTGCATCCGCTTTCGTACCCGTCAAGCCGTTCGACAAAATGAGCAAGACTCGATCGTGATCGATCTTGACACACCTGCAAAACGTTTCGCAATGCTCATCCATAAATTCTGGCCAACCAAACTGGAATTGAGGTGGTTTGAATCTGTCAATACCCAATTATCGGGAACAACTGCATAACGCATGATTTTCACTGACACTTGACATAGATATCCACAGTGAGGTTAAGCCTTTCATTTTGTTTCAAATATTAATGTTGAGATTCTCTAATCGATCACTCTGTTGCGTATTGCGTTCCGTTTTCCTATACATAGTGGCACTCCATGTATTTCGCCTTTCACATTAGATTGTGCGTGGATATGGAGATGGGGTTCAGTTGTGTTACCCGAATTTCCAATTTGACCAATGACTTGACCGTGCTTTACATAATCCCCCTTGGATAGTGATACAGAGTTTTGGAGGAGATGAGCAAATACGAGTTGATATCCCTTTTCGTCCTCTATAATGATCATATTTCCAAAGGGATTATGTATGCTTAATTCGCCAATTGCATGGTCCTCATGATGGCTTTCTGCATGAACGACTACGCCGTCAATGGGGGAGATAACATCAGCACCAAAACAGATGTATTCCTCAAGAGATTTGGGGAATAAGCCAAGGGCACGCCTACCAAAATGATTTATCCCAACTAGGTCAACAGCAAATCTCTGGCTCAGGCTGTTCCAGTGATGATTCAGCAATTTTGAATATCCTCCCTGTAGCACATATAATCGGTGATTTGATGGATTATTAATATATATGCTAGATTTGTGCGTTTTTTTATAGGATAATAGAGAAACTACTACCAACAAAAAGGTAATTACAGTCACAATAACCCAATTATCCTTCCAAAGCAATAAACAGACTAATACAATTAACCATAAATTTCGTAAATACAATGAAACGACAGCCCAAGGGAAAAGATAGTAAATTACAAGATAGTATAGGCATTCCAAATAAATCCACACCGAAGGGGTTTGTTCGCCTAACACTAGAACACATACTCCCAAAGGGTATATCAAAGTAGCCAGTATGGTTCCAAAGATTACAAAATGATAATGATATCGTCCCATTTTGACGGTTGAAATATCTCTTCTGTTTTGTTTCATTTGGTTTCTTCCGCCTTCCTTACGTCATACAGACACGATTCTGCAGAACATTTTCCGACAAAAAGGAGATACTTGATACCAATCGAAAAATGTTCTGCCCTGGCAACATCAGCAGAGTACCGATGACCATACGCTGGGGAATCTGTTTCTAGTACTATGCGACGAAGTTAGTGAATTGGATTGGGCAGTTGCTTTGAGTAAATTGGTTGAACTTGTGAAGGATATTGCCAAAAAGGCTGGTAAGCGAATCTCAAAAATCATAAACAGTCAACTGAAGAAGTGGATCGACTCTCTGCCCAAGTACATCAAGTCCTGTTTGCCCGTTTTGGACTGCGAAAGTTGAGTTAGAAAATTCATTGAATTCGTACATAACTATAATATATATATATATATCAACATTATCATTATTTTAATGATTATTATCGTAATTGTAAATTAGTATGATCGATGGTGATATCGTGTGGACATATTAGGATTAAGGTCAGTTTTTATCGATGACGTGTCTTCCGAGAAAAACCGTGATAAACTATGCGTATGAACGAATATTGGAACCCTTTTTATAAGAAGATGCGCTATGTCGTAGTACTTTTGGTGATCGGTTGGTTCCTGCTTGTACCGATTGCTCAGGTGAGTTATGCCAAAACGGCGACTGCACCGATTCAGATGCTGGCCGATGTTGGCTTTCAAACCTTTTATGATCCACGTGAATGGACGCCGATACGCATTTCTTTTTTCAACGGTACTGCGCGGGCGGTGAACGGTAATCTCGTCATGCCGATTGCCGATAATAAAGCCTATCCTTATGCAGGAACCTTCCACTGGTCAGTTCGAATACCGATAGGCACGTCGACGATGACACTCGGTTTACCCGGTGCTTTGTTGGTGAAAGGTCAAGTTGCTACGTTATATGTGCAGGGGCAAGCGATGACAAGTATCCGTATATCGGGTGTTCCTGTGAATAATGCTGAAATCGCCGGCGTGATCAGTGACCATCAAGATGCCATTCAATTTTTGGCCGGTGTGTCATCCGTTCAAAATACATCGCAACTTGTCGCTGCTTATGTACCGCCAGATCAAGTACCTGTAAAAGCCACATTACTTTCTGGCTTGTCTTATCTATATGTCGATGGAAAAAGCGCTACTTTGCTAAGTCAACAGCAGATCGTTGCGATTTTGCGTTGGGTGCAACTCGGTGGGGTGCTTATTCTTGGTGGGTTAGAACCGAATGCTGGACAAGTTGGTGGCTTCGTTGCCGCCAGTCCGGTTTCAGGCAAAATCGTCGTCGATAGCTCAGGCCAATCTTTGGCCAATTGGTTAGGCATGAATACACCACCAGGCGGTACAGTTCCCTTACTTTATGGTGCAGCAACATCGAAAGCTACTGTCCTCATCGGCTCACGTTCACAAGCTATTTTAGCCACTTCTTCTTACGGTCGTGGGCAAGTGGCGTATTTGGGCGTTCAAGCGGACTCATCCTCGATGGTTTCCTGGGTGGGTAATGCTTCTTTCTGGAACGCTTTGTTGCCTTTACTCGATCGGCAAGATCTTTCGACGCGCTCTGATTTATTTGGGCAAAATGGCCTATGGACGATGATGAACGCGGCGGAGTTATTCCCGCAAATCAAAATGCCTCCACTTTGGATTTTTGCTGTGATTTTTATCATCTATGTCCTCATGGCGGGGCCACTTATTTATGTTTTTTTACGAAAAATGCGTAAAAACGAGTTAGCCTGGATTTTTTTACCTGGTTTATCGATCGTGTTTGCGGTTGTGATTTATCTTTCGGGCAATGCAGGTCGACCGAATGGCATTCTTTCGCAAAATGTTGGATTGGTCGATATCGTCGATCCTCATTTAGCCTCGATTGTCGCGATGCAGGCATTGATGTCACCGCAGATGCGATCGTATGAAGAAATCGCTTTACCGAATTCATGGCTTGTTCCCCTGTCGGATCGCGTATCAACTTCTCTCGCGCAAAGCAATTTGACAAGCCTAATTGGCGTGTCGCCAACGATTTCATTTCAAAAAGTTAGAGCTTGGGGTGGGCGTTTTGCTTATGCGATGCGTAATGTTCAACATTTTGGTGCGCTTTCCGGTCAGTTATTTACGAGTTCACATTCGATCGGTGGGTATGTAACCAATACGACAAAAGCTGATTTTAGCAATTTAGCCCTACTTATCAATGGCCATGCTTATCCGCTTGGTGCTTTGCGAAGTGGAGCGAGTCTTAATGTTAGTGTACTGGTTAAAAGCATGTCGAAATCCACGTTTGATACTGATTTAGCGAATGCGTTTAGCAGTGCAACGCATGGCGTGGGGCGATCGTTATACGCGTATCTGCGAACCTATGCGCATGCTGAGATACCGAAAGGTTATGTGATGGTAATCGGTTGGACGCATGAAGATCCTAATGTGTTTTTACCTCAAAATATCAAAATACCCGCCGAATCGCAGTGGATCGTACGACAACTCATGCCGTTAACCAAGGTGGTGCAATAAGTTGATCGTCACAGAAAATTTATGCAAAAAATATAATAAAGTCGAAGCGATCAAGAATTTGAACTTAAATGTCCGACAAGGCACCGTATTTGGCTTTGTCGGTGAAAATGGTGCTGGGAAGACGACGACACTGTCGATTCTTGCGACGTTAACACTTCCAACGACGGGTCGCGCTTATATCGGAGGGGTCGAAGTGACGACCGACGCACCGCACGTACGCCGTCTGATCGGGTATATGCCTGACCAATTTGGCGTTTACGATGATCTGACGGTAAAAGAATATCTGGCGTTTTATGGGACAGCCTATGGGGTTGCGAGTAGTCTGATTGAAGAACGAACGAAAGATCTGTTGCAGATGGTTAGTCTGTCGAGTAAAGAACATTTTTATGTAAATTCCTTATCAAAAGGGATGCAACAACGTCTGGGATTAGCAAGAAGCTTGATGCATGATCCACCTGTACTGATCTTAGATGAACCTGCATCTGGCCTTGATCCTCGTTCACGTATCGAGATGCGTGAGATCATAAAAGGGCTGCGCGAACGGGGAAAGACGATTTTGATCAGTTCGCATATTTTGCCGGAACTCGCTGATATGTGTGATGAAATTGGGATCATCGCGCATGGGACGCTCGTCGCTTGTGCTGGCGTTGAAGTGGTTAATGCGCGTGTACAAGGACAAAAACAACTTTTCATCGAAGTTCTCGCGAAAGGGAATCGACTTGCGGATCATTTGATGACGCGCCATGATGTGACTGATATTCTCGTTGCGGATGAACGACATGTCGAGTTTTTATTTTCAGGGTCTGAAGAGGCGCAAGTTGATCTTTTTCGCGATCTTTCGGTGCATGAATTTGCGATTAAGTCCTTTCGTGAAGTGGGCTCTAGTTTGGAAGAACTTTTTATGCGGTTAACGGAAGAAGAGCACGTGTCTTCTTTATCATCGTAGATCGATTTTTGAGGGAGGTGATCGTTTTGGCGATGCCCAGCTTGCGCATACGAGGATTTTGGCGCAATCCGCTTTTGCGCAAAGAGTTGCGCCAACGAATGCGGTCGTATCGAACGGTGTTGGCGTTATCGCTGTATCTTATCGTAACGGGCGTTGTTGCGTTTACTTTTATGTATGTGAATGTACAGGGACAGACGTTACTTTTACAACCGACGCGTACGGCGGAACTCTTTACCTTCCTTTCGTATCTACAGTTGGCGTTGATTTCTTTTGTGACCCCAGGCATTGCAGCTGGTGTTATCAGTGGAGAACGTGAGCGACAAACGCTTCCTGTGTTGTTGACGACGCCACTTTCGCCCTGGTCGGTGATTCTGACGAAGTGGTTGACCTCGATTTCTTTTTTGATTTTGTTGATTTTAATGACGTTACCGCTTTATAGCATCGTATTCTTGTTTGGTGGTGTCGTTCCGTCGCAAGTCTTGGCCGTTTTTGTCCTGCAATTTATCACCATGGGTGCGATCGCGAGCGTTAGTGTATTTTGGTCGACGTTTGTGCAACGTACGGGGTGGAGTACCGTACTGTCCTACGCGACGGTAGCTGCGATTTTTATCGGGGGTACGGTGATTGGTTATCTGATGGATACGGTAGCTGCGCATGCGCCCGATCAAACGATGTGGATCGATTTGGGAACGGCCGCGTATACGATTAATCCGATCTATATGCAAGCGAGTTTGGAGACGAGTCTAGGGTTTATTACACCGTCATTTTCCAATTCATTGATTTCATCCGTTTTTAATACGGTGCAAGTCCATGATTTGATGAGTCAACCTGCTTGGTTGATTTATGCGTTGTTTCATGTTGGCGGGAGTTTGCTTTTGTTGGTATTGTCCGCTTGGCGTTTGCGACCGGGTACTTTTCATGCTTTTCAAAAGCGCATTGTGCGCTGGTTCATTCGCTGAATTTGATCTTGTGAAGGTGGTGGGTATACGATGACTGCAAGTAGTATGCATTATCTGGTGTTTGCGGGTGTGGTGTTGGTTCTGGTGGTGATCGTCATGGTTACATGGACGTTTGTGCGCATGCGAGATAGTTCTTCGGTGTCGCAACAAGGACATATTAAGAGGGTAAAAGGCAAGAAAAAGCGTAATGTAAAGAAGCAAGTGAGTCCTGAGCAAGAACCATTACCGCAAGACGTGACGAATGACGTTGAAAAGCAGGCTGTCGTTGCCAAGTCGAAGCATGCCGTCGATGAAGCGAAAGTCGACGAAGAAGCGAAAGTCGTTGAAGAAGTGAAAGTCGACGAAGAAGTGAAAGTCGACGAAGAAGTGAAAGTCGACGAAGAAG
>JABEUY010000145.1 GCA_013044175.1 Bacilli bacterium
CCGGAAAGCGTCTACGATGCGTTGGTACAAGGTGTGCGTGACAATATCTCGCATGTGCATCGGTATTATGAATTACGTCGTCGTACGTTAGGCTTGGACAAACTCGAATTGTATGATAAGTATGTTCCGATCGTGACGGGTGAACTGGAGAAGTATTCCTTTGAGGAAGGTTTTGAGCTTGTCAAAAAAGGTGTAGCCGGTCTTGGGGAAGCTTACATAAGTGATTTGCAAAAAGCGGTTGACCAACGCTGGATCGATGTCTATGAGAACCCAGGTAAGCGTAGTGGGGCATATTCCACTGGCTTTTACGCAACGTATCCTTACGTGTTGTTGAATTACCAAGGGAATTATGATTCCGTGTCGACGCTTGCGCATGAACTGGGGCATAGCATGCATTCGTACTTATCGGGGAAAAATCAACCACCTCAGTACTCGGGCTATTCGATTTTTCTTGCAGAAATCGCGAGTACCGTGAACGAAATGCTGCTTGTTAACCATTTGCTCGATACGACAACCGATCCGAAACAGCGTGCGTTTTTGATCAATGAACAACTTGATACCTTGACGGGAACGATCTATCGACAAACGATGTTTGCTGAATTTGAATATCTCACGCATAAGGCGGTCGAAGAAGGGCAAGCACTGACGCATGAATCGCTGTGTGCGATGTATTCGGAACTCAATCAGTACTACCATGGTGCGGCGTATCAAGAAAACGACCGTTCACCGGCTGAATGGTCACGCATTCCGCATTTTTATCGTCCATTTTATGTCTTTCAATATGCGACTGGGATGAGTGCGGCGATCGTGTTTGCCAATCGTATTCGCAAGGAAGGCAGTGGCGCTGCAGAGAAATACCTCGGCTTTTTAAAGAGCGGTTCTAAAGACTATCCGCTTGATGTGCTTAAAGAAGCGGGATTGGATATGACCGATCCGAATGTCGTTAAGCAAGCGCTTGATGTCTATGGTCAGTTGGTTGATGAACTAGAGACTTTGCTATAAGAGATCGTGCAGTGAAAAGGGGCTACTCTTTGGAGTAGCCCTTTTCATCACGACTGGCGGTAGGATAAGGTGTTTCTTTCACTTTTTGCATAAACGACGATACGATGGAAAGGACATCATAAGAAGAAGCGTCCTGATTTTCATGCAATTCCTTCGCAAAGGCGATATAGGGATCAGCTCGTTGATCAAGCAGAAAATGCACGATCGTCGGTGATAGTGTCTTACTTCGCTCTTCAAGTGATTCGCGCACTTGCATGAAAGAGGTCTCTGGCAAAGTGAGTAAGTCATACATGGATACGTTGAGTGCCTCAGCTAAAGCATAGACGATTTCTATCGATGGACTTTTGCGTGTACCTTTCTCTAAATGCGAGATATGGCTGATCGAGACGTTGGAACGTAACGCAAGCTCTTCGATAGACCATCCATATGCTTTTCGCAGTCGTAACAGCCTTACGCTGTCAAAGAGACTCTCTAGTTTCACGTAAATCACCCTTTAATCCATAATTCCTCCTTCGAAGTATATCGTAATTTATACAAGTGTGTAAAGTGAACCGATTTTCGCGAATTAATAGGCTCTCGCAAACCATACGGTATGTTTAGCTTCGTTTTGACAGACGACACACGACGTCATCGTCGTCGGCGGAGCAAACGGAATATTGCGGCTCGATGCGCCGGTTTCTTCTTTTACTTTGGCTTCACAGGCATCATCGCCACACCATCCTGCAAGCGCAAAGCTTTTTTGTTCCCGTACGAGCGTGTGAATCTCTTCGATCGTCATTGCGGGTTTGGTGTGTTCTTGCAGATAGCCTTTAGCACGGTCGAACATCGCTTGTTGGATTTCTTCTAACAAGTCAGGAACACGATTGGCGACTTGGTCGATCGGTACGATCTCCTTTTCACCGGTATCGCGACGAACAAGGACTACCTGATGTTGATCGAGATCGCGTGGTCCCACTTCAAGGCGTACAGGAACACCGCGCATCTCGTATTCATTGAACTTCCAACCTGGACTGTTGTCTTCACTCGCGTCGATGCCAACCCGAACACCGGCATCTTTGATTACCTTGACGAGATCTTGTGCGACAGGGAGAACACGTTCGCGTGTCTTCGCAGGGCCGATCGGAATGACCATCACTTGGGTAATGGCGATGCGAGGCGGCAATTGCAGACCACGATCATCACCATGCACCATGATCACTGCACCGATAATGCGCGTCGTCATGCCCCAAGACGTGGTATATGCGTATTTTCGTTCATTGTCGCGATCAAGAAATTGGATATCGAATCCTCTGGCAAAATTGTCGCCAAGATAATGGGATGTGGCAGCCTGTAACGCTTTGCCATCTTTCATCATCGCTTCTAACGAGTACGTTGCGACAGCGCCAGGGAATTTTTCTGATGGCGTCTTTTGACCTTGAATGACGGGAATCGCCAAGACATTTTCACAAAAATCTGTATAGACGCCTAGCATTCTCGTCGTCTCTTCCTCAGCTTCTTGTTGCGTCGCATGGGCTGTATGCCCTTCTTGCCATAAAAACTCACTCGTACGCAAAAAGGGAAGTGTCCGTTTTTCCCAACGTACGACATTGGCCCATTGGTTAATCAAGATCGGAAGATCGCGATACGATTGCACCCATTGGCTGTACATATACCCGATGATCGTTTCGGAAGTCGGTCGAACCGCTAACCGTTCTTCAAGGGGATCATCGCCTATTTGGGTCACCCATGGTAACTCGGGATTAAAGCCCTCTACATGCTCTTTTTCCTTTTGAAAGAAGCTTTCGGGTATGAGTAAAGGAAAGTAAGCATTGCGATGGCCAGTTTCTTTAAAGCGTCGATCTAGCTCACGCTGACAAGCTTCCCATAGTTCATAACCATCGGGTTTAAAGACGATGCAACCGCGGACAGGTGAATAGTCCATCAAATCAGCTTTCTTGATCACATCGATATACCATCGCGAGAAATCTTCGCTTTGTGGCGTGATTTCTTTAACAAATTCTTTATCTTTTGCCATAGTATCCTCCCTGAGTTACGTAAATGTAGGTGTTGTTTCGTCTATGATACACAAATCTGAGGTGGGAAGCGATGTTTTAAAAAAGGATTTGTTAGCTCACCACCGTAAGCAGACTTACTTTAGATTATTTTATAATAATGTAATTCGATTTTAACTTGAAGGTCGATAAGCGCTGAGATCGATGCGATAGATATGATGAGATTTGCCGATGCGTTGACATTGCAAGGTGACAAGCTTAGGTAATGAAGAGAGATCCGACACGAGTGTTTGGTGTCGGATTTTTTGTATACTTGCGATCGACGCACGATTCGTATCTTCAATGAAACAGTATAAAGTATGCAAGGAGGTGGGGAGTTTCGCAAAAAGCAATTCTTTCGCGACAAGTTGATAGCCATGTCCTCGCGCCAAAGGCGTGATATACGTGCCAAGTTGCGCGTTCCCTTCTTGTTCATCCACTTGTGTTAATGCGATCATACCGATCAGAGAGCGATTGGCGTAAATGCCATAGGCGGTTGGCGATCCATCCAAAAAAAACGTACTTATAAAATCGAGCGCATATTGCTCACATACTACCGATTCGCAAAATGGCCATTCATAACGACGCCATGCATCGTCAATTTCCTTTGCATAATAGGTACGACAGAGATCAGCGAGTGTTTTCGCCATAGAAAGCTCATAAGGTCGTAATGAAATCTTCAAGAAAAACTCTTCCTTTCCATTTTGCAATCGAATAAATGCGTTGTACAATAGGAAAAGGGAGGTGCTAGATAATTATGTCAAACTCACTGGGGGAACGAGTAAGGCAAAAGCGATTGTCACTTAATCTTACCGTGCAAGAGCTTGCGCAAAAAGCGGATGTCTCAGCCAGTTATATCTATGCGATCGAATCAGGACAGCGCGGGTCGAGGATTGAAAAATTAAGTAAAATTGCGAAAGCCTTAGAAACCTCTCTACCTGATATATGGCCATACGATGCATAATACCATCTTGCGATAAATGAATGTTGTTTGTCGTGCTTCTGTGTTCTACAATAGAGCGTGGAGGTGGCCGACATGCATACTGACGTGTATATGTCAGAATTAAAAGATCGCGGTTATCGCGCTACAGGTAAGCGTCGGGACATCCTCGAATACCTTTTACAACATAACCGTTATATCAGTGCACGTGAACTGATCGAAGCGATGAAAGAAAAGTATCCTACGATGAGTCTTGAGACGGTATACCGCAATTTGCGTACGATGCGTGATGAGGGGATTATCGAAGAGTCTCGTTTTGAGGATAATGAATCCAAATATCGAATCGCGTGTCAGACGTCTCATCACCACCATTATATCTGCATTGCCTGCGGTAATACGATGGTGATTGATCATTGCCCGATGCCTTCGGTTGGCAGCGTTCCTAAAGGCTTTGTCGTCTTGCAACACCGTTTTGAAGTTTTGGGCTATTGCGAGACTTGTGCACCGAAGACGAAGGCTGAAGGGATGGTTGATGAGATTGCAAAAGTATAGTGATGATCCGATTATTCGGCAGCTTTTCGATGCAGTTTTAACGTTAAAAACGGTGGAAGAATGTGACCGTTTTTTTGATGATCTTTGTACAGTCGGTGAGCTTCAATCATTAGCACAGCGACTTGAAGTGGCAAAAATGTTGGATCAAGGCCTCACGTATAGCCATATCGAAGAGGAGACAGGGGCGAGCACAGCGACGATCAGTCGCGTGAAGCGTTGTTTGCATTATGGTGCGGATGGCTATCGCATTGCACTCGAACGAATCGAACGCAATGCAGAATAAGGTCGGTAAAATGTTTGACGAACCCACTGCCAAAATGCTATATTAGTGGTCGTTGACGGAATGTAGCTCAGCTTGGTAGAGCGCACGGTTCGGGACCGTGAGGCCGCAGGTTCGAATCCTGTCATTCCGACCATTTGCGGCGTGCGATAAACGATCCCATCGGATCGTTTTTTTATTGCATCATTTTATCGAACTTCACCTGTTTTCCTTTTATCCGCCACTTATCCCCGTTATAATGCGGGATAAGTGGTATTTTGTTTTAAGGAGTGATCGTGTGAAAGAGCCGCAAGTCGGTGTCATCATGGGCAGCCAATCCGATTGGGATACGATGCGCCATGCCGCCGAACAATTACGCTCGTTTGATGTTCCTTATGAGACGTTGATCGTCTCAGCTCATCGTACGCCAGAACGAATGGTGACGTATGCCAAAACAGCGCGAGATCGCGGTATTGCCGTGATTATCGCAGGCGCTGGTGGTGCAGCGCATCTTCCTGGCATGGTCGCCGCGATGACTACTTTGCCAGTGATCGGAGTGCCTGTGCAAAGCAAAGCCTTACAAGGTCTAGATAGTTTGCTTTCGATCGTCCAGATGCCAGGTGGCATTCCTGTGGCGACTGTAGCGATTGGATCGGCAGGCGCCAAAAACGCTGGATTGCTCGCGCTGTCTATCCTTGGGATTCATGATGGAACGATTGCTAAACGCCTCGAAGCGTTTCGCGAAGCGCAAACACAAAGTGTTCTTGATAGCAGCCTGGACGATCCATTTTTTACCGGAGGCACTTTATGATGTATAAAAAAATCGGCATTATCGGCGATGGACAACTGGCGCAGATGACTTGCCAAGCCGGACAAGCACTGGGTCTAACGATGTCTGTCTACGCGACGGACGCACAGAATCCAGCAGCGTTGGTCGCCGACCATGTTCATCTCGGTCAACTGAATGACATGGATGCGATGATCGCATTTGCCAAAGGGGTCGATGTGATTACGTATGATACGGAATTGCTTCCGATCCAAGCGGTACGTGCGATGGCGAAGTATGCTAAAGCCTATCCGTCTCCTGACATACTCTCTATCGCACAAAATCGCATACGCGAACGAGCATTTCTCAAAGAGCATGCGATACCGCAACCGAAAGTAGCACCGATCGAACAAGCGCGTGATCTCAACGAAGCGATTGATCAAGTCGGCTTACCTTGTGTCTTAAAGACGGCGGAACAAGGTTATGATGGGAAAGGACAAGCTAAAATCACGTCGTATGAGCAAGCGCAAGAAGCTTATATCGCCCTTGGCGAAGTGCCTTGCACGCTCGAAGCCTGGGTCGATTATGAACGTGAGATGTCCGTCATCGTCGCAGGCGATCAGCGCGGTTCGTATACGACGTTTGCTGTTATCGACAATGAACATCAAGACCATATTCTTTATCGGTCGATAGCGCCTTCGACACTTCCCGATGCAGTACAACAAGAAGCGATTAAGATCGCCCTTACCATCGCCAAAGCTTGCCAACTCGTTGGTCTTCTGACGATTGAGATGTTTCATACGCGCGATGGCCGCGTTCTTGTTAATGAATTGGCACCACGACCGCACAATTCAGGTCATCACACGAAGTTATCGGCGAGAACGAGTCAATTTGCTCAACTTTGTCGGGCGATCAGTGGATTACCACTCGGTCCAACAGAGCAAAAGCCTGCTGTCATGATCAATCTTTTAGGCGATTTCTTTTTGTCTTCTAAGGAGAAACCGTATCAGCAGGTCGGATTCACCGATGACTCAGATGAGGAAAGTGGTGTTTTTTTCTATGGGAAAAAAGAGGCGCGAAAGGGCCGCAAAATGGGGCATGTGATTGCGACAGGAGTTACGCGAGAGATGGCAAGCATGCGAGCCGAGCAGCGGTTACGCCAACTTGAGGAGCGGTACCGTGATGATGTCTAATACGCAAACTTTATTAGAAGGACTGAACGAACAGCAACAAGAAGCGGTACTAAAGACGCAAGGACCGCTATTGATCATCGCAGGCGCAGGCAGTGGTAAAACGAGCGTACTGACTCGCCGCATCGGTTATTTGATCGAGGCAAAGCGCGTAGCGCCTTGGTGTATTTTAGCGATTACGTTTACGAATAAAGCGGCAGCGGAGATGCGTGAACGTGTCGAGAAGCTGGTGGGACCTTATGCGAAAGATATCTGGGTGGCAACATTTCACGCGACGTGCGTGCGGATCTTGCGCCGCGATATCGATAAACTTGGCTATGATAAAGGATTTACGATTCTTGACGGGAGCGACCAAGTGACCGCGATTAAGCGTAGCTTAGCGGCGCTCAACGTGGATGCCAAAAAATTCGAACCCCGAGCGGTGCTCGCGCAGATCAGTCACTATAAAAATATGTTGACATCACCGGCAAAAGCGCAGGATCAAGCACAAAATCCTTACGAAGCGCAAATCGCGAAGCTTTACGAAGACTATCAAAAGCGACTTCGTGCGCAAAATTCACTCGATTTTGATGACCTGATCGTTAAAACGGTGCAACTGCTTGAAAGTGATCCGACCGTTCGCGCTTTTTATCATGCGAAATTTCAGTATATCCTCGTGGATGAGTACCAAGATACGAACCATAGCCAGTATCGCCTTGTGAAATTGTTGACGAGTGAAGCGAACAATCTGTGCGTGGTCGGTGATTCCGATCAATCGATCTATCGCTGGCGCGGTGCAGATATCGGCAACATCTTGTCGTTTGAAGAAGACTTTCCCGATGCTAAAGTGATTTTATTAGAACAAAATTATCGTTCAACCCAGACGGTGCTCGATGCTGCGAATGCGGTTATCGAGCACAATGAAGGACGACCTAAGAAAAACCTGTGGACACAAAATGATCAAGGGACGCCGATTCGCGTCTATCAAGCGTATAACGAACAAGATGAAGCGCGGTATATCGTGTCGGAAATCGTGCGAAAGACGAAAGAAGAAGGCATTGCCCTTGATGACGTGGCGATTCTTTATCGCGCGAATGCGCAGTCACGAGCGCTTGAAGAAGCGTTTTTGTTGTCTGGCGTGAATTATCGCGTCTTTGGTGGCATCAAGTTCTATGAGCGAAAAGAGATTAAAGATTTACTCAGTTATTTACGCTTGTTGGTCAATCCGGATGATGATCTTTCTTTTGCCAGAGTTATCAATGTGCCAAAGCGTGGGATCGGTGCAACGACCGTCGAGAAAATAACGGGAATCGCCAATGTGACAGGACGCTCGATGTTTTCCGTCATCCTCGATGATGCGCATAAACAGGTGATCAGTCGTTCGCTTAAGGGCATACAAGAATTCGTCTCGTTGTATGACCGCTTCGTTGCGCAGATACCGTACCTGTCAGTCGCAGAATTGATCGAACAGGTGATCACCCAATCGGGGTATGAACGCATGCTGCTTGCCGAAGATTCGATCGAAGCACAGACTCGCCTTGAAAATATGCAAGAATTGATCTCCGTTGCGAAAGAATATGAGAAAAGAGACCCAGACGGCGGTTTGCTCGGTTTTCTTTCCGATGTCGCGCTTGTCGCTGATGCGGAACAAGAAGGTGGTAATCACGAAGGGGTCACACTGATGACGCTGCATAGTGCAAAAGGGTTGGAATTTCCCATCGTGTTTTTGCCCGGCATGGAAGAAGGCGTTTTTCCCCATCAACGTAGTCTTGCAGAACCTAGTGAGTTAGAAGAGGAACGCAGGCTTTGTTATGTTGGTATTACACGAGCCAAAAAAGAACTCTATCTGACTCGCGCTTCGATGCGTACATTGTTTGGTCGTTTTAATAACAATCTCGCTTCGCGCTTTCTCGATGAAATCCCAGCGCATCTGCTTGAAGATACGAAAAAACCGACGCCGGTGATCGTACCGCGCAAAGAATCGCGTACGGGTGAATCACTCAATCAGATTCCGGCAGGTTTTGGCGGGGATCTTAGCGTGTCTTGGCAAGTCGGAGATAAGGCAACGCACCGCAAATGGGGTGATGGGGTCGTGCTATCTTGTTTTGGTGAAGGGGAGGATCTCGAACTGACGATCGAGTTTGAAGCACCGATCGGAGCGCGACGGTTGCTTGTCAAATTCGCCCCGATTCGTAAAGTGGAGGATGACCATGAACCAAGCGGCGTATGAAGCGTTACTTTTGCGATTAAAAGAGTATGATCGCCATTATCATCTGCTTGATGAACCGCTGATCAGCGATGTTGACTATGATCGCTTATTGCACGAACTCGTTGAGGTGGAAAAGGAACATCCCGATTGGATTCGTCCCGATTCGCCGACACAGCGTGTCGGGATGACGCCGGAAAGTGGCTTTGCCAAAGTCACCCATCCCGTTGCGATGCTTTCGTTAGGCAATGTATTTAATGAGGCGGAAATTCGCGATTTCGTGCATCGTGTGCAAACGGCGAGTGCAAAGCCAGTGCGTTTTGTCTGCGAACTGAAAATCGATGGCTTGGCGATTGCGTTACGCTACGAACAAGGACGATTGGTTCAAGGCGCGACGCGCGGGGATGGCCAGACTGGTGAGGAGATTACGACCAATCTGCGCACGATACGCGCGATTCCGCTCGTCTTGCAAGAGCCGTTAACGATCGAAGTACGTGGTGAAGCGTATATGCCTAGACGATCGTTTGTGATGGTTAATGAAGAAAGGCAAAAAGCGGGTGAAGCACTCTTTGCAAATCCGCGTAACGCTGCTGCAGGGTCACTACGACAACTCGATCCAGCGCTTGTCGCCAAGCGAAAACTCGCTTTTTTTGCTTATGCGATGCCTAATCCACAAGGCTTGGCTTTAGGCCAGGAAGAAGCCTTACTTCGTATGCAAGCGCTTGGTTTTGTCGTCAATCCTTATCATCAAGTGTGTCAAACGGTGGACGAGATTCTCGCTTATATCGAACAAGCGGGGAAACTGCGCGAAACGTTACCGTATGATATCGATGGCGTCGTGATCAAAGTCGATGACTTTGCGCTTTCCGAAGAATTGGGCTATACGGCGAAAAGTCCGCGCTTTGCCGTTGCCTACAAATTTGCTGCTGAACAAGCCACTTCTCGGTTGCTTTCGATCGAGTGGGGCGTTGGACGCACAGGCGTGGTCACCCCGACTGCCTTGATCGAACCCGTGCAATTAGCAGGTACGACCGTCAGTCGGGCAACGCTACACAATGAAGATATGATTCGTGAAAAAGATGTTCGTCTCGGTGATCTTGTGATCGTACAAAAGGCAGGCGACATCATTCCGGAAATCGTCGGTCCTGTGCTTGATGAACGCACAGGCGAAGAGACGGTGATCGTTTTTCCCGTGGATTGTCCGGCTTGTTCAGAAGCGCTTTTGCGCGAAGAAGGTGAAGCCGCTTGGCGATGCGTCAATCCTGCTTGTCCAGCCAAAGCGGTCGAGAGTCTGATTCACTTTGCCTCACGGCAAGCGATGAATATCGACGGTCTCGGTGAAGCGTTACTTGAGAATCTCTATCAGCAAGGGTTGGTAAAAACGATTCCGGATCTGTATCACGTAGAGCGTGAGGCGTTACTCACGCTTGATCGTATGGGCGAAAAATCGGTCAGTAATCTCTTACAAGCGATTGCGGCGAGTAAAGAACAGCCACTTGATCGCGTTATCTTCGGGCTGGGTATTCGCCATGTTGGGGCAAAAGCGGCGAAGACATTGGCTGTCGCATTTGGTACGATGGAGGCATTGCAGGAAGCGTCGTTTGATGCCTTGCTCGCGCAAGATGAGATCGGCCCTAAGATGGCACAGAGCATCGTGCAGTTTTTTGCTGATCCTACCAAACTCGCCTTGATCGAAGAATTACGAGCATGTGGTTTGACGATGCGTCAACCGTTGATCGCTAAGCCGATGGGCGATCATCCGTTTGTCGGTAAGACGTTTGTCATCACGGGTACCCTTGCGACGCTATCGCGTGAGCAAGCGACGGAGAAGGTGACATCACTCGGCGCTAAAGTGATGAGCAGTGTAAGTAAAAAAACCGACTTCGTCCTCGCAGGAGAAGAAGCCGGTTCGAAACTGAAGAAAGCACAAGATCTTTTGCGTGATGATCCATCGCTTCCTTTACGTATCCTATCGGAAGAAGAATTTTGGGCGATGCTGTCGTCATAGATGCGCGCTATCTGTGCGATGCATCGTGTGAAGTTATCGTCCGCGTATAAAGGTGCCGATGTCTTGCTTATGTTTTCGTCGAATGTGAACAAACGTATAACGGGAGAAGCGATGTCCGAGTACGAAAGCCACTGGCAAGGTGATGATTTGTGAGAGTGCCCACCAGTCCATTGGCAGAATCCCCTTTTTGCGAGTAAAAATCGCTTGATATGCCCTTAGCGTATGCGAGAATGGGCAATCGTATGAACGTTTCGCGTGAGATCGTTTTCACCTCCTGATGAATTTGGTATACTAACATCGGTTTTTACTCTTAGGGAGGCTTACCGAATGCCGTATGTTTTTGCGCTCGCCTTGAGTTTCGTGCTGGTGCTTCTGCTCGTTCCGATCGTGAAGCGCATCGCACTAAAGGCGGGATTTGTTGATATGCCTAATGCCAGAAAGATCCATAAAGAGCCGATCCCCTTGCTTGGCGGCTTGGCGATTTATGTAGGTTTTATTCTGACCTCGGCAGTTTTCATGCACCGATCGCAGGAATTCTGGGGAATTGCGCTCGGAAGCTTTTTGATCTTTGGTATCGGTATGATCGACGATTTTTATAAGACGAGAAGAATCGATTTTCCAGCTTGGCCGAAGATTCTCGTGCAGATCGTTGCGGCGAGTGTCTTGCCGCTTTTTAATGTGATCATTCAAGGGATGAGTATACCTTTTGGCCACGGTGCTTATTGGTTATTTCCACTGTGGTTGCGCTATCTGGCGACCGTGATTTGGGTTGTTGGTATTACGAATATGCTGAATTTTCTCGATGGTATTGATGGTCTTGCTGCGGGGATCGCTTCGATTTCTTCGGTGACGTTATTGACGATCGCGCTCATTAAGGGTCAGACGGATATGGCGATGCTTTCCGTCGTCTTGCTCGGATCGGCTCTTGGCTTTTTGCGCCATAATTTTTATCCGGCACGAATTTTTATGGGCGATGCTGGGGCGACGATGCTTGGCTTTGTGCTGGCTTCGATCGCGATTGATGGCGCTTTTAAATCAGCGACGCTATTTACTGTAGCGATTCCTGTTCTTGCGCTTGGCGTGCCGATCATGGACGCCTTTTACGTCATCTTTCGACGATTTCGGGAAAATCGTCCGATCTATGTGGCAGATAAAGGCCATACGTTTCATCGTCTGATCGATTCGGGGCTGTCGCAAAAGCAGACCGTTACTTTTTTGTATCTATTAGGAATTTGTTTCTCGCTGATTTCGATCGTGATCTTACTTGCGGTCAACGGCCAACATTCATAAAGGGGGAGCGTAAGCGTGAAATTAACGCAAAACGATGTGGATCATGTCGCCAAATTGGCGCGACTTGATCTTACGCAAGAGGAAGAAGAAAAGTTAGCGGTTGAACTAAGCTCGATTCTCGATTACGCCGCGACGTTACAGGAAGTCGATCTCGATGAGGTTCAACCGATGCATGGTGTCCATGTAGGACAAACCATGATGCGCATAGACGTGTGCAAGCCATCGTTACCCCAAGAGGTCGTTCTTCATAATGCGCCGGAAGCTGAAGAAGACCAGTTCAAAGTTCCACCAATTTGGGAGGGTTGAGGGTGATCGATTTTCGAAAAGGCCTTCGCGCCTTACAAAAAGCACTGCAACAAGGTGAAGTCACGCCGCAAGATTTGGTCCTTCACAGTCTTACCACGATCGAAGAACAAGATAGCGTGATTCAAGCTTTTTTGCGCACCGAATCACACGTGGCCAAGCAACGTGCTCAGGTGGTGACGTCCACTGTGACGACACGCGAGGATAACGTCCTTGCCGGTATACCGTATGCGTTAAAAGATAATATGTGCTATGAAGGCGTCGAAACAACATGCGCCAGTAAGATCCTTGCAGGGTATATTCCGCCTCATACGGCGACGGCGGCACATCGACTCGATCATGCCGGTGGTATTTTGATCGGGAAAGTCAATCTCGATGAATTCGCTATGGGTTCTACGACTGAAAATTCTGCCTATTTTTCTACGCATAACCCTTGGCATCCTGACTATGTGCCTGGCGGCTCGTCAGGTGGTTCGGCAGCCGCCGTTGCTGCGGGCATGGTGCCGTATGCGCTCGGTTCGGATACGGGTGGCTCGATTCGACAACCCGCTTCGTTTTGTGGTGTGGTCGGTCTTAAACCGACGTACGGTCGTGTCTCACGCTTTGGCTTAGTCTCGTATGCCTCCTCGCTCGATCAGATCGGTCCGATCACGAATTCAGTCGAAGATGCGGCGATCGTGTTGTCGGCGATCGCTGGTTTTGATGAACGTGATGCCACTTGTGCGAATGTGCCGGTCGATGATTATGTGGGTGCCTTGACGGGGGATGTGAAAGGCTTACGAATCGGCGTTGCGGCGGAGTTGATGGGCGAAGGGATCGATGAACGCGTGCGAAACGCGGTGCAAAAGGCGATCGATCTGTTGCAATCGCTTGGTGCTACGGTCGTACCGATTCATCTGCCTCATCTTTCGTATGCGATTGCGACGTACTATCTGATCGCGCCAGCCGAAGCGTCTTCGAATCTCGCGCGGTTTGATGGCGTGCGTTATGGCTATCGAGCCCCACAAGCGGATAATCTGCTTTCGATGTATAGCAAGACGCGTAGTGCCGGCTTTGGCGATGAAGTCAAACGGCGCATTCTTCTTGGCACGTACGCACTTTCATCCGGTTATTATGATGCGTATTATAAGCGCGCACAACAGATGCGCACGTTAATCGCACAGGATTTTCAACAAGCGTATGAACATGTCGATGTGATCGTCGCTCCGACTTCGCCTGTTTTGCCGTTTCGTCTTGGCGAAGCGTCCGATGATCCGGTGACCAATTATCTGATCGATATCTGCACGATTCCGGTTAACTTAGCCGGTCTTCCTGCGATCAGCGTACCTTGCGATGTGGTGGAAGGACTGCCAGTCGGCTTGCAGATCATCGGTAACATGTTCGATGAAGCGACGATCTTGCGCGTCGCTGACACGTATGAAAAACATTCGCCGTTTGCCGCGTTACGCGAAGCCAAATGGGGAGGTGCTGCACAATGACGTACGAAACGGTCATCGGTCTAGAAGTGCACGTGGAACTCGGAACGAAATCGAAGATTTTCTGCTCTTGTGATACGTCATTTGGCGCACCGCCAAACTCGCACGTTTGTCCCGTATGCATGGGAAGCCCTGGTGTCTTGCCCGTCCTTAATGAAGAGGCACTTCGCCTTGGTATGAAAGCGGCGCTTGCCTTAAACTGCCAAGTGCGCACCGACAGTAAATTCGATCGTAAAAACTATTTTTATCCCGATAGTCCCAAAGCGTATCAGATCTCCCAATATGACGAGCCGATCGGCGAGCAGGGCTATGTTGAAATCGAAGTGAACGGAGAGAAAAAACGCATCGGCATCACGCGCGTTCACTTAGAAGAAGATGCGGGTAAACTGAATCATTCACCGTTTGGCGATGGTTCGTTTGTGGATTTTAACCGCGTAGGCATCCCTTTGATCGAGATCGTCAGCGAACCGGATCTTCGCACGCCGGAAGAAGCGCGCTTGTATCTCGAACAGATCAAAGCGATCATGCAATACTGCGAAGTGTCCGAATGTAAGATGGAGGAAGGCTCGCTGCGCTGTGATGCGAACATTTCGCTTCGTCCTTACGGGCAAGAAGCGTTTGGCACCAAAGCGGAAATCAAAAACATGAACAGCTTTCGTAACGTGGAACGTGGCCTTGAATTTGAACAACAGCGTCAAGAAAAAGCGCTCACGCGCGGTGAAGTGATCGTGCAAGAAACGCGGCGCTTTGATGAAGCGACCGGTTCGACCATTTCGATGCGCGGCAAAGAAGATGCGCATGATTATCGCTATTTTCCCGATCCGGATCTGCCGCGCATCATCGTATCCGATGCGTTTTTGACCGCATGCCAAGAGGAAATCCCAGAACTGCCGGCGGCGAAGCGCGAACGCTTTATGCAAGCGTACGGACTGCCTGCGTATGATGCTGGCGTGTTGACAACCAGCCGGTTTTTGGCGGAATTCTTTGATGCGACCGCGCAACAAGTGAGCGATCCGAAAGCGGCGAGTAACTGGCTGATGGGCGATGTGCTCGCGTATATGAACGCATCAGGCGAATCGATCGAAGCGATCCGCGTAACGCCGACACAGTTTGCTGATCTGATCGGTCTGATTGAGGATGGTACAATTTCAACGAAAATCGCGAAAACCGTGCTCAAAACGATGCTCGATTCGGGCAAAGCGCCGAAACAGATCATCGAAGAACAGGGGCTTGTCCAGATTTCCGATGTGGACGCGTTGACGGCGATCGCCAAAGCGGTGATCGAACGCAATCCAGCGGCGGTACAAGATGTGCTAGAAGGCAAGGAAAAAGCGATCGGTTCGCTCGTCGGTCAAATGATGAAAGAAACGAAAGGAAAGGCCAATCCGGCTGTGGTTAACCAACTGCTCAAGGATCTTATCTTATCGTAAGGGACGGTGATTGTATGCGTCCCCGGATTCGTGTGATATACAATGCGACAGCCGGGCGTGAGGCATTTCGCGCAAAACTACCGGAAGTATTACGGATCTTAGAAGAATCGGGGCTTGAAGCTTCTTGTCATGCGACCAAAGGAACGAATGATGCGAGAGAAGCTGCGATGATAGCAGCGCAGGACGGATTTGCCTATGTGGTCGCATGCGGTGGCGATGGCACGGTCAATGAGGTGGTCAATGGTCTAGCCGTCTGTGACGTGCGCCCGACGCTTGGCATCATTCCGACGGGAACGACCAACGATTTGGCTCGCGCCTTAGGTCTGCCGTTACAGATCGAAGAAGCGGCGAAATTGATCGCAAGTCGCCGTGCGATGCCGCTTGATTTAGGCCGTATCCGCGTGCATGATCGCGAGGGCCACGACGTGCCCGAACGTTTTTTCATCAATATCGCCGCGTGTGGTCGGTTGACAGAGATCACGTACGATGTGACCAGTCGCATGAAAACAATGCTCGGCCAAGTGGCGTACTACATCAAAGGGATTGAACTGTTGCCGCGTGTGCGTCCAATCGATCTGCGGATCGAATCATCCTCTTACGTCTACGATGGACAAGCGATGCTTTGTCTGATCACCAATTCGCGCTCGGTGGCAGGTTTTGAGAAAATCGCGCCAAACGCTTCGGTGAATGATGGCAAATTCGATGTATTGATCGTTAAACCGACCAACCTTGGCGATATGATTCGTCTGGTCAGTTCCTGCATGCGCGGCGAGCACGTGTTCGATGAACGTGTCGTTTATTTGCAAAGCGAGCGTATTACCATTTTTTCCAAAGAAGAAGTGGATGTGAATATCGATGGCGAGTATGGCGGTGAGTTGCCCGCAGAGATCGATGTGTTAGCCAGTCACCTCGATGTGATTGCGTAAAGGAAAGGGAGCGACTTGTTTGGGGAAAAA
>JABEUY010000024.1 GCA_013044175.1 Bacilli bacterium
TATTCAAACTTTCGAAGATGCTCAACTTCCTATCGTATTATGCCGAACAGATGATAAAGAAAAACGGATCCCTTCGGTGAATATTAATAATCGTCAGGCATCGCAAGATGCTGTTGAATTTCTAATCGCAAAAGGTAAGAAACACATTGCTTTTGTCGGTGGTTCCGTACAAGAAGGTACGCTAACTGCAGAACGACGTCAAGGCTATGCTGAAGCGATGAGAAAACACGGGCTTGATCCTGCGTTTGTGTTTACGTCCAAGGAAGATTATGAAACTTCGTTGATTTCTGTTCGATCGCAACTATCTATCGATCGATTTGAAGCATTCTTGGCTGCCAATGATGAAATGGCTTTAGCAGCACTTCATGCGTGCTATGATCTACAGCTTCGCGTTCCAGAGGATGTGATGATCATTGGATTTGATAACACCAAGTTAACGGAGATGTCAAGACCACAATTGACGACGGTGGCTCAACCGATGTATGACTATGGTGCTGTTGCCATGCGATTTTTAACCAAATTACTGAATGATGAGCCTTTTAACACCTATACCGTGATTCTTCCTCATCAAATTATGGAGCGAGGTTCGACGAAATCTCTTCCAGTTTGATTTTCCTCTGGCATTCAGGAAGAAAAGTGAGTATCATATCTACAAGCAGGTGCTTGAATCGGCATCGAACTGCGAAGTATTGCGCTCTCTTCGAAAGGGTGATGACGGATGCGCGTTGAAAAAATTTCGAATAATAAAGTTCGGATCTTCATTAGCTACGATGACCTTGAAGCACGTGGCATCGAGAAAGAAGAGATGTGGCAAAATGGCAAGAAAGTGCAAGAATTATTTTGGGACATGATGGAAATCGCGTATACGGAAGTCGGTTTTGAAATTATTGGACCGATTGCTGTGGAAGCTTTCTCCATGCCGAAAGAAGGCGTCGTGGTTATCGTTACGCAAGTCCCAAGTTTGCCTAGACAAGCAGCACTTTCAGATGTTCCTGATATCGCGGACGAGCCGAATGATCCTTTTCAATCTTCTGTTTTTCGCTTTAAAGATTTCGAAGATGTCATACGAGCTATTTCGCGTTTAGCTACATTTACAGATTTTGAAAGCTCGCTCTATGCTTACAAGGGGAATTACCACTTGTTTTTTGAAGATGACAAATTGGATGACGCGACTTTCGATGCTGTTTTTGCGATTTTGAATGAATATGCTGAAGTCTCGTCAACTACGCCTGCCGTCTTAATTGAATACGGCAAGGTTGTTGCCAAACAAAATGCGATCGAAGTCGTGACGCGTTATTTTGCCTGATCGGTGATAGGATACACGAGACGATTCCCGGGTCGATGGTGACCTGGGAATCTTTTTATCCCTGTGTAAAGAGGGTTATGCTTTGGATGTCAGGATGAAAGCGACATGGAAGAAGTATGCCTCATTACTTCATCAAGCGGCAGAACCTGCTTACCAAGAAAATCATACGCGTACGATTTGGGAGCAGTTTTGTGCTGAATTTGGTCTACCTTTACAGTTTTATGTGAATGGTAAAGTTCCTGTCATCCAACTCGGAAATCCTGATACAGCAGATTTCCATCTAGCTTTTACCGCTGATTTGGATGCTGTTTGGGACGATTCGACTAAACAATTTGCTCATTTGTGTGGTCATGATATTCAATCTTTACATGCCTTTCAATTGGCTTACCACTATCAGACCGGACGATTTCCTCAAGATATGGCATTATCGATCATGGGGAGTCCTGGTGAAGAATGTTTACCGGCAATGCTAGATCAAGTCAATTCATTTTTACCGGGAAAAAAGCAAATGATGGATGCCGGCCTTTTTCAACAAATCGATATGGTTCTTAGCACGCATGTAGCTGATCATTTACCGACGCGTACTTTTTTGGATGTTCGGCAAGTGGATGGACTACTATGGTTTGTCCACCTTTCGGAAAGTCGAGATCTTGCATGGCATGACACGGTACGTCAAGTAAGTAGCCACATTTTTCAAACTTCCTTACTCGCATTAACGTTTCATGATCGTACATGTCAGGTTAAGATTCGCTATGTTCCCTATTTTGATGACGAATTGGCCTGTCAACAACTTCAAATCGAACTTGAACGCTGTGGAATTGAAATGAATATACTTGCGTATTATCCCCCGTATACACAAAGTGAGACACTACGAAAGTATTTTCATCAAACCGTAAAGGATTCTGGCCAGAAAATGATCACCTCGCCAAGACTTCCCGGATATACTGATCTTGGATATCCAGCGAAACGTTTGCCAGTGATGCAATTGTACGTTGGCGGAACAACAAATCAGACGCATGCGACGCATTTTGAAGTTACTGATCCTGATTTTACGTATTTCGCGCCAATCGAAGTGATTTTGTCGATGTTACATAAGAGAAGAGGTCAATAGATGAAAATAGCTGTTTTGTATGGAGGAACTTCTGCGGAAAGGGAAATTTCTTTGCAATCGGGTGAGACGGTTGCGCGGGAACTTTCGCAAAAACAACATGACGTAGCATTGTTCGATACAAAAGATGAGTTTATCCATGCTTTGCGTACGTATCAACCCGATGTGGTCTATCCAGCTCTCCATGGACGAATGGGTGAAGATGGTACGGTACAAGGGTTACTCGAATTTCTTGGCTATCCCTATGTAGGTTCTGGCGTACAAGCAAGTGCCAATGCGATCGATAAAGTGATGACGAAACGTATTTTGAGGACATATGGGTTGCCCCTTGCCAAGGAATATATCATTGAAAAAAGGGACTGGGAATTTCAACGAATTGATGAAGAGGCGATGGAACGAATCGCTCAAACGATCGGGTGGCCAATGATCATAAAACCGAACCAAGAAGGAAGTACGATCGGGCTGACATTGGCTAGCACGACGCAAGAAGCGCGCCAAGGTATTGAGGAAGCATTGCGTTATGATTCTGCCATTTTGATGGAAGAATATATAACAGGTATGGAAGTGACAGCTGCTGTTACAGATACAGATCAAGGAATCCGCGTACTTGGCATTATCGAAATCGTTCCCAAAGCATCTTATTACGATTTTGCGTCAAAATATGCGACAGGGGGAAGTCAGCATATCTTACCGGCACGATTATCGACAGAGCAAATGAATGCGATTGAAGGTATTGCTATCAATGCTTTTAAAGCTTTGCAATGTCGAGATTACGCTCGTGTCGATCTTATCGTTTCAGCAACGAAAGGACCGGTCATCCTTGAAGTCAACACACTGCCTGGTATGACAGCGACGAGTCTGGTTCCTGACGCAGCGAGGTATGCAGGTTACACGCTTGGCGACTTTTTGGATGAACTTGTGACAAGAGCATTTCGTCGCAAGAAAAGTTCAAAAAGTAATGTTTGACCGTTTTGAAAAAGTACTGTTATACTGTCCATGACGTTTTACAGAATGTAATTGTCCTGTCGAAGGTGGCGAAACCATGAGCAGCGGTGCATCGTCCGCAGAAAATCTCAATGTATTGACCAGTACGCAAGAAGTCGTCAAAGAAGCTCTTTCAAA
>JABEUY010000146.1 GCA_013044175.1 Bacilli bacterium
AGCGGGCATATCGATGGTCGGAATGCCGGGATTCGAACCCGGGACCTCTACCTCCCCAAGGTAGCGCGCTACCAGGCTGCGCTACATCCCGTCACTGCACAAGTGCTAGTATAACAGGACGGCTTTTAACTCGCAAGTACTGCCATGGATTTCTTTATTGACTATAAAATAATGGCGATTAGTCCTCCGCTTCCCTCGTTAATAATGCGAGAGAGCGTTTCGCGCAATTTAAATTGCGCATTTTCTGGCATTAACGAGAGCTTTGCTGCGATACCTTCGCGAACGATGGAAGCAAGGGATTTACCGAAGATATCCGATTCCCAGATTTTCAGTGGATTTTCTTCAAAGTCTCGCATGAGATAGTTGACAAGTTCCTCACTTTGTTTTTCCGTTCCCACAATCGGCGCAAATTCAGATTCGACATCCACGCGAATCATATGAATGGAAGGTGCCGTTGCTTTTAAGCGCACACCAAATCTCGGGCCTTGACGGATAATTTCAGGATCATCCAATTTCATTTCTTCAAGCACTGGCGGGGCGATGCCGTAGCCTGTAATTTTGACCATTTGCATGGCACTGGCAACTTTATCATATTCTCTTTTCGCCAAAGATAAATCGCGCAGGAGGCGAAGAAGATGATCTTTACCTCGTAATTTTTCCCCGATGATTTCCGTTAAAACCTGATCATAAAAAGTATCTGGCGCATCGATTTCCACAGCAGCAATCCCTTGCCCCATATCAAGGTGTAATAATTGTGCGCGATCGATAAATTCAAGTTCTAAAAACCGCTCTACGACATGATTTACATCGCGCAATCGTCTCACGTCTTGAATGGTATTGCGAATCGCTTCTTCCATGGTAAATCGTAACCAATGCTGTTCCTCAAGAACCATAACCCAACTCGGTAAATTCACTTTAACTTCATGAACGGGAAATTCATAAAGAGCTTCGCGTAATACGAGTAAAATGTCTTCAACCGTCATCGTATTTGCAGATAAGGCGATCGTCGGGATATCGTATCGCTGCGCGAGAACAGCACGTAACGTTTGCGTCTCGGCACTGTAAGGAACCATAGAATTTATGACGATGACAAAAGGTTTTCCGAGCTCTTTCAATTCTTCAATGACTCTTTCCTCAGCTTGTACATAATGCTCTCTCGCAATTTCTGCGATTGAACCATCTGTGGTCACGACAATACCGATCGTCGAATGATCCGCGATTACCTTTCGCGTCCCAATCTCAGCCGCCTCTTCAAAAGCGATAGGATCATCGTACCATGGTGTTGTGACCATTCTTGGCCCTTGTTCATCCTCATAACCTCGAGCTTCCTTCACCGCATAGCCAACACAATCAACCAGTCGACAATCGATCGTGATTCCTTGTGCAACTTCAATCGTTGCTGCCTGATTGGGGACAAATTTGGGTTCTGTTGTCATAATCGTCTTACCTGCAGCACTTTGGGGTAATTCATCAATGGCACGCATACGAATTTCTTCATCCGTGATCGCAGGCAAGACGATCAATTCCATAAACTTTTTAATAAAAGTGGATTTGCCGGTGCGAACAGGGCCAACGATACCTAGATAGATATCGCCACCCGTTCGTTTTGCCACGTCTTGAAATACCATTTGTCGATCCAATAATAACCCTCCAGACAAGAAAACGAATCGTATCTCCCTTGTCTAATGAATATGCCAAGAATGTACGAATAGAACATGCTAAAAAAAGAGAGAGCGGATCCTCCGCTCTCTCTTAGGGTTATCGTCGAAAATTCCAACTATCTTGTGAATACTTTGTTTGCAGTAATTCATGAGCAAGTGTCCATTCACGTTCTGTCACACTGCCAGGGTGAATCGAACACGGCAATCCATTTTGCATACCAACAGAAAATGCCTGCTTTGCTTCCTCATAACTCACGTCGCGATGCGCCAGTTGCTTTACGCTGATAGCGCGTTCATCAAAATCTTGACGTAATAACTGCTTGTGTTTCTCGGAACGAAAAAGCAAGACATCAAACAGATCGTCAACATCTAAATCCAACAACAATGATCCGTGTTGTAAAAGACCGCCATGCGAGCGAACTTGAGCACTACCTGCGATTTTTTTACCTTCAACAACAAGTTCGTACCATGACGGAGAATCAAAGCAGGCTGCCGAATCACCCGATTTGAATTTTTCTCGCATCCCTTCATCTTCAAGAGATACAACTTCAGCATGCAAACCTAATTGCGAAAAACCTTCTTGAAGCCCTAACGATAACTTACGGTAAGATTCGACGATGCTCGATTTGGCGAGTTCATGTTCATCGGGCACGGTCACACTATACGTAAGCTCACGATCATGTAAAACAGCACGTCCACCTGTCATTCTTCTGACGAAATCAAAATCTTTTTTTTGAATGGCTTCAAAATCGATCTCTTTGGTCGCACGTTGAAAGTATCCTAGTGAAATACTTGGGCGATCCCAACGATAAAAGCGTATCGTCGAAGGAGAATGCCCTTGACTGACTTCCATTAAAATCGCCTCGTCAAGCGCCATGTTCATCGCAGCCGAAGCTGAACCTGTATCTATGACACGAAATGACCAAGACATTTTATTCGTTAACAACCTCTTGATAAGCGTCGGCTGTTAACAATTCGGCTTCATGCTTATCGGTGACTTCAACGACGATCATCCAACCTTCACCAAAGGGATCTTCATTCACTTTTTCAGGGGCATCTTGAAGAGCTTCGTTAATCGCAACGATTTTACCAGTAACCGGCGCAAAAAGATCGGAAACTGTTTTGACCGATTCCACCGTACCAAACGTATCCCCAAACCGAATTTCTTTGCCGACAGCCGGCAGTTCTACAAAGACAATATCGCCTAATTCGCTTTGGGCAAACGAGGTGATTCCAATATGAGCGCGGTTACCTTCAAATCGTACCCATTCGTGCTCTTTGGTATAAAGTAAATCTTGCGGATAAGTTGACATAATAAATTTCCCCTTTCGATGATTACCGTATGTATACCATCGTTAGTTTATCATTTATGGATACTGCCAGCTAGCGGATGATTCATGAACATATTCTTCAACTTCATGCTTTTTACTTCGTAACATCAGATCAGCCACTGCTTCTTTCGGCGATTTTTGCTGAAACAAGACAGCGTTGATCGCAGCTGCAATGGGCAAATGAACCCTATGTTGCTCTGCGAGTCGTAAAGCTGTCGGTGTCGTTTTTACGCCTTCAACCACCATACCAACTTGACGAAGCGCTTCATCGAGCGACAACCCTTGACCCAACAAATATCCTGCCTGCCAGTTACGACTGTGCTTACTGGTGCAAGTCACAATAAGGTCGCCTGTACCCGTTAATCCAGAGAACGTATTATAATCAGCACCTAAAGCGACGCCAAGACGGGTAATCTCAACAAGTCCTCGCGTCATTAAAGCGGCTTTCGCATTATCTCCATACTGCAAGCCATCCGATATGCCACAGCCAAGCGCTATGATATTTTTTAATGAGCCGCCCACTTCCGTACCGATCACATCTGGATTTGTATATACGCGTAAATAGCGATGCATAAAGAGATCTTGGACGAATTCCGCGGTTTTTTTCGAACGACTTGCGGCAACCAAGGTCGTTGGCATGCGTCGCGAAAGTTCCTCAGCATGACTAGGTCCAGAGACGACCACCAGGTTTTCTCGGGGGACGAAAGGGCATTCCTCTTCGATCACTTGACTCATGCGATAACCGGTCGCTTCTTCAAAACCTTTTGTGACATGAAGTAACATCGTCGTTGACGTTAGCTTTGGCGCTATCCACTGACAAGTCTGACGCATGGCATGCGTTGGAACTGCAAGAACGATGACTTGATCGCCATCGTCAATGCCCTCATCGTATGATTTAGCGCGAAGTGAATCTGGCAACGTCACACCGCGAAGATAGCGAGGATTCTCATGATGCGTATTGATCGCTTCAACAATTGTCGCATCTCTTGCAAGCAAAGTGACGTGATGACCTTGATCACTTAATGTCGTTGCAAGTGCTGTACCAAAGCTTCCCGCGCCGACGACGACAACCTTACTACGTTTGGTACTTTCTTTTTTTTTCATCGTTGAAAAACCTTACGTTCTTGCCCATGAAGCAAGCGTTCAATATTGCTTCGATGGCGCCAGAAGCTCATGATGGCGATGACAAAAGCGATCACGATCACATACCATGGTAATCGCATCGCAATGGCAAAGATCGGGGTTAACGTGACAAAAACAAGCGATCCTAAGGATACGTACCGCGTTAAAACGATCAGCACCAAACCGACAAGTCCAGCGTATAAGGCAGGCATAAAACCAAGGGTAAACAAGACGCCGATCGTCGTTGCAACCCCTTTTCCTCCACGAAACCCGTAGTAGATCGGCCAATTGTGTCCAATGATCGCAAACAATCCAGCGAACGTCATCGCGACGAGGGAACCACCTGTAATGAGGTGAGCAAAAGCCACGGCAAGAACACCTTTGAACACATCGGCGAGCAGGACGATCAAACCCCATTTCACGCCAATGACGCGAAGGGTGTTCGTCGCCCCGGCATTGCCACTGCCATGTTGACGAATATCGACGCCTGCTACCATTTTACCTGCGATGTAACTAAAACTGACAGAGCCGAGCAGATAGGCAAAAAGCACACTGACGATAAACGTAAAAACAGCCATAATTTTGGCCTCCTGTTAGGATCGTTGGCGAATATAGATGCGAAGAGGAGTACCTTCAAAACCAAAGGAAGAACGCAGTTGATTTTCCAGATAGCGCACATACGAAAAATGCATAATTTCCGGATCGTTCACAAAGATCGCAAACGTTGGTGGCCTTACGCTCACTTGCGTTGCATAGTAAATTTTCAGTCGTCTACCTTTATCCGTAGGTGGTGGCGACAAAGCGATCGCTTCTTGAATGATCGTATTCACGGTCGACGTTGCGATTCGCATCGCATGATTTTCCGCGGCAACCACACTATATTCAAGCAGATTGCGAACGCGACGCTTCGTCTTTGCCGAAACAAAAGCGATCGGTGCATAACTGATAAAGGGAAAATGCGAGCGAAATTTTTTCTCAAATTCTTGTGCAGTTTTATCATCTTTCTCGACAATATCCCATTTATTGATAGCGACAACCACCGCTTTACCTGCATCGAGCGCATAACCGATCACGTGTTTATCCTGATCGATAATTCCTTGTTCCCCGTCGATGACTAAAATCGCGACATCACAGCGTTCTATCGCTTTTAAAGCGCGAAGCACACTATACTTTTCGGTTTTTTCATAAACTTTACCGCGTTTTCGCATACCAGCAGTATCGATCAAAACGAATTGATGATCTTCCATCGTAAAGAACGTATCAATGGCATCACGTGTCGTTCCCGCTACATCGCCGACTAAAACTCGCTCCTCGCCTAAGATCGCATTGATCAAGGAAGACTTGCCGACATTAGGGCGACCGATGACAGCGATTTTAATCACATCGTCCCCATAGGTCACTGGCTCAATAGCTTCACCGAATTGACCGACGATCTCATCTAATAAATCTCCGGTACCGATGCTATGTTCAGCAGAAATCGCAACGGTCGCAGCAAAACCGAGTTCATAGAACTCATACGCAAGATTATGCAATTTCGGACTATCCAACTTGTTCACAGCCACCACTACGGGCTTTGCGCTTTTGCGTAAAAGATCTGCAATTTCCTGATCTGCCGGTGTCATGCCAGCTTGCCCATCAACAAGAAAAACGATGACGGCAGCCTCGTCGATAGCAAGTTCAACTTGAGCACGAATTCGCGTTGAAATCTGGTCATTTTCCCCGATCTCGATGCCACCTGTATCGATCAACCGAAAATGGGTGCCTGTCCATTCAGCAGGTGAATAAATTCGGTCTCGGGTAATTCCTGGTTGATCTTCAACAATCGCGATACGTTCACGCGCGATTTTGTTGAATAACGTTGATTTTCCTACATTAGGTCTTCCTACAATGGCTACAACACGTTCTGCCAATCCGAATCATCCTCTCTGGTTTGCAACGACTTCTTGCGATCAACTTGACGAAGCGGATCGTAAAGTCGCTTCATAGCGTCTACGTACAGGAAGTTCGGCGGTTTTACCGATTGCGCCATACACGAATCCACTTGCAGTTGTAGGAACGATCAACACAGTTGTTGAGAGTTCAGCTTGTACCCGCTCCACAGTATAATCATCAAGAAACACATCTCGATCATCTTTTAACATCACATCGGGAATGATAAGCACATCGGATTTCGCTTTTGGTTTTACCTGCGCGATGATATCTTGTCCTGTAATCAATCCCGTTACTGTAACCTGTTCACCATAAAACCGATTTTCTATCACATGAATATCAACCGTCAGATTCTCGATCCGATTGAGTCGTTCAGCAGAATCGAACATCGTACGACTCGCTGATGTTCCCGTGACGACACCGACTTTTCGTTTGCGTTGGAGCATCGATGGCATTTCTGATTCCAAGCGTGCAAAACCATCTTGAAAAGTACGAATAAGGCCGATGCCATTTTCGATTTGCGCAAACTCATCATAGTACAGTGCAGTTGGAACTTGCGCACCTGCGATGACATAAAATTCATCAGCAGCATGGACGAAATTAGCGCCGAGCAAGGGTCGTAGTCGATCCTGCCATTTGCCAATACGAATGATCGCGTCAAATGCATCATCTTTCGTCACTGTTCGAAGCTCAGGCAACCCTTTTCGATGACGAGTTAAACCGACAGGTACGATCGATAGTGTACGTACGGCAGGATAAAATGCCGACAGTTCTTCAATCGTTCGTTCGAGCTCCTCGCCATCATTCCAATTCGGACAGAGCACGACTTGCGTATTCATTTCGATACCTGCATCGGCCAGAAAACGAATCTGATCTAAAATATCACCGGCACGTTTTTTGTTACCCAGCATTTTTTTGCGTAATTCCGGGTTCGTGGTGTGCACACTGATATTAAGTGGTGACATTTTAAGCGTTGCGATACGATCTAAATCTTCTTGTTTTAAATTGGTGAGTGTCACAAAATTCCCATGCAAAAAGGAGAGGCGATAATCGTCATCACGCATATTCAACGTTTTTCGCATATTTCCTGGAATTTGATCGACGAAACAAAAGACACATTTATTATGACAGAGCTTCACCTTATCAACCGTGGGATTTTCCCACGATATACCTAAGTCTTCATCATAATCTTTGTCGACTTCGATCAGCCAATCCTCGCCAGACGCTTTTTTGACTTCAATCGTCATCTCTTCGCAGGCAATTGCGAATTGAACATCGACGATATCGCGGATCGGTTGTCCGTTAATCGCTACGATATCATCCCCAGCTTCAATTTCAATTTCTTCGGCGAGAGAACCGGGTAGTACCTGCAATACTTTGGGCATCCGATCGCCTCCTTTTTCATGAAATGGTAAAGCAATTTATTTGAATTTGTCGCGCAATAGATCGCCAAACAAATCTCCGATCGTTGTCGAAGTCGATTCTGTGGTTTGTTTATCAACAAAAGCATTAACTTTTTTCTTTTCTTCACGACGCGTCGTTTCTTTTTTCGCTTCGCGAATCGAAAGTGCCATGCGTTCTTCGTCAGGTTTGATCTCTAAAATCTTAACCATTACCTGATCCCCAGCTGATAACGCTTCTGAAGGATGTGCGATTCGTTTGTCGGCGATCTGTGATACATGAACTAATCCCTCGATACCATGTGCCACTTCAACAAAAGCACCAAAATTTGAAAGGCGCTTTACCGTGCCTTCGACAATCGCACCGACTTGGAATTGGTCTAAAACAGCATGCCATGCACTTACTTTCTTGCCTTTCATACTCAATGAGATACGACCTGCTTCTTTCTCAACGCGCAGGATCTCCACTTCAATTTCTTGCCCTGGTGTAACGACATCCTCCGGCTTCTCGATGCGTTCATGGGACATTTCGGAGATGTGCAATAAACCGTCGACACCACCAAGATCGATAAAAGCGCCAAATTGAGTAAGGCGAGCAACAGTACCTTTCACCTTTTGACCGACAGCAAACTCATCGAACTTCCCGAGTTTGGCTAGTTGTTCCTCTTGCAACTTCACTTGTTTATGGGAAAGGATAAGTCGTTTATCATCTTCCGATACTTCGGCAATGACGACTTCAATCGATTGGTTGATGTAACCCGAAAGATCTTGGATAAATTTTACATCGACAAGCGATGCAGGTAAAAACGCCCGTAATCCTTCCACATCAGCCACCAAACCGCCTTTTACCACGGTGAGGATTTTTACCGTAAATACTTCATGCTGTTCAAATCGATGACGCAAATTCTCCCAAGTCAAAGCACTCACCGTTGCTTTACGCGATAGTTGCGGTGGCTCATTCAGTGAAAGTATCGCGAAATCATAAACTTCCCCTATCGTAACGATGTCTTGCCATGCAGGTAGAGAAGCAAATGACCATTCTTTTTTTGTGACGACGCCTTCTTCTTTATAGCCAAAATCGATCACAAGGTTGTCTCCGTCGATCCGCGTGATCTTCCCTTGTACGACCTGACCGGTTTGAAATTCTTGGGTAAGTTCTTGCATGGACTGTTCTTGTTCACTCATGATTAGAATCCTCCTTGGTAACACGCAGATATTTCTGTAACCAAACCATAAAGATGATAAACCCGATGACGATCGGTATGTAAAAAATGATCGACATCATCATCGAAATCACGTGAAGAAGATGAAGCGTTCCGATTACAATCGCTACAAAAAGAATCGCGGATGCAAAGAGACGAAAACGATTGCCAATCCCTTTGGAATTTTTGACGCCATATGCTGACAAGCGCATTGAAAGCTGAAAACCGTACAGCCAGACGCCAAGTAACACGATAATAAGTAAAACGGCACTTTGCGTAACGACCGTCAATTTCTCAATCCCTCCCCAGACAGTTGCCGCATGTGTGTAGCGATCATTTCTACCGCTTCATCGACGGAAAGACGATTTGACGATGAAGGATCATCTTGTACTGTCAATAAAAAAGGTTCACCAAACTTCACACGCAAACGACCGAAAAATCGGTAAGACCCACTGATGTTCGCGGGTACTATGATAACATTTGCGCGAATCGCTAACAAACCGACGCCACGTTCAATTTTCACCATCGAGCCATGATTCTTTCTTGTACCTTCTGGAAACATGACTAACAAATTGCCTTTTTTCATGACATCCACAGCCGTACGCATCGCCTGATGATCAGCTGCGCCACGTTTGATCGGGTAGGCATGAAGTTTGGTGATGATCGGTTTAAGCCATCGTATGCGAAATAATTCTTCTTTCGCAAGAAAAGAAACCGGGCGAGATAAACACGCAGCTAATACGACCGGATCCCAGTTTGAAATGTGATTACTGCAAAGTAAGACGCCGCCTCGCATTGGAACATCCCGTGAACCTTCGATGCGCAAGCCAAGAAAGATGCGTAACCATAGTCTGACCGCAAGTTGGGTAAGATAATACAATAAGGTTCACCGACCATCCTGATGTAAAAATCGATGATGACAAAGAGCCAAAATCATCACAATCACTTCTTCAAAACATAAATTCGAGCTATCTATTATAATAGCATCATTTGCAGGTCGCAAGGGAGAAATTTTACGATTTTGATCGATTTCATCGCGGACCGCAAGATCATGAGTAACGTCGTTAAGATGAATCATAAATCCTTTATCCACCATCTCTTGGTATCGACGCCGTGCTCTTTCTTGTAAATTGGCCGTTAGAAATATCTTAACTTTGGCATCGGGCAAAACGCTTGTTCCAATATCTCTTCCATCCATAATCATACGTTGCGTACTTTTAGCGATCGATTGTTGAAGCGTAACGAGATGGGTTCGAACGACTTGTAATGCACTGATCACACTAACAAGTTCTGTAACTTCTGGTGTTCGAATGGCTTGTGTTACTTCCTTACCATGCAAAAAAACGCAGAGTTGACCATCAATCACGTGAAATTCAATCTTAGCATTTTCAACAATCTTGGCAATAGACCCTTCGTCTTCCGTAGAAATCTTATCTTCAAGACATTGCAAAGCAATACAACGATACATCGCGCCCGTATCGATATAAGGAATGCCTAATTCCCCAGCGATTCTTTTAGCGACAGAACTCTTTCCGGCACCTGCTGGACCGTCAATCGCGATCTGAAAAACTTCCATTTGTTTCGACACATCCTAATTCTTGATCAACGTAATCCCTTACTACGAAGCTCAATTTGTTTTTTAAAAACAAATTGAATGATTCTTTGCTGCCCTGAAGGTGATATCCGTTCAAAATTCACCCCAAAATTCAAACGATTGTACTCATCATATTTTTCTCGAACAATCGTACCTTCCGCACTGATCGGAAGATCTTTCGAGGAATCTGACGGTAGATTAAATTTGACAGCTACATGATCCCCGATTTTGAAGTCCATCGCTCTCGTAGGTCGAAAGGATAAACCGCCACCACTTAAATCATATGTCATACCATAAACAGTCTGAAGTTGATTAACTTCTCCGAGTTGAAAATGAAGAATCGATACTTGAATACCGATCTCAATTCGCACAAAAGAACGGCGCTGTATCCGAGTGATGGCGTCCTCAGGAGGTATTTCAATAAGTACTGAGGGAAGATTATCGAATACCAAGCTCCCTTTAACTTTTGCGTTAAAATGAAATACAGCACCATCTGATGCAACATAAGAGACAGCTATAAAATCATCGGCGAGAAGATTCAGCCATCGCCGATCTTTTTTTGAAAGCGGCAAATCGAGATAGATTCCTTCTGATCGCAAATCGAGTACTCGAGATTCGCCGATATTATCAAGGTCGTCATTTTTATGAATTTGCACATTTTGTCCAACATTCGGCAGCACGGTTTTCTCACCCCTAACCTTAGGTATTATACCTTTTCTCGAGTCAGGGTAAAAGAGATGGGATTGGAAATCGAAAATGCTTACGTGGGATTTACAGCGGATAACATCAATTGGTTGCCCGTATGTGCATCGATGATCGCCATGTAATCCTCCCCATGGTAGCGAAGCTCGACTTGGTACTCGTCTTGTGTTCCTATAATCTGCTTCTTGCCATGGCGGATAAGTCGAGCGGATAATACGCGGACTGGCTGATTAAAATCACGAAGTATAGAAGTGAGTGAAACCATTGGACGGCTAGCAAAATTTTTCGATATGACTTCATGACGATAATAGGGTGTCGCATAATATCGTGCGATTTGTTGACTTTTCGGAGCGAAAATAATCGTAATAGCATGATCATCATCAATAGCATTACCATTATGCCGAGAAAAGCGCAACGTAAATCTTCCTAAATCATCAGCATATTGTGTCATATGAACATCGTGAATGCCTAACCTTTGCAAAAATCCCAAACTGATTTGCTCTTCATCGACAAGCGATAAAGAAGTGGGATGCGTTGAGGGTGGTCTAGAATCATCAAACCAAAGTAAAGTAAGCGATGGGTCACGTAATGCAACCATTACATCACGAAAAGAAACGACATAATAAGGTGCTTCATCACTTGGTTCGTACTTTTTGATATCGGTGATAGGAAGTTCAGTCAGATGAAATAGTTGTTTTACTTTTTGTCGGATGTGTATTAATTGTTGAGAAGTAATCTTCGGCGAAGGAAATGTCGTATTGGATCGTGCCATAGGCTGATTAACAGGAAAAATAATGCTATCATCGGCAAAAAGAGCAGCTTCTTTACGATGATTCCAGTCTGTAATTTTCTTTTTAATCGGTGAAGTGAATTGATCGATCTTTTTCGTCCATCCGTTCAGCATATGCATGTCGAGTTGTGTGAGCCTTTGCGGTGAAGATAACCACCGATCCGATTGATCAATCGTAGTTTGCAAAAATTGATAAGCAAAACGGCGATTGCTTTCGTAGAGATGTAAAAAATCGATATGCCTCATGGCTGCAATACCAGCATGTTGCGCTGATAAAAGTTGCTTTTTGGCCATCTGAGGTTGCTTTGTAAAAACTGCGCTTTTAAAACTCGTCTTCATCGTCGTCAAATCGGAAAGCAAATGATGATAAGCACCCACGCGAAGCAAGGTCAATGTGTTGTGATCGGCCAAATTCATTCGGTAATTACGATATGCATAGATCGATACGGCAAAAAAGCCGAGGCAAAATAAACCGAGAAGTGAAATCAAAAAGCGTTTTCCCATCCTGACACCTACTTTGCAAAGACATGATTTCCTATGGTTAACATAATGGGTTGTGACCAAATCCAAGATGATGTCGATATGGAAGGATTCCAATAGTAGAGTGCCCCGTTTGTTGGATCAAACCCGTGAATGGCATCCATGACCGCCTTAACATTTTCTTGATGCAATCCCAACCATGCCTGACCATTCGATAACGAAGTAAACGCACCTGGTTGAAAAAGAATCGCTGGGATCGAATGGGGAAATAGTGCGCTATGGTAACGATTTATGATTACGGCAGCGACAGCAACTTGACCTAGAAAGGGTTGCCCTCTTGCTTCCCCATACACAACATGCGCCATAAGATTGATATCTTGAGCAGAAAATGTCGAATTTCCTAACGGCGTTGGTGAAAGCGATGACGTGGTTGCGGCAGTAGGCTGCTGATGAATTGGCATCGTGGTACTTTGCCCACTTGTAGAACGGTCAAGCATAGCCCAAGTCTGTGCCCCGACGATCCCATCGATCGGTAAACCGAATGCATATTGAAAATCGCGGACAGCATGATACGTTCTTATTGTGAACGAGGCATTTAAAGGACCTGTGTAATAACCTATTTGCGTTAATTTTTGTTGGAGAGTTAACACATCACGACCCGATGTCCCAGCATAAAGTACACGTTCATTTTGTGCAAAACATTTTCCTTGACCGATTACACTGATTCCTAACGCGACGAAGATCGCGATGACATGCATTTGCAGACGCATCGTGACCACCCTTTCGATGTTTCCTTGCATTGTAGTGTTTCCACGATGCGCTTTTTTTATTGACAACAAAAAAACCTGACTGCAACCATCTGCAATCAGGTCTATCAACTGTAAGACTGTCAGCTTACCGTTTCGATATCGAAGTCCTTATCGTTATCGCACAGGCATCGGCGAAAACCCGTCTCAACATGACCACGATGATCTTTGACGCCACGAAGAATAAAGACTTCTCCGCATTGGCGACAACGAATGTGGATTTTAACGCGACCGCTTGGCACGCTAATCTCGTTTTTAGCGTCGTGTAATGTCATGGAATCCACCTGCATATCTCTACCTCCTACAAACAACAGTGCTATACCCAACCGCGCAGTTCGACAGCTTCCGCCATGCGACGTAACCCGACCATGTAGGCAGCTAGTCGCATATCAATTCTGCGCGCTTCGGCAGTATGATATACGGTCTCAAAAGAGCGAACCATCAATTCTTCTAGACGGGTTTCCACTTCTTCTTCTGACCAATAGTACCCTTGGTTATTCTGTACCCACTCAAAATAAGATACAATAACTCCCCCAGAGTTGCCAAGTACATCTGGTACTAATAGAACACCATTTTCACTAAGTATCCTTGTAGCTTCAGGTGTTGTAGGACCGTTTGCTGCTTCGACGACGATTTGAGCAGCAATACGATCAGCATTTTGTTTCGTAATTTGATTTTCAATCGCAGCAGGAACAAGAATATCGCAAGGAAGCTCTAATAATTCTTGATTCGATATCGTGTTTTTAAATAATTTCGTGACAGTACCAAATGAATCACGACGTTCGAGTAAGGAATCGATATGGAGACCATTCTCATCGTGTAATGCGCCATACGCGTCTGAAATCGCAATGACTTTTGCGCCAGAGTCGTGCATAAACTTAGCGAGATAACTACCTGCGTTACCAAAGCCTTGTACGACCACACGAGCACCTTTTAACTCGATACCACGCTTTTTCGCTGCTTCACGAATGCATATCGCTACTCCGCGTGCTGTCGAGGTATCACGCCCTTGCGATCCGCCGAGCACGATCGGTTTACCCGTGATAAATCCAGGAGAATCAAATTCGCGAATACGGCTGTATTCATCCATCATCCAAGCCATGACTTGCGAATTCGTCATAACATCAGGAGCGGGAATATCTTTTGCAGAGCCCACGATTTGACTGATCGCGCGAACATAGCCTCGTGCTACTTGCTCTTGCTCGCGAAACGACATTTCACGAGGATCGCAAATAACGCCACCTTTTCCGCCACCATAGGGCAGATTCGCAATACCACATTTGATGCTCATCCAAATGGAGAGCGCCTTCACTTCATCCTCTGTGACATCAGGATGAAAGCGGATTCCACCTTTGGTTGGGCCAACCGCGTTGTTGTGTTGCGCACGATAGCCGGTAAATACCTTTACGTTTCCATCATCCATATGGACTGGAATACGGACAGTAAGTACGCGAAGCGGTTCTTTTAAAAGCTCATACATCGACTGGCCATAGCCAAGCTTTGAAAGAGCTTCTTTGACGACTTCTTGCGTACTGGTCAATACATTGAGATTTTCTGCGGACGATGCACCGCTGCTCATGGTTTCGCCACCTTCGACA
>JABEUY010000147.1 GCA_013044175.1 Bacilli bacterium
CCAAATTCTTTTAACTTTGATGTTTGAATGTTGACAGAAACGATATTTTTACCGCTGATTTTCCATTCATCATAAGCTGCTGTGGCACGGACATCGAGCAAAAACACATCGTTGGTTTGCATTTTGTCATGAAACTCTTGTACAGTGATCGATTCAAGCACGGTGATAAAACCTCCTTAAAAAAATCCGTGAGCACATCATATACCTATGGGGGTATAAGTGTCAAGACGTGTGATTCAGGATAACGATGCCCTGAAATTTGTTTTTCTATTACGTCCGATAATATACATTATGTTAACTTATTAATTGGGTTTGATGACCTCTTGAATAACATCCCATGACATGCCACTCCCTATTTCGATTTTTGGCGGGGGATTTTCTAAGTGTTTCATGGGTATCTTTTCGGCGTTTTTGGTTGCAAATTCGTGTTTTTCTCGTTATCGAGAAGCACAATACAACATCAAAGAGCTTACATTGATACTCTGTAGTGACAATCACCATCTCTTTCAATCCCCGCCAAAGGCTGAAAAGGAGGATGGTGATTGTTTTTTTGTGTCCAAAATCCGCGAACGATCTTCAATACAAATTTTGCATATTTAAAGAAAATTTTGTATAACCTTGTTACTGAAACTATCTTATCACTTTCACTTATTCTACTGCAATTGCTGAATCGCTAAAAATTGTATAGCACGTCCGAATAGCGCGTTTCATCTCGAACGCATGTTCTTGTTTGCATTATAATCCGACCTGACCATGAATGCAACAACGCAATCATCGCCTGGCACGCGATGATTATTCGTCGATGGATTCTTTATCTACTATCCCCCTGTCCACATCGGCTGCTCTTCCCGATTTGATCCACGTATTGATTTCGTGTTTATCAAAACGCCAATATCGCCCTATTTTGTAAGCTGGAATATGTTTTTCACGTAACCAGCGCTAGATACTCGCTTCTTTGATATGTAGATAGTCTGATATTTCGTGTACAGACAGCCACTGTGGTTCATCGATTGCACTTTCTTTGGGTATGTCAAATATATTTTTTTCATTAGACATATGCGAGAACTCCTTTTCTGAGTTCCCATCATACTTGTTGATAAGTATAACTTAAATGTCTTTTATGTATAGTGTTGTGTTTAATTATTTTGTATAAAAATACCAAAAGATACACAATAGTATATTTTTTTTAAAATTTTGTATGATTTTTTGTAGAATAATGCATTAAATTAAATTTACACCTTTTGACGAAACATGCACACCGCTCTTACACTGTGAATAATGACAGTTTCGGGGGAGTCCAACAAGTGGGTATATCGATCAGCTTCGGTTTGCAAAAAGGTGGCGTTGGCAAAACCACTGTAACCGCGATCACGGCGTGGCTATTATCAGAACGAGGACATCGCGTTCTTGCTGGAACAAGCACGTGAAGACCATGAAGAATTGGTATTCGATACCGTGATCCGGCGCAAATCACGCATCGTGGAATATTCGCATACCGGGATCCAGAGCAAAACCAAGCCCGACCGCGAAGCGTTGCAGATGTACGAATCATTCATAGAGGAGTTGTTGCTGCGTGTCAAAAGCTGATAGGTTTCGCAAACTGGGTTCAACCAATCCCTTACCGCCAGAAGGTCACAAACTCGACGTTTTATCTGCGTTGACCGGAGAAAAGTGATCCGACCACCATCTAAGGTGGTCGTTGTTGTGGACGAGGCGCATTTACTCGACCGAGAGATGCTCGAAGAAGTACGCTTTTAATTGAATTTCAAAATGGACGCACAAAGCCCCATGTCCCTGATCCTCGTCGGACAAAATGAACTGTGGGAGCGGCTGAACCTACAGGCGTACGCGCCATACGACAGAGAATTGACCTGCAGTGCAAACTGTACCACTATGACCGAGCGCAAATTGGCGCGTACATAGACCAGTATCTCCACTATGCCGACGCCACGCAATCCATCTTTTCCGACAAGGCGGTCGATGAAATTTACCGATACTCTATAGTGGATCCGTCAATCTTGAAACAAGCAATTCCTCACATTTGCTCGCTGTCTCGCAACTGTTTTTTCAAATCTGCGATTTTCCTCATCGTAGGCAAACCAAATCCCAAAAACATGATTAAGGCGCACACAATACCAACACCAAGTAAGATGACGCTTTGAATGATTGCCCCAATACCGACTGGAATTAAAACAACTAATAGAGTCAGTAATCTCAGTAGAAACATCTTGCGTTTTTGTTGGTCAAGCATTTGACTAATTCTTTCATAGTTATTGGACACTAAAACCACTCCGCTCATAGGTTGATGGTATTTTTTGCGTTAAAAATCTTCCTAATCCCGATATGAGACCCCCACAAAAAGACAGCCGTCATGATCATGAATAGTGTAAGATCCAGACCGGATAAGCTCTGATTACCCAGATAGGCAATCGTTGTAAAAATATTGACGATCGGGATCAATTGCAAAACAGATAATACGCCTTGAATTGCGGATGTATTCACTTGGAAGAGAAGGACCCAGTAACCCACCCCCCAACACACCGCGGTTGTAAAACCGGGAATCATCATACCGGTCTGCAGTTGGGAACTTTCCTTTATGGATAATGCAAAAAGCGTAAATAGCATGATGATTTGCAAAATACCCAAGATGAGGATACCTATGTATAGACCGATAAATGACATCGTTAGATGTTCTGTACTTAATATTTGACTGAATTCGATGAGATGAAATGCATTAAGACCAAACAGAGAAATTGCCGCTAAGATACCCAAACTTATAGCAAAAGCCAAGACTGCGACAATTTTACTATAAATAATAGAATAGACCGACACTTTGGTTAAGAGCAAGTACATAATCTTATCAATGCTCTCGATGGATACTGCAATATAGATCATGGTTCCAAACACTAGGGCAAAAAGGTACGGTGTAAAAATGATCAATATTTTTGTGATATCAGGAATTCCCGCTGTATGATCTTTGTACAGATCGACTATCGATATTTGCGGCAAGTGGATACCGCTTGCTTGCATATAACGAGTTGCAAGGATATTCAATAGTCCATTTTCAAGCGATATATTGCGCGAAGTGATGTTTGCATAGTGAAAAGTTACTTTGATCTTAGATGGATAAGATACAATCGTAACAACGGCACTATTCTGACTCAGAGCAATGGGGTTTCTGGACTGAATCTTCTTTACTTCATATTGACTATATCCATTTGCTTGCTTGTTCAAATAAACGGCATCCCGACTGATTTCTTGATAAGAAGAAGGTGCTGCGTACAACGTATATGTAGTGATACCATGCTGTGAAAGCTTAGGCGCATACCCGATGGCTACTATTAAAACGACCACCATGCCATACAATACATAAGCGCTCCAGTGCTTAAAAAGTCGCGAATAATTAAACTTCACCATGCGATAAAACACCACGATCATTCACCCCCTTTATTCCTTCATCATTGATCGGTTTCTTTCGTCATCAGTTGAATATATATATCTTCGATCGAAGAGCTTTGATAGTGTACGAAGTGCAAGTCGACATCTTCTAAGAGAGTGAGAATCTTCTTGAAGTTCTCGTAATGATCCACGACGACCTCATATTGATGATGACGCACTGTAATTTCATAATGAGGTTTGATTCTCTGATAAACGGCATCTGTTTGCGGCAAAAGCATCTTTTTTCGACCATATACACTTTTGATTTCATCCACAGTACCGCTCGCAATGATTTTACCATTTTTCAAAAAACTGATCTGTGCACAGAGAGATTCGATCTTGTCCATCTGGTGACTAGAGATCAAGATGTATCGATCTTTACTGTACTCCCGAATGATATTGGCAAAAAGTTCACGATTCAACGGGTCGAGTCCGCTAAACGGCTCGTCTAAAATAATGAATTGCGGATTGTTTACGAATGCAACAGCCAATTGTAGTTTCTGTTGATTACCTTTAGATAAATTACGAACAAATAGTTTTTCGTAAGGCAAAAGTTCAAATTGGTCTAGGTAGGCTTGATAATTAGCAGGTTGAGAATCTCCCAGTGAAGCAAAATATCTAAGCACATGTTCCACGCTAACATCCCTGTAGATACCACGTTCTTCAGGCAAATATCCAAATATGGCCTTGTCTAGTGGAAAACTCACTTTGCCCTTGCTGGGCTTGAGCAACCCGAGGATGATTTTAATCAGTGTTGTTTTTCCTGCCCCGTTCTTACCCAAAATCGCATGAGGTTGATTCTTCTGTATGCTCAATTGAATGTCGTTCAGAACTTGCTTATTGCCATAACTCATATCGATGTTTTCTACAGAGATCATCAAATCATCCTATCTGCGCTTGTGTTATTTGCTGAACTATTTGCAGTTTTTTGGACCGTATCAAAACTCTTGAAAGGACCAATCTTCGCAAGAATTGTTGAGCGAAGGAAAAACTCAGCATGAATACAATTGAATTAAAACATATGACCGTAAGAAGAAAGATCCCCATAGATTGTAGTGCATTAACACCCTGAAAAAAGGAGTGAAATGTCCCGAAAAGAATAAGACTTTGAAAGAGTTGAACTGCGCCCATTACTGAAGCGGAGAAAACCAAATACAAAAAGTACAATTTTCCTTTTATATCTAATATACCATAAATCACGGATAGGGAAAATTGGAACAAAAAATCAACTACTGTCATGCCAAAATGTTGCAAGAGTAGAGCGGCCATGAGGCTGCACAAGAATGCTACGATGACCACACCATCTCCCTGAGGTGCAGTTTCCAGTGTTTTAATAGGTTCTTTTTGCTCCAGGATATCTTCGTACTTTATGCTGTCATTGTATTTGACACAGTCGTACTTCCCTAATAATAAACGCAATGCTTCCGATGCTACTTCAGCACTGATTCTCTGCATGATCATTGGCAATGAAATCCCTTTGCCTTTAATCAGCTCAACACCTTGATTCCTTGGTAGCGTACTTACGTGCTTATTTTCAAGATTCGGATGATATGTAGGACCAAACAACATCATATGCCCCACTGTGGACCCAGATACATAGGGAATTCTCATCTTATGAAAATACTCCGAAAAAATTTGCAAGTGATTGACTGGCGTATCGATCGCTTTGACCACTAAATCAACAGAGCCATATGATTCTATAATTGGAGTCAGGTCGAGCTCGGGGTCAATGATTTTTTTACTGACGGTATGGATCAACAGATGTTCATTGATCTCTAGTAAATGCTTTTTCAACCGTTCTACTTTGGAAAACCCTACATCGTATCGATCATATAACAGCTGGCGATTCAAATTACTCGTTTCGACTACATCATCATCGACTAAAATCATTTCGCGAATACCCAGTGCGGCCATGTTCCATGCCAAATTCGTACCAAGTCCGCCACATCCTAGTATCAATACCTTCTTTCCTTGCAACTCTCGATACTTATCGCTGCTTTCCCGATTGGCAAACCAACCGCGATTGACAGAGTCTAGTTGATCCACCGGAATTTGTTCAAAAATAATGATTTTTTGATCGACAAACGTACGAAATCTTTCTACTCCTAGTTTCTCGATAAAAACATCGTTGTCGCACGGCATCTCTTCCAGTAAAAAATCTTTTTCCTCTTCTGAAATTGCACTTAAAACTCCCGCTGTAACAAAGATATGGTAGCTTGCATCTGACTTGATAATACAGACATAAGGATTCAAAAAAATCATGCTAATCTCCCCCAAATAAACATTGCAAAACGGATGATCATATTCCCAAAAAGTAGTGGCAAATATAACATTGAGATGATTCCCACTGCAGCGTAGACGAATTTGTCCATGATCTTAATCTCAGGCAGAGTACCCTTATGCAGTCCAAGCAATTTACGGATGTAGATTAAAGACTTTTCTCTTAATCCTGGTTCATCTAAAACTACTTCCAGCAAATAATATCCATCCAATTTCAGAAAATAACATAGATTAAATACCATGATCAACAGATTTGAATACAGTAGATTTTGAAAAAAATCATTATGTCCAAATAGAAATGTCACGAAAAAGGATGCAAGTGCAATAATTATGTTTGTTATAAGACCAGCAATTAATATCTTGTATTTTCCCATCTTGTTATTCAAAAACCGCAGACCGGTAACATCCGCATAACCGACCGGCGAAAAAAAATACAGAACGCCTCCGATTTCCGGAACCATGATGCCTGAATTAATTGCAGTGAGCGCATGTGCTAATTCATGAATTATGTATGAAAGCATGGTTACAACAATAAATATTATGATATTTTCTTGCCAATTCAACTGCATTCCATGTAACACCATAAACGTCCCGATAAACCGATCTGGTTCTAGTAGAAATACGCTAATAAAAATGAGCATCAAACCGATAAACAAACTAAACAAAACTCTTTCAAGTGCAACTGTCAGTTTGTTTTTCTTCCATTTGGACGTGTCAAAAGAAAACAAATACAATTTTGTGAACTTTATTTTCACCCCGATATTTTTTGTGAAAAAATTCATATTCTCAATCTGTTTGAGATATGCGTCGAGTTCTGCGATGCCAAATGAATTATCTGCCAATAATTCATCAAACGTTTTTTCCTTCCATAATTGCTGCAAGAAATCATTCTCCGTTTTGCCTATCTTATAATGTTCTTTACTTCGTCCATTAAAGACGTGATATACACCATCACCAAAGTAGGACAGTCTCATTTTCTCGTGCAGTTTGTACACCTCATCTGTCTCCTTTGTATTTTTTCCTTTTTTTGATCAATTGTTTCATATATCCCAATACAAGTATTGTAAATCCAAATGCTCTGATGAATTGCCATGCTGGAGAATCTGCATATGCTTCGATATTTTCAACTTTAGCAAAAGACATTGGCAACACTCCATCCTAATATTTTTAAGATAGACAAGGGGGTGATAAGATAGACGATATGTGACCTCCTCTACTTATTAACCCCCTTCTTCATACTAGATTACTTTAACAAAAGAAAAGCCCACCTATTGTAATGCCAATCGCTACACCTTCCAAAAACTGAAAAGCAGCCGAGTCTGCGTACGCTTCAACATTGGCAACTAAATCGAATTTCATAGTTTATTTGTCTCCCTTCCTAGTAGATATGTAGATTTCTGTGGCTTTGATTACTCGCAACATATAGCAACAGCAACAATACCTACTGCAATTCCACCCCATGCCCAAGCGCTTTCTAAAGCAACTGCTTCTTCGACTTTTTCAAATGTCATGATTATCACCTTATTTGTAAAATATTATACACGATTGTCTTCGCTCATGTCAAGCTATTGAACGTTTCGCAGATTCGCAAGCCCAGTCAGGGCAAGGGATTTCAGGTTGAAAAAAAGGACTTCACCCCAAAATTCTAGAAAATATCAAGTGACCAAACCTGAATCTCCAAGGAGGAAAGTCCACCAACCCCATTTTTTCAAGCAGCATCACCAGATCCGGCGTTTTTCCCTGTGTGTGAATCCGTTTGGCATAGCGGTAGCATTTGCTCACAAACGAACTATCAAATTCGTTGCCGCGCAAACGATCCCCGTACTGCACAAAGAATTCCGGTTCTCGCAAGCAAGCGGCTAAAATGGCGTAATCCAGTTCAATCGGAGTGTATAAAGCAAGGGTGGATTCCACCTAGCAAGCTCACCTCCTTGTCTTGATCGTACCAAAACTAGAAGGCTCAAAAATCCCGAATTTCAGCCACTTTTTGCGTGTTTTTGTGGAGCAATCTTTCGTCTGTTTTTTTCGACCCCAGCAAGGCATTTTCGTGTGTTTCAAACAGTTTCGCTTGCACACGATGCATCTACTGGTTTTGCACAGACTGCCTCTGTGTTTTGACCCTTTCACCATACGTCTCAACAAACCACCTACGAGTTTGAAACGGATCGAAAAATTGACAAAGATTCGCCCAGCTACCACGTGTACGTACCACGTCTGCAATCAGTTCGTGCGAAAACTGTGGAATGCCGTTTCGACCCACCCGAAACACTTGCTCGTCTAATTCTGTCCATGCTTGTTGGGCGGAAGGCAGGAACACTGCAGCGTTTAACGCCCCTTGCACGAGATCGGCAATGGACGGAAAAACTTGGATTCCGTCGCGACCTTCATCGCGGTGTTCATACCCACTTCAAAAGGCATAGCCGCCAGATACATCAGGTACAGCGTAGCCGTTTCAGGGCGTAATTTGGCGTTAGGATAATGCTCATGAAGCAGATTTAATACGAATTTGGCTTGTTCGTCGCTCATGATAACCTCCTACATCGCAAAATCGTGCGACACTCGTTCGTCTGACTTGACCCCTTGGAGACGACGATAGGCTTCGTCGACCGATCGATGATTCTCTTGCATCCGTTGTGCAAGTCCCCGCAAGGGCGCCGGAGCCTGTTCGCGAACACCATCGTGGTATTCCTCGAAGGATCGGCGGCCTGCACTCAAAAACGTCGAGGGATGCTTGATAAATTGTGCAGTACGCTGCGCTTCTTGGCACTCTTGCGCGTAATGCACCGCGCATCGGTACAAATAATCATCCGTAACCTTGCGCCACAGATCGTCTTTCGTGTTGAGCACCTTGAGGTATACCCCGTAGGCGTACTTTTTCTCAATGCGTCTCGGGTAGGCGCTCCAAAACTGTTCAAACCCCTCCGTGTACGCGTCTTTCTTTGACTTTTCGGGTTTTGGAGCTTTGGGTGGCACGGGCACCGTCAAAACCGTTATGTCCTCGTTGCTAAAAAGAGATAGTTGCTGATCTTGATCAAAATCCCTCAGATTTTGCATGCTAGTTGCCTCCTTTGCGTGAGTTGGATGAGGGAATCCAGTGCGCGACGATCGGCTTTCGTTAAGATCAAGTCATTGTTGAACACCCGAAGCCGGTTGCGATGATCGATGACATTCCACACTCCACATCCTGCCTCGATTGAGTGGTGTAATCAATCTGTCTCGGCAAACGATCTAGATCCAGGCAATCATCCTCACTCAATACTAACTTATCGGTGATTGACGTGGTTTCGATCGGTGGTACGAGCTGGAGTTTTGTTGGTAGCTCCTGCTCATCGTCCCAATCCTCATCGTTCCACGTCTTCAAACCGCGAGTCAGAAAAACATCGTCACTAAACGGATCTATCCAAAAAACAGCCTTCATGATTATCACCCTCCCCATGAGCATAATTCATCTCAACCGAGGATTTTTCCAGTTTTTCAACCAACTTTTGCGGTTTTTTTGATTACTCCCGTTGGTACACACCGGGCTTGTCCGTAGCATGACCGAAGACCTGATAAAACCGTTCGTATTTGCCGGGTTGACCCTTTAGATAATCCGGCATGATCGAAACGTTATTACGCGACGAGCCCCAGGACTTTCGCGATGACTTAGGTGAAGGGCTAACCGCTGAAGTATCAAGCGCTTGGGGCACATGCTCCTTGTGCGCGTGCAACTCCAAGATGCGTGGTTCACAGTATTGCAAACTACGAATCCGATCTTTGCCGAATTTCGGCTGGTATTGTTCAAACGATTCACGAATCCCTTGCTCGATCGTGTCGGCGCCGATACCACTTTGGAGCAGATCATCAATCATGTTCATCTCCAGTGCGTTGAGCATGGGACGGACCAAAAGAGATGTCGCTAACGTTTCGATCCCTTGGTACTCAGGATTTCCAACCTCCGCCGCGCAATCTTCACACAGCGGATCAAAACAAAGTTCTCGTGCGTTGCTGGATGGTTCGTAAGGCACCGGAAATGGTATCGATGATTGTGTTGCCGCTTGGGACAAACCAGACGATGATGGTTCTACGGTGTTCCCAAGCGCGTCTTTTGGTTTTTCAAAATCAGTTGAAAAATTTTCCTTAGCGCGCGCATCATAAGCATCATCTTTTAGTCTATTAATAAGTCTATTCACTGGAACCTCAGGTCCTAAATTCGGGACTTCAGGTTCCAGTGGTGTTTGATACTCAATGTCCCATTGATCCGCCGACTCGGGAAGGGGTTTTTCGCCAACTAATTGTAAAGCTGCGTCAATGAGCGGGTGGAAATTGTATACCATTGGTCCTAGTTGCTTACTCTCTTTATTGCGGCGTCTTCCGACCTTCAATAACTGTTTTGCTTCCAGACTATCGATCCATTTACGAACTTGACGGGTGCTACATTGCAAATGTTCAGCCAGTGTATCGTGGCTCGGGTAAGGATCTCGTCCATCATGCTTATACGTGAGAATCGTACAGATGAGGCCAAATTCTCCATGTTCGATACCAAGTTGCCGGTAGTTACGTACGACTAGGTTAGGTATACCAAGAAAGCCCTCGTCTAAGAGACGATTACCCCAGATAGCTTCTAGCGTGGTGGATACTTCTTGCTCCGATGTCCGTATCATGCGTTTTCACCTTCTTTTGCAAGACGTGATTTTTTCATGATAGGGATAGGTAACTGATGAGGCCGTAAGAGAAATTCACTTTTTTGCATGATGAAATCTTGATTGAGCGCCAAATCATGACGCAAGAGAACATGCGTCGTTCCAATGCACCCTCTCGCGACAAAAGCCATACGATTCGCAAAATTATCTTTTGCAAATCGAACGGCTTTTTTTGCTCTAATGCGCTTGAGTATGTTTAAATGTAAAATATATAATTTAATTGTATAATAAGTCTCATGATAAATATTATGTTAACTTAAATGTTGAAAAAGCGTTTTATAGGTTATTTCAACGGATATCCAGGCTCGATATTATATTACCATTCGATAGGAATCGCATTGGCAGGATTATTGCGCATGCGGTCGATCACGTGCGCATACCGAGCGGTGGTTTTGGGATCCGCATGGCCCAGCATTTCTTGGACGCCACGCAAATCTTGCGTGTATTTATACGCGAGCGTTGCTGCCGTATGACGCAGCGCATGATCAGAGATGCCTGGTTTTTTTAGATCGGCTTTCTTCAAATAACCATCGATGATAAAGCGGATACCGCGTCTTGTTAGTCGACGATTGCCAGCGCGATTCCCTCTCGCGGTAAAAAGCGGTGTTCCATCTTGATCAATGATCGCATTTTCACGTAAAGCAAGATAGCGATTTAACGTTGCTGCTACATCTTGCCGTAAATAAAGAACACGATCATGATTTTTGCCCCGTACGAGTAAGGAATACACTTCTCCGTTAAGCCGGAGATCTTCCACGTTTGCCCGCTCACACTCGATGGTGCGTAGTCCTTGTAATCCCATGAGCGTTACGAGAACACGATCTCGTAATTGGTGAACACTCTTTTCTTTTCCCGCGGCGCGTACTAAGAGGGTGAAATCCACTTCGGACAGATACTTGAAATCTTCTTGGGAGCGTTTTGCCCTTGGCGCACGTAGACCAGCTACCGGGTTATCGATACGCAGGCCATGGGCGATTAAGGCGGCATAAAATTGGCGTAGAATCGTCAATTTATGTGCGATAGTCGTCGGTTTATATTTTTTCGTATGCAAAAGTACTTGTCGATAGTCGATCACGTCATCCACTGTCGCCTGCATCGGTGATAGGCCCATTTCTTTACACCAAAGTACCCATTGTTGCACTTGCACGCGATAGCCACGCAACGTATCTTCAGACGCATCACCGTTAGCGACATCACGGCGAAGAAATTTAGCAAAAACTTCTTCGATCGAATGTGTTTCTTCTATTAATACAGGAAGAGGTGCTTTTTCCCGTTGATCATCGATCATTCATGCCCCACCCTTTGCTCAAGCCTTGCTTTACTACGATCAGTGTACTCGATTTTTCTACTACCGACAATTACACTTGTCGGTAGTAGAAAAGAAAAAAAGAAAAACGATCATCATTCGTTCGATCGTTTGTAAAAAAAGCAAGCCTGCAATAGCATCACGCTAATGATGTAAAGTATTGGCCACTTGTGATCATCATCGTACAATCGAGTTGATCATGCAAACCGATCTCAAAAATAAAATCATGCTTGGTGATCTGCGCTTTATACCGCGACCAATCGATACGCCCCTCGTCAAGCGGTAAGGCATCATGGCCATTGGTTCCGACGCTATCGACCACATGATAATAGCAGACGTACGGCTGAATGGCGTGCATCCATCGATCAAACGCAAGAAGATCGCCATGAAGCGCGATCAAAGCATGGCTTGTATCCATACACACGGGCAGATCGAAGGGTTTGACGATCGCTTCAATCCAATAAGGATTTTCACAGGAAAAAAGCCCAATCGTCGAGTTCTCAAAGAGAAAAAAGGATTCTTTTGCCGTGCGATAACCGAGTTCTTGGAGCAAGTGCATAAGCGCTTTACCCAACTGTTTCGATCGTTCTCTAAGCCATGTCGTGTTCGATTGATCAATCTGTGCGCTAGGCCCTGTACCATAATGAAGATGAAATACGCAATACACGTTTGTCGTCCGACAGATGCGATCGAGAAGATGCGCATCCTGATATAAGGCAACGACCATCGCGGAATCTGTGCTTAGCAGATCGTAAAATTCACCTTGAAACCGCATAGGGTGATGTAAGTACACACGAATATTTTGATTATGTAAACTTCTGATCAAAGCGATAATCTTCTCAGGATCATTCATATCTTCAGGAAACAACTGAAGTTCTAGAATTTGAGGATGATATTGGGTGCGATCTGTGATTTGATCTGGATGAATGCTACTCTTTAAGTTAACATAATAATTTACTAGTAAACTCACTTTCGAATAGCCTCCTCGCAAGGTCGTTTTTTTACATGCCGAGATAACGGGCGTATAGTGTTCGTGCGCGTACGTGGTCATCTACGCCATGAAAGAGAGCTCGACCATCTTGAAACACGGTGATTTGCTCTTCGCCAAGATCGAGACGTAAAAGATGTTCATTGACCAGTACGTTGCCAAAGGGCAGAAGTTTTTGTGCTAGTGCCTGTAAATCCCACGAAGGACGCTTATCAGCTTTGACTTGAATCGTTTTTCGCCCACAAAACGACACGGTTAGCGCTTCTGTGCGACGTTGTAACGAGGGAAATTGACGATGGGCACAGCAGCGGCATTCCTCTTTGGGTGCACCGAGTGCAATCGCGCGATAGGTATTTTTCCAGACATCGATCGTCGTCAATTGTCGAGAAAGCGCTTGGTCATTGCCCGTTAAGTATTTCAAAGCTTCGGTAACTTGTAAAGACGCGATGATCGATACGATCGGTGCGATGACGCCGATCGTATCACACGTATCGTGCCCCCCTTCCCCTTCATCCCCAAATAAGCAGACCAGACATGACGTTTGGTTTGGTTCAAAAAATGCGGTGGTTCCATACGAACTGACGGCACCGCCGTACGACCAAGGAATTCCCTTTTGAACCGCAAAGTCATTGATCAAATAGCGAACTTGAAAATTGTCTGATCCATCCACGATCAGATCGACATCGCCAAGCAGTTCCTGGCTATTGCGCGACGTAAGATCCGCAATCTTGGCTTCGATCGTCACCTCGCTATTGACAGCGCGCAGCTTCGTTGCGGAGGCGAGAGCTTTGGGAAGTTTCTCAAGCGCATCCCTTTCATCGTACAGTGTTTGTCGTTGTAAATTGGAAGGTTCAATGATATCGCGGTCGATCAGCCGTATAAAGCCAATCCCAGCGCGAACAAGTTGTGTACTAAGCACGGTACCCAGTGCTCCGAGCCCCACGATCGCTGCGCGCTTCGTCGCCAAACGTGCTTGGCCATCGGGTCCGATCGGTGTGAACAGTTGTTGCCGAGAATAGCGGTCTTGAAATGGACTGCTTGGGTTTTCCATGTGAGTCGACTCCTTGTCATGCGTTCTCTCTTGACGAATCATACCGCAAGGTGGTAGCTTATAAAAGTGTAAAAGCATGACATTCGGTCGCGTTTGTTGGATGA
>JABEUY010000025.1 GCA_013044175.1 Bacilli bacterium
CCTTCTTTTTGCATCCGTTCTATCGATTTCGCTAGGCCGATCGCATCCCACATCGCAAACGGTCCAAGATTCCAATTAAAGCCCCATTGCATTGCTTGATCGATGCTGATGATATCATCAGCGATCTCCCCGACCAATGATGCGCTGTAGATCAAGACACGCTTGATTACTTGCCAGAGAAATTGACTAACTTCATCTTCGGAAAATAGAAGCGCTTTCATTTTCGCAGCCAAAGACCCTGCTTGTCGTGCAGCCTCGTAACTCGATGACGAAAGACGTCGACGCGAACGATACGTCATCGTGGCGAGATCGAGCACCATGATTTCCGAGGAGCCATCTGATTTGCGTTCTTTTTTAAAGAAGCCTTGTCCTCTTTTTTCACCGAGCCAACCACGTGAGACCATATCGTTTAACGTGTCTGGCACAGTAAAAATCGCTTTTTCTGCATCATCGGTAGTCGCAGACACCACATTGTTCGCGACATGAATAAACGTATCGAGCCCCACGAGATCAAGCGTACGAAAAGTCGCACTCTTCGGACGACCGAGAATAGGTCCTGTCAACACATCAACATCATCGATACTAAGTGATGTTTTTTTCATCTCATCCAAGGTGACGAGAAGGCCGAACGTACCGATGCGATTCGCGATAAAGTTTGGCGTGTCATGTGCGATGACAACACCTTTTCCCAGAACTTCTTCGCCGAATTGACGTAACTGTTCGATGAGTTGAGGGTCTGTATCCGAAGTGGGGATTAATTCAAGTAATTTCATATAACGTGGAGGATTAAAGAAATGTGTACCGAGAAAATGACGGCGAAAATCTTGCGAACGATCTTGAGCCATCGCTGTGATCGAGACACCTGAAGTATTTGAACTGACGATACTTCCTTGTTTGCGATGTTGTTCAACTTTTTCAAGAATAACTTTTTTGACATCGAGTCGTTCTACAACGACTTCTATCACCCAATCACATTGCGCGATTTTGGCAAAGTCATCTTCAAAATTACCGACTTCGATCAAAGACAATACCTCTTGGGTATAAAGTGGTGCAGGTTTATTCTTGGTTAGGTTTCGTTTGCCTAACGTAGCCAAACGATTACGTACACTTCGATCACTGAGTGATAATCCCTTTTTTACTTCTTCTTCTGTTACTTCTTTGGGTACGACATCAAGCAGAATACTCGGAATGCCAACATTAGCAAGATGACCTGCGATGCTCGCTCCCATAACGCCAGCACCCAGTACTGCAACTTTTCGAATCGGCAACAACGTGATCAACTCCCTTCACCTGATTTTTATGATAGCAGACGATTTAGCGTTTGAATAGAGTTTTTCTGACTGATTGGTCAATTTTTTTATTAAAAATTTTTGAAGCGCCGCTTAACTAGTAATATATTGGGATACTGCTCGCTTATTGCTTCTTGACCAAGCTGTGATATACTCTAAATATGGAAAGATTAGTTTATTTAGAAATCACTATTAAAGGAGATGTATCTTGTGGATTGTATATTTTGTAAAATTGCGACACGTGAAATTCCGGCGACGGTCGTTTATGAAGATGATCACGTGATTGCGTTTGAAGATATTCAAAAAGTGGCTCCTATTCATACCCTTGTCGTACCTAAGATGCATCTGACGTCGATAATCGAATTGCCTTACGACAATACAGCTTTATTGACGAGCATTCAAAAAGCGATTTTGCACATCACAAAGACGACAGGCGTCGACCAATCCGGCTTCCGTGTCATTACGAATTCTGGTACTTCGGCAGGTCAAACGGTGTTTCATCTTCATTACCACATCATCGGCGGACGTGATCTTCAGGTTTCCTTGGGTTAATTCACACCATCAATCGCTTCGTGCCCCACGCATGTGGCGATTGATGCCATCCTCATTGAACAAGGATCTTTCCGACCATGCCTCGTTCCTTATCGTCTGAATGATCTGAATAAAAAGGAAATATACCTGCTTTATCCGGTGTGAATTCCACATAGGTCTTTTTCCGAGCCGGAATCGGTGAAGTAAAAATGTAAAATGCAGGCAAAATAAAATTATGGACTTCATCATCATCATTACTGATGATGATATGCGCACTCTCCCCACGCTTAACCACAATCCGATCAGGCAAAAAGCGAAAATGGTATTGACGAAGAGCAATTGATTTCGCCATACCGCTTTGTTGTTCACACCCTAGAAAGAGGATCCCTGCAACCAAGACTATACGAATAACGCCTGATAGACACCACAATGCCATGCCCCCTCGTTCTTTATATCATGCCTTTTTAAGAGAAAATGATGTAAAGAAGTACGGTAACCATAAAGCCAAGGATAGCACCTGCCAATATATCAGTAAGATAATGTAATTGAGCGTAGACTCTTGAAACCATGATCAGCAAGGATAGACAGTATGCTATAAACGCAACATTCGGATCGACTATACTTAATGCCGTTGCCAGAGCGATTGAACCTCCAGCATGGTTGGAGGGAAAGGAAGGATCCTTTGGATCTTTATCGATTAAAGGTTGAAGTTGTAATTGAACAAATGGCCGCTTTCTTCCAATCCTACAGGCAATTGGATCGATAAGAATTTTCGTTGCAACAGCACTGAGGATTCCCAAAATCACGGCCGATAATGCCTTTGAAAAAGTTATACCCACCTCATTAGCAAAAACAAGGAAAAAAAACATGCCTAAGAAATAAAAAGCTGGGCCATAACGTGCCACAAGAGCAAAAAAAACGTTAATGAAATGATGCTTTTTTTGAAATTGATCAATCGTAAGATGCATTACTGTCGATCTTGCGGTTACGACTTGTCGCATGCATGACTTCCTTTCAAAGAATCACTTCAGCATAGCAAAAGCTTACCATGGTACAATGCGAATTAGCTTTTTGGAACATTGATGAGGAGAATCTCGATGAAAACATGGACAAGCAAAATCTTACTGACTATTTTCTACCTAGCCTTGTCTTTTCTACTGACTACATTCATCAATGCTCCGCTGTTCGATCATCCAAGCAAGATCGTCGATATTGTAACAAGCAATGAAATCAATTACCACCCACAAACATCAACGATCTTGATTATTGGCTCTTCTGTAGCTGCAGGCTGGGGCGATAATCATCATGGTGGTTATCTTATACGTGCTTTGTCCCAGTATGCCACACAATTTCATCAATCGTATCATATCTTGAACTGGTCGATCCCTGGATTAACGACAAAAGAATTAGCGCCTCATTTCAAAGCAATGCTACAAAAATCACATCCCGATATCGTGATCCTTTCGTGGGGAGGTCTGGATGATGCAGTTGCAGGCACGACAGCTTCCCATTTTCTCACTCGTGTAAAATCAGAAGTTAACCAGGCATTACAGGCGAAAGCTTACGTACTTCTCATTACACCGCCTGTGACACAAGCCACCTACAAAAATTCATTTAAAGGGTTACCCCGTCGCTATTTTCAAGCACAAATGCATGCTTTTTCTACGCCAGATACGATAAACGTATCCGCTATCGATCTTTTTTCACAAATGCTTTCGTATATCAACAAGCATCACATTCCAGAATCTACGCTTGCTGCTGATGGTTGGCATCCTAATGTCAAAGGACACACCTTAGCTGGCAACCTGCTTTTTACCGATTTGTCTCAACGATTTCATCACGGACCGATCAAATTTCATTCACCATAAGATGAATTTGCTACGCTTTGACCACGGTTCCATTGGTTTTGCACATCTTGATCGATAACGGATCCAAAAGCAGGGTTACTCACCAACTCAACATCACCTTCATGATTAACATGAAAGCCATGATACGAGAAGTTCGCGCTACCAACGAAAATGTACCTGCCACCATCGATACAAATCACTTTAGCATGCAAATATTCACCATCATACGGCGTATAGTATCGCACCGAAATGCCGTTTTGCCGTAATCGCTTTGCTGTGTATCGATTATAAGGCTCATGAGGATCGAGAATTACAGTGACATGGACACCGCGTGAAACAGCATTTTCTAATGCTTGAATCAATGTGTGACTGGTAAATGCAAACGCCTCCATAGCAATCGATGAACGAGCATGAGCAATGGCAAAAAGCATAGCTGGCTCAATCTGATCATCATAAAGAAGCGGCATAGAAAAGCGCAACACAGGATCTTCCATACCACCTGCGCGTGCATAGTCCTCCTGAAACAAACCTTCAAACCCTGTGGAAGCATGAGAGAAATATACGGAAGCATCATGATTTTGCCAACTATATTCACCAAAATTCATTCCGCCTAGCATTGCACGTAGCTGAGTACCTTGTTCCGTTACGAGTGACTTAATATGAGAGATACCTCCAGCGATTTTAAGTAATCGATAAGCGATATGGTACCGCTGGAAATAAGGTATAGCCACGGACGTGGTATGAGGTTCTGTCGCATCGACAACCACTTTGACCTTTACACCTCGCTGTTGTGCCTGCCGCAACGCGCGTAAAATCGTACGATCACCTAATTCATACATCGTAAGATGTACGAATTTCGTGCTTGTGTCGATCATAGCTAAAGCCTGCTGCTTTATTTCTGGACCCCATAATAACGTCATTGACCCATCAGAGACTGCGTTAGGCACTTGGGAGAAAGTGATATTCGAGAATGAACAGCCTGATAACATCGACACACCCACCAGAAGAATGCCGATCGCGCTTAAATGACGATAAGACTTTACGCCTTTAAACATAGTATTTCGCCTCGCCTTTTACGATGAGATGAAAGGTTTTCATCTACTTAACCTATTTCGTTAGCGATCGAAAGCGAAATACCTTTTTACTATCGTACGAACAACTTATCATTTTGCCAATTTAGCCGCGCATCAAACACGTCATCACAAGATCCCCAAAGCGTTTAGCATCACGAACAAAACTGAATCTACCGCCAAGACTATTCATCATACGAACTGCCACTACTTGCCAAGAAGGAATGACGAGAACGAGACAACCTGACATCCCCATGATTTGAACAGAACCATCTGGCACGAGATCTCCGATCTCACATAGCCGAGAGTGACCTTCTTTATACCACCATCCATAGGCGTGGCGAGGATATCGTCGATCCAGCGTTTGCGGCGTCAGCATCGTCATCGCACGATGAGCGATCGGATTGTCTTGCAAGTGATAATTTCCCCAGATAGCAAGGTCATGCGTAGACATATACAGGTTGCGTTCATCGCCAAGTGACGAACCAAGAAGCAGTGGCAATTCGCGATGAAAGTGAGAAACATCATGGACAAGATGTGGTTCTTCCTGGGTACAAAAAGAAGTATCATTCATACCACGGGGAATCCATACTTTTTCCTTTATAAAAGAGGCAATACTTTCTTTTTTAACGGTTTCAAAAATCCGATTTAATAAGACAATCCCAGTATTCGTATAATGCCATCGTGTTCCTGGGACAAACCTTTTTCGGGGATTCATAGGGTCGCCATCTAAACCATGCGTATGCGTCAATAAATGCCGAAGCGTGATAGCCTTCAACTTTTCAGGATGAGGATGATCAAACAAGGCGACGATCGGCACATCGACCGATTCGATCATCGCACTTTCCATAAGTGCTGCAATCGCATAGCCTATCATAGATTTTCGCACGGAATATACATTAAACCGCGAATGTTCGGATAATGGTTCCACCGTCTGTACTGCTTCTTTCCCTTCGCAAAAATGCAACACGCTTTGATGACGATAATAGATTTCGGTCGACAAAGCGTGCGCCCCCGCTCGCTTACCCGTCTGAATAACGTGCTCAATCAGCGGATCAAATTGTCGATCGCTTACCATGGCGTCATCGCCTTTCTACCGTATTTTTAAGCCACGTATTCGATTCCATACAAGTCCGATTTCAATCGAGCGCGGCATGGAATAAAATCCCGAACATCCTTCATAAGGATTGATAAAAGCAAATCCTTCTTCACGAACTATTTTTGTTAAATATTGTACAATATCAGCCATAGATCGTCTTCCATCCACATAATTTTGCATCGCATAACGCAACATGGCGACAATCGTTCGCAATTGACTTTCTTCAATAAGTTGTTCAAGTACGCTTACATCGATAAATTCTTCACCATAAACGAGCGAAAATCGCGATTTCGCTTCCATCCGTTCAAGGCTTTTACCTTCGGGAATAGGCTGTGGGAAACGAGTTCGAAGTGGTGCCAATGGTGCATTCGCTTCACTTTTGCGCAAAAGCGGCATACTCTCCATAATCGCTCTTGCCTCTTTGGTGACATCCAGGGGCTGATATTCGTCAAGCATAATCACCGTTGTGGCAACATCGAGGTAATCCCCAGAACCGCCGATCACCAAAATACTCGAAATGCCAAATCCTCGGTATAATTCTTTAACACGATCAATAAAGGGTGTGATCGGTTCTTTCGAGGTATCTACTAATTTTTGCATGCGAGCATCCCGAATCATAAAATTCGTTGCGCTCGTATCCTCATCGATCAGCAATACTTGTGCACCTAGTTCCATCGCTTCAACAATGGCAGCCGCCTGCGATGTAGAACCGCTTGCATCCGAAGTGCTAAAACTCTGTGTGGAACGACCTTTTGGCAAATGCGCAATAAAGCCCGATATATCAACGCGACTGACGCGACGCCCATCTTGCGCACGCACTTTAACACACGTATCAACAGCGATGCAATATTCACGACCATCGCCTGAAATATGATTATAAACACCGCTAGCTATAGCTTGTAAAAGTGTACTTTTACCATGAAATCCGCCACCGACAATGAGCGTAATCCCCTCACGAATACCCATTCCACTTACGATCTTCCCACTTGGTAACGTAAAGGTCACCCGTAATGTGTCAGGAGCAACAAACTTAACAGCAGAATCCTCATCTAAGGGCAGGTCACTGATCCCACTTTTTCTTGCCAGAATAGAGCCATCGGCAATAAAAGCTAGCAACCCTTTTTTGGAAAGAGAATTGCGCAGATAATTTTGATCACGATGTAAAGCGATATGATCCTCTAATTCAGCAAACGGAAAATGTCGCCGTGATAGCGACATATCGAGAATCATCGGAATATCTTCAAGAAACATCGCTTCTGCTTCTTTAGCACGGATTTTTCTTCCATCAGCAGGCAAGCCAAGCGATAAGCGTACCTCAATCGTTTCGTTCTCGATCAAAACACTACTTCTTGCCAACACCGTTTGCAGTGGCTGATCGATTAAAAGCGCACCACTTCGGCCACTACCTCTACGATTACGAAAGGTTTTGGCAGCCTCAAATAGACGTCTGGTTAAAAAATCCACAATCGCAACCATACACTCTTGATCAGAAAGCCATGAAGAAGGAAGGCGAAGAAAATCAGCTGGCACGACGAGTCTTGCTGTCGTTGGAAAAGCGAACGGGTCAGCTTGAATATGATCGAGATGCAAGGTGTACACGCCTAAATCAAAAGCGCCAGCTAAACTCTTATATTGTTGATACGATTTGCCATCCAAACCACGCAATAATCGTTCAAAATGTGCTTTGCTTTCCATCCGCGATCTCCACCTCCTTTCTGCCTCTCCTCGAAGAGATCTCGTCGGCGGTTAGCGTGAAGCTAACGTTTCAATAAAAAAGCGCAATAAATCTTCGCGCATATCTTCTCGCGTCAAGGCCAACCCGATTGTCGCTTTAAGATAGCCTAATTTGTCGCCGATATCAAAACGCAAACCATCGATTTTGCAAGCGGAAAGTCCCTCAAGACGGAGTTGTTCACGTAGCGCATCTGTCAACTGAATTTCACCTTGTTTACCTGGTTCAATCGTCTCTAAGATCGTAAATATACTTGGATTGATGATGTATCTACCTACGATCGCAAGATTCGATGGCGCTTCGTCTAGTGCCGGCTTCTCTACGAGATCGCGCAAGTGATAGTGAATGTCATCTTCACTTTGACCATCAATGATGCCATAACTCGAAACTTTATCGTGAGGAACAGGTTGTACACCAACAACGGATGTATTCGAGTTTGCATACACCGCAAGCAATTGTGATAACCCAGAATCTTTTGCGTGAATGATATCATCACCAAGCAATACAGCAAAGGGTTCATCGCCTACAAATGACTTTGCCATGTAGACAGCGTGCCCAAGTCCTAATAATTCAGGTTGCCTAACATAATGAATATTCGCCAGATTTGAGATATCACGGACGAGTTCGAGCTCTTTTTGCTTCCCGTGTTCTTCTAAGTGCCGCTCTAGTTCAAGCGAGCGATCAAAATGGTCTTCGATCGCTCGCTTAAAGCGACCGGATACGATCAAAATATCTTCGATTCCTGCTGCTACTGCTTCTTCGACGATATATTGAATCGCCGGCTTATCAACAAGTGGTAACATTTCTTTCGGTTGCGCTTTGGTCGCCGGTAAAAAGCGCGTCCCCATCCCAGCTGCAGGTATAACTGCTTTTCGGACACGTTTCACAATATTTCCCCCTAAAACGAGTAAATAGTCTATTCTGTCCAGACACGTTGCATATTGTATTTCATCTTATCGACATACGCTTGTTCGAGATCAATCCCAGTATAATTAGCTAATTTTGCAATATAAGCAAGGCAATCAGCCAATTCTTCTTGCAAGTGAAGTCTCGCTTCCTGTTGCTTTTGTTGATTGTCACCAGCATGCACAAGTCGTCTGACTTCCTTGGCCACCTCACCAACCTCTTCGACGAGCAACATCATATTTAATGGCAAATCATGCGAAAATCCCTTTTGCTCATCAAACCATGCATGAAAAGCCTGACAGTCTCGCAGGGTTGGATTCTCCTTGACCAATTCACTCTTCCTCCTCGTAGCTTGCTGGAATTATGGTAACATAGAAATGAATATTATCGTGAAGGGATTGTGCCAATATGGTCACGAAATTACTCAGTCAAATGTCGCGCATAGAACTTCTTGAAGAAATGATTCGTTGCCAAGACAAAGGCAAAGAAGCCTTAGAAGAAGGCATGTTAAGCGAGTATCAAGTACTTGAAAAACGCTACTATCTCGCGAAATCCTATACGATCGATCCCTCCACCATTACACTAGGCATTACATATGGCATTGAAAACGACACGAATCTCTTTGTCGTCAACGAATTACGTGGGGTAATGGCTTATGGCCATGCGATCGGACAAGAAGAAGAAATCGCTTATCCGATCGGCATGCTGATCGAAATCACTTTTCCTAAGGATCATTCATCCCCGAAAACTTCATAAAGAGAACGCCAGACTGCGTGATCCGGAAGATTTTGATGCATAGAAGGTATTTGTTGCACGAATTGATCAAACGACTCCGTATCAAAAGGCACTTCAATTTGTACATCTTGCGCCTGAATCAGCAAAGAGGTAGGATCTTGACGAAATGGCTCGCATTGATCATATGGCACGAGCAGGTCAATACCTTTTCCATTGATGCGTAGGGCGATAACAAGATGTGCAACATCGCTTACTGGCGCCGCTGCAAAACGCATACCGATCAAAGCTGTATCGTTTTTTTGTAACCAAGATTTCGCAGAATCGGCTGAAAGAATAATTTGATCGGGTGTCGGCGAAGAAAGTACACGAGCAACGATCAACATGGTCAATCACTCCTTAATCGTAGGCAAAAGATGGGCGATATCGACGTTCGACACGGCTGGCCATGTTGCTGGCACCTTTTCATCAAACGCCTCGAGATAGGTGATTACTTCTTTGGTAATCGCTGTAGGTGTAGAAGCGCCTGAGGTGACAGCAACCGTGGTACATCCCTTAAGCCAATCAGGATCGATCTCTGACACATCCGACACACGGTAGGAAGGTATCCCGACAATTTCTCGCGCTACCTGAGCTAACCGACCGGAATTATTACTTCGAGGATCACCGACTACGATACAGACGTCCGCCTCTTTGGCTTGCGTTGCAACCGCGTCCTGGCGAACTTGCGTAGCAAGACAGATCTCATTATAGATCTCAGCTTCAGGGAAAGTCTTACGTATCGCATCCACCAGCGCTTTTGTATCCCACTGACTCATCGTCGTCTGATTGGTCACCAGAATCTTACGCGATGAGGTAGATGCGCGATAGCCAATGGTTTTGGGAAGTTGCTCGATATCTTTTTCATGTTCAACCAAATAGACAGCATCAGGTCGTACCCCGATCGCCCCTTCGGGTTCAGGATGACCGTGTTTACCAATATAGATCACATCATAGCCATCTTTGGTTTTAACCTCGATTAGCGCATGCGTCCTCGTCACATCAGGACACGTCGCATCGATAACCGTCAGACCCTTTTCACGTGCCCGATCGCGAACAGCTTGACTGATCCCATGCGCAGTAAAGATCACTGTCCCATGTTCAATCGGTTCTAATATACGCAAACGATCGGTCCCATCGAGTGTTTCTATCCCGAGCTTCGTAAAAGCGTCCACGACATATTGATTGTGCACGATCATACCTAAGATATAGATAGGGCGAGGCAAATCTTCACGCTTAGCCACTTGTGTGGCGAGTACCATCGCATCCACCACGCCATAACAATAACCGCGCGGCGAAATTTTAATTACATTCACGCGTTACTCGATCCTTTCTTTCGGTAAAATAACCATCATCGTGGTCCCCACACCGAGTTGACTTTTTACTTGAATAAATCCTTGATGAGCCTTAACGATCTCATCGACGATCGCAAGTCCAAGTCCTGCGCCACCAGGATTCCGTTCACGAGCTTGTGAAGCACGGTAAAAACGTTCAAAAATATGCGACTTTTGTTCCTCCGTCATCCCTGGCCCTGTATCCGTCACGGAAAGAAAAACAAATTGCGAATCACTGTAATTGCCTGATCGAAGCACGACCGTATCAGAATCTTTTGTCGTGTATTGTAGTGCGTTCATCGTCAAATTGTACACGATCTGACGGATCATAGATCGATCACAATAAGCGACAGCCGCGTCAAGCTCGTACCCTATCTGATGGGCACCTGCTAGCACATCGAGTTGTGCTTCCATCGCCTTTACGATGGCCGCCAAATCATCGTGATGAAAATCGGGCATGATACCACCGTCAAGTCTAGCCAATTGCAGCAAGTCCTTCACTAAGGTTTCTAATCGACTGGTCTCTTGCTCCATCGTTAACAGACCTTTGCGAAGCCCTGAAAGTTGTTCTCTGTACAGCAAACTCGAAGGCAAAAACAGTTCATCTTCCGCATCCAATTCACTGTCATCTTCAAAGTCAGGTAACACATCAACTGGCAATTCACGAATTTCTTCTTCATAATCATCGATACGTCGCAACAACACTTCGGTAAAACCACGAATCGCCGTTAATGGCGTTCGAAGTTCATGAGAAGCTGCCGCAACAAATTGTTTCATTTGCTGCGTTGATTTTTGCTCCACTTCAACGGCTCGTGCTAATTGATCGAGAGCATCATTCATGACAAAAGCCAATTGTTCCGTATCAAGCGGTCCCATGATCGGAAATCGTTCTTGAAATGCGCCTTTGCGAATGCGTTCAGCGATTTTCATAAACGTATGGATCGGTCGAATCGGTGCGCGAAGTACAGGAAAAAGTAGCGCTGCAGCTAGAAAGAGAACGATGATGCTTATGCCAAAAAACAAGAGGGATTGTCCTAATAAAATCGGAAAAAACAAAGCAGCCTGATACCCTAATTCGACAAACCCTACATTTTGATTCGCCACAAAGACAGCTGCCATCAAAAGAATCTGACCGTTGGAAAA
>JABEUY010000148.1 GCA_013044175.1 Bacilli bacterium
GTGGATGAAATGGGCTGCGTTTCCGTTCGTCAAATCGTTGGATGAATTTCAGTTAGACGAACAACAATCGCTGAGCAAGCGGCAATTGAAGCAACTGCGAGAGTCACTCTGGCTGGAACACAACTACAATTTAATATTGTTGGGTCCCCCAGGCACTGGCAAAACGTTTCTCTCGGTGGGGCTTGGGATGGAAGCACTGGAGAAAGGCCATCGCGTCAGCTTTGTCGCGATGGACACCCTCCTCCATCTGCTCAAGAAACAAGACATCGTGAGAACGGCTCAGGCACGGATGAAACGGATTCTAGGATCGGATCTCGTCATCATCGACGATCTGATGTTCATCGCGATGGAAAAGAGTGAATCCAACTTATTCTTTCAGTTTATCAACAAGCTCTACGGCCAATCGTCGATCATTCTGACGTCGAATAAAGGACCGGAAGAATGGGGGGAACTTTTGGGCGATCCAGTCATTACGACGGCGATATTAGACCGCATTTTGCATAAAAGTGAGGTGATCCATTTAAACGGAGACAGCTACCGCCTCAAGCACAGAGAAACCATATTTGGCAATTCATAAGTGTTAAAAGTTATTTAGCGAAATCTGCTCAAAAGTACTTGACGGTTACAACGATGTAGGTATAGGTGATTGTCATGCAACGTTTAGGGCAGATTATAGATCAAAAACGGAATGAAAGAGGACTTTCCATTCAGCAATTAGCTCGTATGGCAGGCGTATCTTCCAGTTATCTCTATGCGATTGAGGCGGATTTGAGAGGATCGAAGTTTGTTCACATTGCCAAGATCGCCAAGGTATTAGGTCTTTCGCTTGATGAGTTGGCAACTGAAATCTTGATCGATGGAACAGTGGTGCGTTCATGCGAGAATAATTTATTGCAAGGATAGTAAAGTCCATGACGGTAGAAACGATTCACTCAATTACGGCTGCCAAAAGAAATAGAATTGAGCCAGTAAGAAAGAAAACTCCGGCAGCAATTTTGATGAGTTGTATCATGGAACTCGATTTTTCAGGATCTTTGTTCAAGAGAATCATCTCCGATCACGACATCCTCTACTATCAAATGCTTAGCATTATAGCTTTGTATCAACGAAAACACCGAGTCTTTACAATGAAACTATTATTAACTGAATCTCTCTAAGGCTAACGCAAAGGGTTTAAACAGCTTTCATTTAAACTACTCAAAACTATGTTATACTATTCATATGGACAGATTAGCAACGATAGGCGAAGCATCAAAAGTTCTTGGCGTATCCATTACCACATTGCGACGTTGGGAAAAAGAAGGACGATTGCAGCCAGATGAAATTACGCAAGGTGGTCATCGGAGATACGATCTGGTCAAATTACGCCCTGAACTATTCCGACTCCAGCGGAGCGACAGAAAAACCGTAGCGTATGCAAGAGTTTCAAGCCATGATCAGAAAGAGGATTTGGAACGGCAAAAGCAAGTCTTGGAAATGTACTGTGCCGCTCAAGGATGGACCTATGAGGTGATTGCCGATCTTGGATCAGGCATGAACGACCATAAGAAAGGCTTGAGGCGCCTTTTGAACGCCATTTTGCAGGACGAAGTAGGCCGGTTGGTCATTACGCATAAAGATCGTCTCCTGCGTTTTGGCGCAGAACTTGTCTTTGCCATATGCGAGGCGAAAGAGGTGGAAGTGGTCATTCTCAATCAAGGTGAAGACACCACGTTTGAAGAGGATCTTGCCAAAGATGTCCTCGAAATCATTACGGTATTTTCTGCGCGGCTCTACGGCTCCCGATCACGCAAGAATCAGAAATTGATCGAAGGCATGAAGAAGGTGGTTGACGATGCACAGAAGCCATAAGATTGCGCTTGATCCAAACCATCAGCAAGCCACCTATTTTGCTAAAGCCAGTGGTGTGGCTCGGTTTGCCTACAACTGGGGGCTTGCACAGTGGAAGCGCCAATACGAGGCGGGTGGAAAACCAACGCAAGCTTCCCTTCGTCGGCAACTGAACGCCATCAAGCGTGAACAATTCCCTTGGATGCTCGACGTCACGAAAAACGCGCCACAAATGGCGTTGATTCACCTTGGTGATGCGTTTGGGCGGTTTTTCCGGTAAGATTATGTCTGCTACCGTTTCCCGAAAAGCAGACAAGTGGTTTGTCAGTATCACGGTAGACACAGAAGAGACGCCGCCAATGTGCGAAAACCAAGCGATAGTCGGCGTGGATTTGGGTGTCAATCGATTAGCCACCTTGTCTGACGGAACACTGATTCAAGGTGCAAAACCGCATAAGGCACGCTTGCATCGTTTGCGTCGATTATCCCGTGCTCTCTCGCGTAAGCAAAAAGGCTCGAAAAATCGAGTAAAAGCAAAACTCAAATTGGCGAAACTCCACGCGACGATCGCCACTATTCGAAATGACGAACTGCACAAACTCACGACCAGCTTAGCGCGCCAATACGGTGTGGTTGTCATCGAAGATTTACCTGTCAAAGGGATGATGGCGAATCATCGCTTGGCAAGAGCGGTGGGAGATATGGGCTTTCACGAGTTTCGGCGGCAGTTGGTGTATAAGACGATGATGCGTGGTGGTGACCTCATCGTAGCGGACAGGTGGTTTGCATCAAGTAAAATTTGCTCGAAGTGTGGAGCAAAACAAGAAAGCATGCCACTATCGATACGCGAATGGACATGCTTGGAATGCGGAAGTCATCATGACCGCGACCTGAACGCGGCGAAGAATCTGATGAAATTGGCCGTGAGTTCCACGGTGACAGCCTGTGGAGAGGACGTAAGACCTGCTCCTACAGAGGCGGCCTCAACGAAGCAGGAATTCAACGTCAAAGCTACCTATGCGTAGGTTTGAGTAAGTTTGAAAGAACGGTTTCTTTAAGCATAGATGGATAACAGCGAAATGGATTGTGTTGATCGTTCAGATTGTTCTTGGATCACAGGTTCTAGCACCGGCAATTCGACAAAATGCATCGGGTAATTTGACCAATGGTTCAATCTTCCACAACCAAGTCATTATTCACGTAGCAAGTACTATCCAATTGGCCGCGCTGCTTTTTGTCATTATTATTTCGGTACTAAAACCTTGGAAGAAAACCAATGCGTTGAAGTAAGCTAATTCTTAATTTTGGAATAAACCAGTGAGCAGGTTATGGACAGCTTGGTGAGAGTATTCCAGTTCCAACAGCTAGTTTAGCTACTATCATGACCGCTCATTAATCTTCCTTCAGAAATAACCTCTTTCACAAGGCCAAGGTGAGCCAATCAGCTAGGCAGAAGCGAGTCAACGGTATTTGGAAAGTAAAGGCGTACCTCTGACGGCTATGTATCTAGATAAACGGTCTGAAAACACTGGGGAAAATTTATATAACGCAAAACGGATCATGCTGAAATATGGATTGCTATTGCTCTAGAAAGACATTAGCAACATTGCATTTTATGTCTGTCGGTCCCCTGTCTTCGAATTCGCCAGGGGACCGTATCTTTTTTTACGGTTTACTTCCCGACAAACATGGTAGCGCTGGATGTATTGAAATTCGGACCCATATAACCCATGGTGTGTGCCGTGTCGACGGCGCAGGGTATCAAGGTATAGTTGACGCCAGGAGTAATCGCCTCTTTGAATGTCATGACGAGATCACGATGATTGTGAGTCTTCCATGTTATGGTGACCATGTTTTTAGTTAGACCGTTGGTCGGCTTGACTTTGTCGTTTTTACCGAGGTCTGCAATGCCAGCAGCTTTTGCCATGTTGCTTTGAATCCAATAGTTTCCTGGCATAGACGCGGACATGAAGTCAACAGGTTCACTATAGATTAATTCCAATTTATGATGGGACAATTGCTTCACGCGTAGTAAATCAGCAATCGTGAACAGGGATGCTTTGTGTGAAATCATGGCCCATGGCGCACTGACCATGTATCGCACACCAGGGATGAGTTTCATGCCGTTCTCGAGCATGAAACCTTTTTTCATACTATCGTATTTGGCTATAATTGGCTTTCTATTCATTCCGGTCTGTGGCATGACGGTAATCATGCGGCCATCCAGCATGGTCATTTTTTTCGTCATCACGTCGATGATGGTATTGCTCGCTGGTGATACACTTGTCACCATCATCTTTGTGTTTGGATGTAAAGTGGCCGCTTGGGCGAAGGGTACCGATCCTGCCAAAGTACCTGCTGTTGCCAAAGTAAATAAGGCGATCGATACGCGTAGGATGGAATTTATCATTTTGGAAGTCCTCCTCGAGTGTTGTTTATTGCCGATTGGTTCGACAGGTCTTAGTAAACGGTAAAATGCTTTCATGGCTGCGCTGAAATCCTTTCAAATTCATTACAATTCCATAAGCTTTTGTAGCAGGGCAATTTGCGCACAATTCCCTGTGCTATGATCGAATCGTCCCATTCTGATTCTGTCGAGGTGATCAATATGCGAGCGAAAATTCTTGTGGTAGAAGATGAAGGTAACATTCAGGACGTCTGTCGTCGTTATATGGAGCGCGAAGGCTATTGTGTCGTAACAGCTAGTAACGGTAAAGAAGGTTTTGCCTTGTTTCTTCAAGAACAACCAAATCTACTTGTTGTGGATGTGATGATGCCTGAACAAGATGGATTTTCGTTGTGCGAAGACATTCGCCAACAATCGGATACGCCCATTATTATGCTTACGGCTCGTGGTGAGGAGCGGGATAGGATCATGGGGCTTACTCTTGGCGCCGATGATTATTTGACCAAACCCTTCTCGCCGCGTGAATTAATGCTGAGAATCGGTAATTTATTACGCCGAACGGCAACGCCAGCATCAGAACGTAGTGCAACTGCGAGTAATCAGGACTTGCTTGAGTTTGCGGGGTTGAGTATTGATGTACCTAGACGACGGGTCACGGTTCGTCATGAACTTGTCAACCTGACTGTAAAAGAATTTGATGCCTTGCTGACGATGGCGCGCCGACCCGGACAAGTATTTGCGAAGGGGCAATTGCTCGATCTGGTGTGGGGATACCAGGATATCGTAGATACGAATGCTGTTACGGTACTGATGAGGCGCTTGCGAGAGAAGATTGAACTCGATCCGGCGCGCCCGCGATGGATTCATACGGTATGGGGCATCGGATATCGTTTTGAGGCAGATGACAGTAGCCAAGGGGAATTATCATGATGAATCTTCGCACACGGTTGTTACTGGTCAATTCGCTGGCTATGGCATTTTTGATAGGTGCTCTCGTGATTAGTTATTGGCACATGCTGTTAAATAAACAGCAGACGTGGTTATTGACCATGATCACTCTTGGTGCCGCCATACTTTCGTCCGTTGCTTTCAGTTGGCTGACGTTGCCCATCACCCGATCCATTCGCACATTAGCGCAATATTCGGCACAAGTCGCGGATCGCATCTTTGACGCTCCCCTTGGTCAGGTCGGCGGAGCTGCTGAGATTCGTGATCTTGCCAGTTCGCTCTATCAAATGAGTGAAAGGCTACAAGAGAGTTTTACGGCGCTTGAAGCCGTGGAAAGAACGAGGCGGGAATTGGTGGCGAACATTTCGCACGACTTACGAACACCGATGGCATCGATTCAGTCCTATGTTGAAGCGTTACAGGATGGCGTGGTCGAACGTCCCGAAGAAACGAAACGCTATCTGCAGACGATTCATAACGAAACTCGCCGATTGAGCGCTCTTGTTGATGATTTGTTTGATCTTTCTAAGTTGGAGGCTGGCCAGAACATCATGAAGGTTCAGCCCCACCGTATCGATCAAGTCTTGGCCGATGTGTTTGATACGCATCGACTTTTATTAAGTGAAAAGCAAATTGAAATCGTGGCGAACGTGCAGGATGATTTACCTGTATTGTGGATTTCCATAGAGAAAATTCATCGAGTGTGCTCGAATCTACTGGATAACGCGATTACGCATACGACGCCTGGGACAGCGATTGAAATCACGGTAACTCGCCTCAATCATTCGATTGTTGAAGTTTCGATTGCGGATCACGGCGAAGGCGTGGAAACAATGCATCGACAACGTATTTTTGAGCGACTTTATAGGACGGATCCATCGCGCGCTCGCGCAACGGGGGGTGCTGGCCTAGGACTTGCCATTGCCAAAAGGCTGGTTGAATTGCATGGCGGTGACATAGGGGTTCGTGATCGAGATGACCGGTCCTCGGGTGCTGTTTTTTGGTTTACCCTACCCATTAATGCTGTTTCCTGATTTTAGTTAAAAATACCGATACCGTCAAATGGCTTTGGGGAATATGCTATGAGGAGGCAATGATTGTTGATGAATGACAAGCAAAAAGGATCGTATAATGAGCAACTGCATGATCGTGGCGAACTACCCAAAGTAAAAATAGTCAGAGGCGCACGTAAAGAAGCGGAGTTTGCTGGTGCTAAAGTCATCATTCCACCACTCGAGGATTTTGACGAGTTGATGAGAGCCATTCCTTATGGAGAACTTATCTCTTCGGAACACATTCGAAGATACCTCGCATTGAAGTATAACGCCGACTATACCTGTTCGGTAACTTCTCGAAAATTTATCATTTTGGTTGCCTATGCTTCCGCCGAACGCCATAGCGATGAAACTTCGTACTGGAGAACGCTGAAAAAAGATGGAGAACTTAATGCGAAATATCCACATGGTATCGAAGGTCAAAGGCGATTACTCGAGGGAGAAGGTCATGTTGTGGTTCAACGTGGTCAGCGATATTATGTGAGCGATTACCAAGATAAAATTCATGCATTGTCGTTTCCTAGGATGTAACGTCAGGTATTTCGTGCTATATTAGTAATTTTATATAATCCAAGTGCGTCTAACATCACTGGTAATCGTTCATACAATCCTTAAACCGAATTTATACCTTGTATACGTACTCGATGACAATGATCTAACGACTGAAGAAATGCAGCCGATGGCAAACTGGACGAACTTATCTGGAACAACTTTTGTGTGCAAACCGAGCGATCCACATGCTGACAATCTACTTCTCATTTTTATCCCGCAAAGCGAACTTCCTTTTGCAAGACATCTGATCATTTCCATAGAAGATAATGGTCAAGGTATGAAGTGGATGGAAATTGCCGCTACTAATGAGGCAGAGACGAGTATTGTGCTTCACAACAAGGAATTAATCGCAAAAATGCAGCCAGAGCTCAACCTAAGCACCCCTTCCTTACTCTTTTTCTCAGAAAATCTAGAACAGTTCCATCATGAGTTATCCGATAAGAAGGTTACTGTCGGAAAATTATGACCATGGGATCCAGAAAAGTATTTAATTTCGTAGATAGTGAAGGGAATTATTCTGCTTTCATGGAAAAGTGAATGTGTGTTTAGGGGACTCATGCAACAGATAACGTATGAGTCCTTTTTCGTTGACAGGACGTCCTCAGCGTGGGACATGATCATGGATACTTGAATTGTTAGCGAGCGAAGAGTTGTTCGCTCAGCATTATCCATTCTATCTGGCAAAAGATAAGGGTAGGGAAGATTTGTTGTCTGGGAACACAGTGCAAGTTGGTGAAAAAGGTTACGTAATCACACAGTTATTTGACGTTCCTCTAAGAGAACTACTTGACAAATTGTTTTGTTTTGATGTCCCAAAAGTAAGTGGGAATGATTTTTTGTTGATTGTTATAACACCAGTTACGTTGAAAGACAATACTTTAGGAGAACTCGATAAAGCAAGCGAATAGCAGCGAGGCAAGTGATTAGTCAATATTATTTTTCTATCGAACTTTTTCGTTCACTGCCATTTGACATTCGTTACGTTGTCATGAATGATAAGAGTGGGTAAACGAAAATTTTCGGAGGTTGCTTATGAATGCGATTACAAAGATTGAAGATGTCATACCTTTGCTACCTTTTATTCAAGAAAGTTATGCGCAAGATACGCATGTGATTCTTTTGGATACGGAACAGGTGATCGCTACACTCCCTGGGAAAAGTATCGATCTTGGCATTAAGGAAGGCTTGAAATTTGAGGATTTGAAGCATACAGTCACGTATCGCGCTAGGGTTGAAAACAGGACAATACGCGATGAACGAGGACCTGAACACTTCGGCGTTCCCTATATTGCAACTGCTGTGCCGATCTTTGCGATGAAGGAAAAGCAAGAAGTAGCCATTGGCTACCTTACGGCAGTTACATCAACAGAACAACATCATCGACTACGAACGAATGCGAATGAACTGGCAACAATGGTTGAAGAATTAAGTGTCAGCACGGATGAGATCGCTGCTTCTTCTTCATCGATATCGAACGAATCTTCGCATTTATCGACCTATGCGCAGGATATTGCCAATGAAATTAGTTCGATTCATGAAATAGTTGTTTTTGTGCAAAATATCGCATCACAATCTAATTTACTTGGATTAAATGCTGCCATTGAAGCTGCACGTGCGGGCGAGGCAGGGCGGGGATTTGGCGTTGTGTCGGATGAAATTCGAAAAATGGCTTTACAGAGTAAAGATTCAGCAGAAAGAATTAGTCAACAGCTTGAAAAGTTACAAGCGGCGCTTTATCAGTTAAACGACACGGTCAATCATATGTTCCAGAATCAGAATAAACACACGCAAAGTGTGGAAGAATTGCGATTAGTCTTTGTTAAGATGACAAAACTAGCTGATAGTATGATAGCGGACTCTTCATTTTCAAACAGTTAAAATTGCAAAATGGTAATAACGCTTTAAAGCGATGAAAGAATTTTCATCCTTTCAATGACTAATACTTCTCGATTACGTCAGTAGAAAAACCGCATGGCTATGCGGTTTTTCTTGTGTTTATGCCGAAAAACGCTTACATTTATTTCTTAACAAAACCGTAACAATTAAATTTTAATGAAAACTCTTTCAGCAAACCCTTACACATTTTTGAGGCGTTGACGCTCTTTCATGCAAGTGATACAGTAGAGCCATAGGAAAGAGGTTGATGAAAACAACTCAAGTTTTCATAAATCCTATAAGTAAATGAATGTATTACAATAAAAGAAAAGAGGTTGAAAGTCATGATGAACTACGTAATGATTGGCGGTCAAACGATTTATATGGAAAGACAAGAAAAATGGAATCAATTTGATCGCACGGAATTTGCAGATTCCCTTAAAGAAAGAAATTTTGTTCGTCAAGAAAAACCTGCTCATAAAAAAGCTAAAGGATTCTCGCGCACCTTACGATTTGCACTTCGTAGCTTCCTATAACGAAGTGTTTTTTTTTGCCCTTTTTTACCGAGTTGTTGTTTCATTCGTATCATCGATTTTTGTCAATGAGAGATAGGCGACAAGTACGACGATCAAAATGGTCAAAAGTATAGCTACGATGCCATCACCATAACCAAGTCCTGTGATCGTCGCGGGTTTACTGAACCAATCGGCAAAGGAAGCGCCGAGGGGACGTGTAATGATATAAGCAAACCAGAAGGAAAAAATCGGATTCCATCGAAACGATTTGAAACCGATGGCCGGGAGTAGAAAAAGTAAAATAAAGAGTAAGCCGGAAGTAAGATAACCGAGATGAAGCGTCATCGCACTCATGTCGCCTAGCGCTGTTCCCATAGCAAATGTGGCGACGACGGCAGCAAAATAAAAAAGTTCACGGCGTCGCGTGTTGATGCTGTGGATCGATAAGGTTTTTTCAACGCGAAACCAGATGATGAAAACAAAGGTAAGAAGGATTGCATAAGTTAGTGAAGACCAGAGGTATGGCACGCCAAGCACGACATGCGTCACATCGGCAACCATTGTGCCGAAAATGGCAATCATCACAATAAACAGCCAGTAAATCCAAGCTATATAGCGTTTAGCTTTTATTTGCAGAATGAAGGTGATGACAAAGCCGAGTAAGCCAAGAAGTACGGCGACATAAGGATTGCTATGATACACCAAAAAATCGGAAGTTGCTTCGCCCATTGCTGTCGATAGTAATTTTATAAGCCAGAAATAGAGGGTGATTGGTGGGACCTTACTGATGGTTGAAGAGGATTTTATCATAGGTATTCTCCGATCTAGCTTTCGTTGCTATTCTAAAACAAGCGACTGGCTGATTTTTTTATGCAGGTAAAATGAGGTCGCTGCAAGCGATGCTGTACCTACGGTGACGATCAGAATCGGCGAGATCCCATAATAATCAAACATCGTACCAAAGAGCACAGGACCGATCAACCTGCCTAAACTGCCAAAACCACCGATTAAGCCAAGATAAAATGGCGCGAAATGGCCAGTTGTTTTTGTGATAATGGCGGGAATCGTGGGTGACACCAACATTTCGCCAAGCGTCGCAATTAACATGACGATAATAAAATTATAATACGCGAGATGAAATAGCATCAAAAAGAAAAAGGCGAAAGCATAAAACATCGCACTTGCAATCAGTCTTGTGGGAAGGGATTTTGTGATGTTACGATTCAATCTTGCCGTGATCTGCTGACCAAAAATGATCATGAGTCCATTGACTGTCCATAGAAAACTATAAGCAGATAAACTCATACCTCGTGCGTTGAGATATGGCGCTACACCAGAACCCCACACCGAAGTAGAAAACCAGAGAAGCATCGAACCAAGAGCGATAAAGAGGTACAGTGGATAGGCTTTAAGAAGTTCAAGAATGCCTTTTTGTGGATGAACCGATAAACCGCCAATGGAATTTTCCTGACCATTTGCGATGTCGATGCGACGAAGATAAAAGAAAAAGAAACCTGCAAAAACCAGGGTACTGATACCGTTGAGTAAAAAGGTGAGGTTATAAGAGATGGTTGCAAGTAGACCAGCGAGTGCTGTTCCGAGTGCGACACCTGCATTATTGCTGACATAAATGACATTGAATAACCGATATTGTTGATTGGGGAACCGAAAGCCGATAAATGCACTGATCGTCGGCATCGTAATTGACATCAAAAAGCCATTTAACGTCATGACCATGATGTAGGCAAACCAATCGGTGGCAAAAATCAAACCGAATTGGCCGAGACATTGGAGTAACAAAGCACCGATTAATAATTTTTTTACCCCAAGTTTATGATAGATACTTCCTCCGACAAGTTGTCCCACGATCCCTGCGAGTGATTGACAAAAAATAACGAAGCCAGCTTCGCCGTATGTTCGATGTAAATTATTATGGACATATAAAGTGATTAAGGGAAACATTAAGGAAGAACCGGTCGAGTTAATGAAGCTTGCGAGCATAAGCATATAGGCATCTCGTGGATACTGTGAAAAAAATGCAAGTTTAAAAAGACGCCTCACGCCAAACCAACTCCGTAAAAGTAATTAATTTTCATTGATAGTGATTGATTGTTTTCTATCGATCACCGCTTTATCTTGCCACACACGACTTCGCCAACGAAAGACCATGATGATAGCACGTGAACATTCATCTGCGAGAATGGTTAACCACATGCCAATAAGACCTAAATGTAAAGAGACGCCTAGTACATAGCATAATGGAATACCAAGTAAAAAGGGGAAGATCATCCCCATCATGACCGGAAATTTTACATCACCGGCAGCTCGCATCGATTGAATGATGACGAGGTTAAACGTTCTGCCCATCTCAAGGATGATACTAATTATCATTAAAGTTGAACCAAGATGAAGGATAAATGGATTTTTGGTAAAAACACTAAGCAAAGAATGCCCAAAGAGGGCTATAAGTCCGACTGTTGAAAAAGTTAAAGAAAGTGCAATCAAAAGGGAACGCCAAACAAGATGATAGGCTTTTTCAACTTGACGGGCTCCTACGAGATGCCCGACGAGAATCGATGTTCCAAAGCCGAGCGACATGCCAAAGACAATGACGTAAGACATGATACTCATCACATAGACACGAGTCGCAAGGACGGTCGCTCCGAAACTCGCCATGAAACTTACCATAACGATTTGACTGATTTGATAAGCCATCGGTTCGCCACCAGAGGGAATCCCAACAGCAAGAATGCGCTTGATCGTATCCCAATGAGGATGAAAGAAATCGCGAACTTTCATCTGAAAAGGAACAAAGCGTATCAGCAGAATAAACATCACGAAAAAAGCAAGAGTTCGACTCATGCTTGTCGAAATTGAAACACCAAGAACACCGAGTTTTGGTATGCCAAAAACGCCAAATATAAATAGGTAATTTCCTGCAATATGGATGATATTCATGCCTAGCGTTACGAACATCGTCACCCGGGTAAAGCCACTGGCGCGAAGCATGGAGCTTGTGATTCCTAACAGGGCTTGCATAAAAATCGTGGCACCAACAAAACGAAAATAGGTATCGACATAGGGAGAAACATTCGTTGGCAAATGCATGATAACGCTAACTTCATCGCGAAAGAAAAACATCAAAAAGCTCATGAAAAGGCCAATCAGAAGATTGATCGTGATGGAAAGGGCAGCAATCTTCGCGCAGTCTTCATTTCGTTTGGCGCCAAGAAATTGTGAAAGTAAAACAGCCGAACCACATGAAATCATATTGAAGATCAAAAGCACCATACCGACAATCTGTGTGCAAGTACCTACGGCAGCGACGGCAGCGCCGGAAACATGCGATATCATGAGCGTATCGGCAGTACCCATTAGAATAAATAATAATTGCTCGATAAAAATCGGCCAAGTAATACGAAATAGGTGCTCAGGTTCCAGTGTCGACATTAGCGGTTCCTCATGGCTGTTTTCCGAAGAATAAAAGTAAGACTATCATACCGTATTTTGAAGCGTGGCGTTTGCTTTTTGCACATAAAAAAGCACAGCATGCTCTAGAAAAAATAGCATACTGTGCATGGATTTTATTTTCAATCGATTCAAGGTTTTTTTCAGATGGATGTCGGTGATTTATGATATAAATAAGAGTCGTAATCTATTGTTATTTAGGTGGGGTCAAGATGGCAGTTAAGCAGAAAACGAAACGGCGTCCGGCGATTTTTTGGCGTTCACAATTTATGTTTTTCGCCATCGCAGTAGGAAGTGCAACGTTAATATTACGACTTGGGTATTTACAAGTTTCACAAGCCAAACAATTTCAGTCACAAATTTCAACGCAAAATTTCTTTTCGCTTTCGATTCCACCTTCTCGAGGCTGGATCTATGATCGAGAAGGTACTGTAATGGCAGCCGATGTACCAGAATTTGTCATTCAATATGTCCGGTATGCCAATGATACCGTTTCTGCGACCGCGGTAGCAGCTGAATTAGCGCCTGTCCTTGGCATGTCAGCGAACAAACTCTATAACATTATGATCAATCAAACGCCTTGGGAAGCTGCGGTTACGCTCGTCAATCAGGCAACGCCACTTGAAATGTCGTATATTGCTGAACACCGAAACAGTTTGCCTGGCGTAATCATGGTAACGGTTCCTGTAAGAGCCTACCCGTTAGGGATGGTAGGTGCTCATGAAATTGGGTTTATCGGGGCTATTCCTCCAAATCAGGTTAACCAATTTCAAAAATTAGGCTATCCGAATAACGCTCTCGTCGGGCTATCCGGATTAGAGCAATCGTATCAAAATGAACTGATGGGGCAATATGGACAGGAAAAAATCCCGATTACTCCTGGCGGTATACCATTAGATCAACCTATTGTTGACGTTCCTCCGCAAAATGGGGATAATCTCATCCTTAATCTCGATGTCAAATTGCAACAGGTAGCTGAACAAGCTCTTCAACAAAGAATTGCATTTTTGCGAGGCGTCGGTGAGACGAATGTTCATTCAGGTACGATCGTTGTGATGAATGCCCATACAGGTGCCGTGCTTGCCATGGCGAGTTATCCGACGTATAACCCGAATTGGTGGTTAGGTGGTATTTCTAACGCGAATTATCAAAAATATTTAACGAACAACGCTGGGTTAAATCGTGCGATTTCAGGTACCTATATGCCTGGTTCCACAGAAAAAATGCTGACGGCCATGGCCGCGCTGACTCATGGTGAAATGACACCGAATTTACTTGTGGATGATTTAGGTGGATTACAGATCGGTAACTACTATATGCATAACTGGAATCAAGGTGGGTTTGGTTGGGTAGGTTTAAAAGAAGCACTGGAAGTCTCTGATGATACGTATTTTTATCAAGTAGGATTGAACATGGGGCATTTTAATACGAGTAATCCTCCTGCGAATATCAATGCTTGGTTAAATGGTGGTCGTGTGTCAGCACTCAATCAGATCAATCAGCTTGGTAAAGCGTTTGGTTTAACCAGTTTAACGGGAATCGATCTTCCTGGCGAATCGGCTGGCTATGTCACGTACGCCAATCCGCCAACACTCTATGATTTACCGGCGGCGGCTATCGGGCAAGAAGAAGCCTATTCGACAATTGGGTTAGCGACGTATATCGCGGCGATTGCTAATGGTGGCTATCGTGTACAACCTGAAGTGGTGCACGCGATTACTTCGCCCTCTGGACAAATCGTTAAAGTGATAAAACCGCATATCGTTGATAAAGTACCTGTAAGTCAAGCCTATCTTACCATTATTCAACAGGGTTTAGAATTGGCGACGCACGGTCAACTCGGTACAGCTACTTACTATTTTGGTAATGATCCAGCGAATGTTGCGGGTAAAACAGGAACGGCAGAATCAGGTAATCCGAACAAAAATAATTCGGTTTTTGCCGGTTATGCACCGTATAATAATCCGCAAATCGCTGTAGCAGCCGTAATTCCTAATGTTACTGGTGAAGGGTTTCGGGCTGCTGCTCCTATGGCTCAACAAGTGATCGATTACTATTTCAGCCATCCTGCAAAAGCTGTCGTGCTACCCAATGGCTCGAATAAATGACCATTATGGAAGTCTAGTGTTTTTACGTAAAAGAGAAAGAGTAACTAATATCGTGATGAACACGATAATCATGCACAGGATAAAAAGTAAGATAAGGCCAAATACCTGATGCGTGGTTAAGTGATCAATCGCATAGCCGATGATCGCTGGAAATACTGCACTTCCTATTCCAGCAAAGGCTGTGATTGAACTGGTTACCAATCGTTCCTTACCGGGGAAAGTATGATTGGCAAAGACCATGATGATCGAATAGATTGCGGATAAAGAGATGCCTAAACCGAAGATAGCAAGAAAGGCAAGAAGCAGTGTTGGTGCGATGATAATGAATAAAAAAAACACTGCGCCTAAAAGCATACTGATCAGGATGTATTGTTCATAGCGGATTTTTTGAACGATACGACTGATCAGTAACCTTCCTATGACTATAGAACCCCAAAAAATCGTTGTACTGATCGTTGCTAGGTAAGGTTTCGTTTTCATGCCAACCTCAAACAGCGTGGGCAAAAATGTATTTAAGCTTCCTTCTACCCCAACATAAAGTAAAATCGAGACGAGAAAAAACAGAAGGACGAGGTAGCGGCTGCGATTCGTGATAAATTTTGGCGGATCGGCTGTTATAGCATCCACATGGACGGCATCGGATGTGCTTTGGTGTTCGGTGGATATTTTAATCGTTGGCCAAAAAAACATAAGAAACAAGGCGATCATGGCGATCAGTAGAGGTGTCATTGACCAAAGTCCGAGTTTGATGAAAAGACTCGCAAAGGAAGGCAGAATGAGCGCACCAAGACCGAACGCAACTTCTAGTCGGCTCATCATGATCGCTCTTCGTCCTTTAAAAATTTCCATGTTATAAGAAGCTACTGCCGTTTCAAGGGAGGCAGCCCCTAGGCCGTTGAGAATGATTAATAACCCGAGAAGAGGAAGAGGTAATAAAAGCGAGACGGCAATTTGTGCTATGGCGACTGTACCTGCTGCTAACGCTAACAAAAAGCGATAAGAAAGTCGGTTCATAAGAAATGTTGTAATCGGCACGCCGGCAATAAAGCCCAGCGAGGCGAGAAGCGCCAAGACTCCCCCCGTAGTATACGAGGTGTGGTAATACGTGATCAATTGTGGCATGATCGAGCCTAATAACACGGTCGTCATGCCGCCGAGAAAATACATAAGATATGATGCCCATTCATATTTGCGCATAAATATACCCGATTTCTTAACCGACTTTCTCATACTCTATATAAGATAAGAAGGAAGTGCAAGAGGTGAAATTAAATCAAAAACGCCGTGTTTTAACAGAAACAACGGCGTTTTTATATTCAAATCTGTCATTTAGCCGAGAATCACATGGACGTTATGCACCGTTGTATCAGCAAAAAGCGGGAGAATATCGCCTGTAATCAACTGACCGTCTATCCGAATTTCGTGAATACCTTGGCAGACATGGTTAGGGTTGGTGATTTCGATCTGATAAGTACAACCACGGAATTGTCTTGAGACCGAATACGCATCCCAGGTACTTGGGATACATGGGTTGATTTTAAGGCCTTCATACGTAGGCTGAATACCGAGAATTGCTTGTGTAATAGCGACATAATTCCACGCTGCAGTACCAGTTAGCCAAGAGTTTTTGGCTTCACCATGCCGAATCGCATCTTTTCCTGCGATCATCTGCGCATAGATATAAGGTTCAAGACGATGAATTTCGCTGATCTCTTCTAAATAAGCGGGGGCGATTTTTTGATAAAGCGCAAATGCACGATCACCATGACCAAGTACCGTTTCAGCGATCATAATCCAAGGGTTGTTATGACAGAAAATACCTGAATTTTCTTTATAACCAGGAGGATAGGAAGAAATTTCACCGAGCTCAGGATGATAGGTTGAGTAAGGAGGGTTTTGTAATACGATACCATATCTTGTATCTAGGCGCTCCTCAACAGAAGTTAAGGCGCGTGCTGCCAGACCTTCTTCAATACCGATTCCAGCCATCACACAAAAACCTTGTGGCTCGATAAAAATTTGTCCTTCTTCGTTGTTATGACTTCCAATAGGATTTCCGAAAAAATCATAAGCGCGTAAAAACCAATCACCATCATAGCCATGAGCAATCGTGGCTTTTATCATCGCTTCCATCGCTTCATTGGCCTTTTGTGCTTTTTCTATATGGCCGAGGTGTTCGCATAAAGCGATGTAATCGGGTGCTGCATAGACGAATAGACCAGCGATAAAGACAGATTCAGCAACACCACCTGATCGATTTTCGGTCGTTTGAAATGATTCGCCTGGTGTTTGTGAAAAACAATTTAAATTAAGACAATCATTCCAGTCGGCGCGACCGATTAACGGCAGTCCGTGAGGACCTCGATGATCGATCACATGTTGAAAAGATCGCGTGAGATGCTCAAACAAAGTTGCTTGATCATTTACATCGTTATTAAACGGAACAGATTCTTCCAGGACACGATAATCTCCTGTCTCTTTAAGGTATGCAGCCACACCGATGATCAGCCAAAGGGGGTCATCATTAAAACCACTTCCGATGTCGCTATTGCCGCGTTTCGTCAACGGTTGATATTGATGATAGGCAGAACCGTCGGGAAATTGAGTAGCGGCGATATCGAGAATTCTTTCCCTTGCCCGGGAAGGAATTTGGTGGACAAAGCCAAGTAAATCTTGGTTCGAGTCACGAAATCCCATACCTCTCCCAATACCGGATTCAAAGTAAGACGCTGAGCGTGACATATTAAAAGTCACCATGCATTGATAAGGGTTCCATATATTTACCATACGATTCAGTTTTTCATCATGACTGATGATCTGATATTTTCCAAGTAATGCATCCCAATAAGCAGCAAGCTCATCGAGAGCTTTTGTGACATTCTCATCGGTAGCAAATTGGTTCATCATCGTTTCTGCGATTTCCTTACGAAGGATACCTGGAGCTTCCCACTTTTGCTCTTCGGGATTTTCAACATAGCCTAGTATGAAGTTAAGGCGAATTTCTTCACCAGGCTGTAGATCGATTCGAATTTCATGAGAACCAATAGGCGACCAGCCACTCGCTACCGAATTTTTGGCTTTGCCTTCTGTGACAACTTGTGGGGAATCCATGCCGTTGTAAAGTCCTAAGAAAGTTTCTCGATCGGTATCAAAACCATCAATTTCATGATTGACGGAAAAAAACGCGAAATGATTACGTCTTTCCCGATACTCTGTCTTATGGTAAATCGCAGATCCTTTGATTTCGACTTCTCCGGTGCTGAGGTTGCGTTGAAAATTGGTCATATCGTCATAAGCTTCCCAAAGACAAAATTCGACGAAAGAATATAATGTAATAGATTTGGCTTTCATTGAAGTATTTTTAATGATGAGGCGATGGACCTCACCTTGAAAGTGTAAGGGAACAAAGGCGGTTTGATTTACTTCAATGCCATTTCGACTACCTGTAATTGAGGTATAGCCAAGACCATGTCGGCATTCATACTTATCAAGATCGCGTTTGACAGGCATCCACCCTGGTGTCCAGAAATCGCCTTGATCATAGATATAAAAATAGCGACCACCTTGATCGATCGGTACGTTGTTATAACGATAACGCGTGAGTCGACGCATACGTGCATCACGATAAAAACAATAACCACCTGCGGTATTTGATATGAGACCAAAAAAGTGCTCATTGCCTAGATAATTGATCCATGGATAGGGTGTTTTGGGGGTAGTAATCACATATTCTTTTTTGGCATCATCGAAATGACCATACTGCATCATAAGTAACTCCTTTCAACATAAGGGCATCGTAAGATAGCTTTCTAAAACCTTTTCGGTACTAAAGTAATATTATGGATTAATTTTTCCGTAGCTCATTAAATTTGCTGAATTATGCAGAGAAACAGTTCGTATTTCACGATATATGTGGTTAAATTCAGTAAATTCACCTCCGTAAACGATTTCGGTATTTTCACTATAGCATTTCTGATAATAAAAAAGAATATAAAATGAAAGCGCTAAGCAAAATTAAATAGCTTGTTAATCGAAGTGAAACATAGTAAGATAAATTCAATTGAGAAAGGGGGTGTGAATCCATGAAAAATATTGTTCTTCTGCTACTCGTGGATTCACACCCTACGTTATGTTGACCTAATACAAGTTTTATTGACAACATTTTCGTTCGGTGAGCCATGGGTAGAAAATGCCCATGGCTTTTTGTTTTTTATTTTAAGTAAAGGGGAATTTGATGAGAATTCGTGATTTTCACCGCAATATTAAAATTCGTTTGGTCGTCTTCTTGTTTTTTGGAACGGTTCAATTTACGACATTACCATTTATGGCGATTTATTTCGATCAACATTTTGGTATGGTTTTAACAGGAATATTACTTTCAATCAGTACGATTCTTAGTTTGGTTAGTGGCGCTGTCGGCGGATTTTATGCAGATCGCGTGGGTAGAAAGCGGTTGATGGTAGTTTCAGAAGCGATTTTTTTTCTTGCTTACTTTGCGATGGCGATCGCAAACAGTTCTTTTTTAACTTCGCCACTGACGACGTTAATCGGCTTTATGATTACGAATATCTGTTTTGGGATGTATGGGCCAGCTGATGAGGCGATGTTACTTGATGTCACGCCCGTTGAGCAACGTTCAATGATGTACGGTTTGTTTTATTGGCTCAATAATCTTACGATCGCCATTGGATCGAGTATCGGCGCCATTTTCTTTGAAGCGGACCGTTTCGCCTTGTTTCTTATTATGTCAGTTGTTGTGCTTGCTACCATGTTGATTACCATTTTTACTATTGCTGAGACACATCATCCAGAAAGATCATCGAAACAGCAAAGCCAACATGTGCTGATCGATATGATGAAACATTATGTTGACGTGTTAAAGGATCGTACGTTTATTCTTTATTTTCTTGCAGGTATGTTTGTTATGGCAGTTGAATTTCAATTGACCAACGGCATCGCGATTCATTTAGCGAAAACGGTAAAGGCGCAACCTTTATTGTCTTTTTTACCGATGCATTGGATGGTTGATGGGATATCCTTGGTAGGATTTCTTCAGACGGAAAATACGATCATCGTCGTTCTGTTGGCGACACTTGCCATGCGGATTCAGCGAATTTTACAGGAAAAATGGATTTTGCTGATCGGCATCGCCATGAATGTCATCGGGTATAGTGTAATGACTGTCAGTGCATCGCCTTTGCTCTTATTTCTGGTAATGGCGATGGCAACAGTGGGCGAAGTGACTAGTGTGCCGACGAGACAAGCGATGCTGGGTGATTTAACACCAGAGCATGCACGAAGCTCTTATGTTGCCGTGAATGGCATGGGATTTGGGCTTGCACGTGTGATCGCGTCAATCGGTGTATCGCTCAATGCGGTTCTCTCTGATTCGATGCTTGCTGTGCTCAGTCTAGCATTAGGTTTTATCGGACTTATTTTGTACTTGCGCATACTGCCCACCGTGCAAGCGAGACGTATTCAAAACGCTAAGCAAGCGTAAATGGATTGTTATAACGTAAGGAGAGTCTAACTTGGCATTATTTGAAGAGGCGAAAATATGGATATCCACATGTTATGGTGAATTGGGTAAAAGCGAAAAGGAAAAAACTTTGCGGTTGCAAGAGATTCGCGACGAAATCGCAGCGACAGGATCATATACGATCACAAAAGAAGAAATAGAGCATGGAGCGCGTGTCGCGTGGCGTAACAGCAATCGCTGTATCGGAAGGCTTTTTTGGCCATCGCTTCATGTCATGGATGCGCGTGAAGCGATTACGGAGAATGAAGTTATTAAAGCGTTGTTTCATCATATTAGATACGCCACAAATAACGGTAAAATCCGACCTACCTTGACGATTTTTCATTCGCGTGTAAAGATCTATAATCATCAATTGATCCGCTATGCTGGCTATCGTGAAGAGGATAGGATTGTAGGTGATCCGGATTCTCTTTCCTTCACTTCGTTGTGTACTTCTCTTGGCTGGCAAGGCAAAAAAACAGATTATGATCTTTTGCCTTTGGTATTTTCCATTGATGATCAAGCGCCTAGATGGGTTGAAATCCCGAAGGAGATCGTTCTTGAGGTACCGATTACCCATCCTGAACAAAAAGATTGGGAGTCACTTTCATTACGATGGTATGCTGTCCCGATCATCGCAGATATGCAACTTGAAATAGGAGGAATCATTTTCCCTACTGCACCTTTTAATGGGTGGTATATGGAAACGGAGATCGGAGCACGTAACCTTGCTGATCAAAATCGATATAATAAATTGCCAGCTATTGCTGAACTTATGGGTCTTGCTACGTCACACGATGCAACTCTTTGGAAAGATCGTGCCTTAGTCGAGCTCAATGTAGCTGTACTTCATTCCTATAAAAAACAAGGTGTGATGATCGTTGACCATCACACGGCTGCTAAGCAGTTTATGCTTTTTGAACAACAAGAAAAGGACCATAGTAGGGAAGTGACGGGAGAGTGGTCTTGGCTAATCCCACCCGTTTCACCAGCGACGACAGCGATTTTTCATCAAGATTTTGATAACACATGGAAATCACCGAATTTTATTCGCCGAAAAGCTGATGAATTACCACGGTAAGGGATTGTTTTTCAGTTCATTTTCAAAAAAAGCATACAATTGCAAAACTTCATGCTGTGGCATGATTTGGTCACAAGCTTTTGCATTTTCACGCCATGAGGCAATGGACGTAGTACCTGGGATGACCGTTGTGACCGCTTCATGCGCGAGAAGGAAGCGAAGAGCGGCAAGCGTGAGACTACCATGATGATTGGCTAGATAACGAATTTTATCGACAAGCATAGCTCGTCGTTCAATAATATCCTTGGACCACCGAGCACGTACGCCAGTAAACTGACTATGTCGATCATATTTACCACTGAGCCATCCGGAATCGAGCGGGACTTTCACGATGAGTTTGACACCCTTTTGCTTGGCGAGTTGGAATGCTTCTTTGGTTTCTTGATGAAAAATATTAAATAGGACTTCAATGACGGTAGTTTCAGTTTGTTCAAGGAGCAATAGCATATCTTGATAAGTGTCAACAGAAGCACCGTAACCATGGATTATACCTTTCTCATGGAGAGATGCGAGTGTCTTGATGGCGATATGATCGGAAGAAAGAAATTCAGATGGGGGATTGTGTAGTAATACCGAATCAAGATAGGATGTTTGTAAACGGTCGAGACTTTCTTGAATCGATCGATCGATACCGCTTGCTGTAAAGTCGGGCTGACCATCCGCTCGATGACCTACTTTCGTATTGATAAGTACGGATGATCGTATCGATGATAGCGCTTGACCGAGAAGCTTTTCGCTTTTGCCTTGACCGTAACCCGGTGCGGTATCAAAAAATGTACAACCTTCCTGATAGGTCGTTTGGACTAATTGGATCGCGTCATCATCCGACATAGACGACCAATCTTTAGCATTACCCAACTGCCATGCACCAAAACCGATTTCTGATGCTTTTATTGAAGGATCGATAAAGTTCCGATAATTCATTGTTTACACACCTTTACCGTGAATGATTTAGCATAAGGATGCCACGAAAACGTTTACGAGTAAATGGCACTTCGAGGCATTTTAGAAAAAAGGTGATTTTTGATGCAAGAAAAATATATTGCCATGCTTATCATCGTGATCTTTGTCTTTGTCGTTCTTTCCTTTGTGAAAAGGACAAAAGTACGACGCAATCTAGAAAGGTTGCTCATTGGTCATGCGCGATCGGGTAAATTTATCAAAGCTTTTCATTTGCCGCCTCGCGCGTATTTTGGCTTTGATCCGCATGTACCTAATCGTGGGCGCGTCTATATCGCGATCTATGAACATGGTTGGGTTTTTACCGTTGGGTTAAAAGGTGTATTTCATCCTTTTGAAACGTTGCGTGAAATTGAAGTCATGACGTACGAGCAAGTCATGGCGCATCAAGAAGTCAAAGCTTTACTTGAGAAAAAAAAGCTTTCTCGTCAGTTCCAGGCGCGATTGTCTCAAGGGACGTATAGTTATCTCCATTTATCGATCAAGGATAAAACGTATCATGTGTTATTTGTGGGGGAAAAAGGGCAACGAATGATTATCGAATTGGGACAAGCTCTTTTAAAGCATAATGAGAAAATGAAGCGCAGAAGATAGTTCTTGCCAATTACTAATAAATATTATAAAATAATAAGAGATTTAAGAATAGGAGGGTGATTATGGAACTGCAGACTGTCATCTCGTTGCGCGATTTGACGAAAAAAATAGGGAAGAAAACGATTGTCGATCACCTCTCTTTTGATATTCATCAAGGAGAGGTTTTTGGTTTTCTAGGTCCGAATGGGGCTGGTAAGACGACGACCATTCGCATGATGGTCGGTTTGATTTCGATCTCCGAAGGGCAAGTGCTGATCCATGGCAAAAATATTCGTACAGATTTTAAAAATGCGATTGCCAATGTTGGCTGTATTGTAGAAAACCCTGAAATGTATAAATATTTAACCGGTTATCAAAATCTTAAACATATGGCACGCATGGCGAAAGTCGATGCAGGTAACCAAATTGACGAGAAGCGTATTTCGGAAGTGGTTGACCTCGTTGGTCTTGGAAAACGAATCCATGATAAGGTGAGCAAATATTCTTTGGGGATGCGGCAGCGACTTGGTGTTGCACAGGCATTACTTCATCGTCCGTCGATTCTGATCCTCGATGAGCCGACCAATGGTCTTGATCCTGCCGGCATTCGTGAATTACGTGATCAATTACGCTATCTCGCTAAAGAAGAAAAGATGGCGGTTATTGTATCAAGTCATTTGCTTTCGGAAATGGAGTTAATGTGTGATCGTGTCGCGATCATTGCACAAGGGAAACTTGTTCAAGTGCAGACAGTTGGGCAAATGATCGACTCGGAACAAGAACAGCAAAGTATGTCCATTGAGGTAAATGACGTCGGTGAGGCACTTACGATCATTCAAAGGACTTGTGATGCGAACGCTTCGCAAAGTGCAGAAGTAAAAAATACAATTCAATTTGCTGCGACAAAAGAACAAGTCGCTACTGTGATCGAAGCACTCGTGAAGCAAGAGATTCGAGTATATCGTGTCAATGCGCAGCGTAAAACGTTAGAAGATCGGTTCCTTGAAATTACAGGAGGTGGAGAAATTGCTTAACCTCATTTTGAACGAGAACATGAAGATCTATCGCCGCATACGAACTTGGATTCTCGTCATTTTACTTTTTCTCATCATCCTCGGTGCAGCGATTCTCGTTTACACGCACTTACCACAAAAGGATCCAAATTGGCGGGTAACACTTCAACAGTCGATTGTGCAAAATAACAAAATAATTCAACAAGGCAGTAAAAGTGGTGTTCCAGCAAACATGATCAGTCAATTGAAAATTCAAAATGCGCAAAATCAATATCAATTGTCACATAACATGGCAAATCCATTGACTGGTTGGCAGTTTTCATCTGAATTTATTATGACAGGTGGAAATTTCTTGTTGATTGTATTTGTAGCGATTGTCGCCGGTGATATTGTCGCTTCTGAATTTTCGCAAGGAACGATTAAGCTTTTGCTGACAAGACCGCGAACTCGTTATGAAATTTTACTTTCCAAATTTCTAGCGTTAGTGATCTTTTCGTTTTTCCTCACCTTATGTTCTGTTACGTTATCCATACTTATCGGATTTATCTTTTTTGGAACAAATGGGTATTCCATTCCCACGCTTATTGTAACGAGTGGTGGCAATATAGCATCTGTTTCATTGATTTCATTTTTCTTGATGATTTACGGTCTTAATACGATCACGGTCATTGCAATTGCTTCGATTGCCTTTATGATTTCAACGATCTTTCGTAGCAGTGCCGTTGCGATTGCGATTTCTTTAATTACACTGTTTGTCGGTTCTACGATTTCATCCTTGTTACAAAGCTATTCTTGGGATAAGTACCTTATTTTTTCTAATCTCGGAATAGCGGGGTATCTAACAAGTGGACCGACACTACCTGGTTTGACACTTACTTTTTCATTGATTGTGCTTTTCGTCTATGTCGTCGTGATGATTGCATTATCCTTATGGATTTTTAAACGTAGAGATGTGGCATTGACGTAGATACACAGACTGAGAAGAAAATAAGTTTTTTTCTAAAACTCCCTTAAAAGTTACGCGGTACAACTATACCCGTAAGCACAACATACTAAGGGAGAGATTGAAAAATGGCAAAATGGAATCGTCAATCACTGCTTGCGACATCGGTCGCAACGATCGCAGGACTCGGGTTACTTGGAACATTGGCAACAGGCGCTTTTGCGGCTACAAACTCAGGAACGACGATTGGCTCGGTTGTTAGCAGCCTTAATTCGGGACAAAGCACGACGACACAACCAGGTGCGGGTGGTCATGGAGGTTTTGACCATTATCATCATGGTGGTCAGGGTTTTGCAGGACCGCACGGTCGTTCGGCGATGATGACGCAGTTAGCGACGCTGTTGAATATCAGTCCAACCACGCTAAAAGCGGATTTACAAGCCAAAGAAACGATCGCTGCAATCGCTCAAAAGCAAGGTGTGGCGGTTAGCACAGTGACGACAGGATTGGAAAACACGTTAAAAACGAATCTCGATAAAGCAGTAGCAGCAGGGAAATTGACAGCTACCAAAGAACAATCGATTTTGAGTAATGCAGGTACACGAATCACCAATATGATCAATGGCGTTCTTCCTACACCGGGTGCTCATGGACTACCGTTTCCTGGTGGTCCCGGAGCAGGATTTCGCGGCATGGGACCGATGAAAGGTAATGCCAAATCGATGATGACGCAGGTAGCGACACTACTCAATATCAGCCCTACTACGCTAAAGGCTGATCTTCAGGCCAAAGAAACGATCGCTGCAATCGCGCAAAAGCAAGGCGTGGCGGTTAGCACATTAACAACTGGCCTTGAAAATGCATTAAAAGCGAACCTTGACAAAGCGGTTACTGCAGGAAAATTAACTTCCACACAAGAACAGCAGATTTTAAGCAATGCGAGTACCCATATCACCGATATGATCAATGGTGTACGACCCACACCACCGACCACACCACCGTCGTCAACACCAACTGCATAATGAGCTTTTCAACAACCTCCTCGATTCGTGTATATCGAGGAGATTTTTTGTTATCGTCATGTTAAGTTGCAAGTGGAGTAAAGATTGCGTATTATATAGTTGCGCTATACAATTTTTAAGGTGTAAGGAGATCGTCTGCGTTGAGTGAAAAAATTGATCAGTTAATTGCCTACTTATGGCGTGTAAATCGCTATCTGCGTGCAGGGATGCTGGAGGAAAAAGGACTGCAAATCACCCGTGTCCAGTGGATGATTCTTCGTTATATTAAGCGCAATACTTCTTGCGCGATTGGACAATTAGCTTCGCACATGAATGTACGTTCAAGCACGATGTCACAAATGTTAGATCGTTTAGAGAAGGAAGCTTTGATCATGAGAAAGCTCGATAGCCATGATTCAAGAATTCGCATCGTTACGTTGACGGAAAAAGGCGAGACGATCGTTACAGAAATTGAGGATTTATGGCATGAACGTTTAGCCAAACCTTTATCGACATTGTCCGAAGATGAGCAAGATCAATTGGTGAAACTGATGATGAAATTAGCACAAGCGACAAGTGACCAAGATGAATCGTAACGTTATAAAGCTTCTTATTATTCGCGGACTGCGAAGCATCGGGCAAGGAGCTCTTGTTGTCGATCTCACTTTGTATCTTAAGCAGTTATTATGGAGTGGTGCTGCGATTGGGGGAGCGACGACAGGTGCAGGGATTGTTGGTGCTCTATTAATTCTTATTGTCGGAATCGCAAGTGATCGCTATGGCCGCAAACCTTTTTTGATCGTCTATGAAGCGATCACGATGGTAGCAGCTGTCGTCACTTCGCTGACGACGAGTGGTATTTGGCTTGTCTTAGCGATTATGATCGCGGGATTTGGGCGTGGCCAAAGTGGAGCTGCAGGTCCATTCAGTCCTGCCGAACAAGCATTATTGGCACGGTATGTAAAGCGAGAGGAAAGAGGTAGCGTCTTTAGTATCAATAATGCGATCGGTTTTTTTGGTATGGCGATTGGGGCATTACTTGGCGCTGTGCCTCATCTTTATCATCAAGCTTCACCGATCGCATCCTATCGGCCTGTCTTTCTTACCGTGGGCATATTTTCATTTTTGTGTCTCATCATGATTTTGACGATCAAAGAACCTACTTTCATGCGGCAAGTACAAGTAAGGGATAAGACACAAGAAGAATCGATTCGTAAAAAAGAAAATCACGCCATTTTGCTTCTCGCACTTGTCAATACGCTAAATGGACTGGCCGTTGGATTAACAGGTCCTTTGATGGCGTATTGGTTTAGTCTTCGTTATGGCGTATCGACAGGAGCTATCGGTTCGACGATGGCGATCAGTTTTTTCCTAACGGGACTATTTTCTTTATTCAGCGGAAGATTAGCCGGTCGTATTGGGATCGTTCGTTCTGTGACTTGGTTTCGTATAATCGGCTCAATTTTAATGGTAGCAACACCGTTTATGCCTACCTTTTGGCTTGCTTCACTGTTGTTTATCTTACGTAGTGCAACCAATCGCAGTACACAAGGCAATCGAACGGCACTGAGTGCGAACCTTACACGCGATGAACGAAGAGGTTTCTCGGTGAGTGTCAATGCCTTATCGATGCGCTTGCCATCTTCTTTGGGACCTCTTGTTTCAGGTTACCTTTTTGATAGTAATATGTTATCGTTACCGTTGTTCCTAACCGCGATCTTGCAATTTGCCAATGCCATTATCTATCAGCGGATATTTGGATCTTTTGATAAGGGGGAGTGATTTTTGCAAAAAATCTATGCGCGAGGTGTCTTTACTTTTAGCGCCTCGCATTTTCTGAACGATCTTGTTACAACGGGGATTGTACCAGCCCTTGTCGTCATGTATAAAGCAGCTTTGCATCTAAACTATACAGAATCAACGTTAGTAGTTCTTGTTTCTTATTTAACGTCATCCGTGGTGCAACCGTTTTTTGGTATGATGACAGATCGTAAGCCAAGAGTATGGTTTTATTCCCTTGGTGTTTTTCTCTCGATTACCGGTTTAGCCTTAACGGGAATTGCAACGACCTTGTGGGAGTTGCTTATTTTTGTTGCTATATCTGGATTTGGATCAGGTATCTTTCATCCAGAGGCTTCTCGAGGTACTCATCTTGCTTCAGGTGGACAAAAAGGTTTAGCACAAGCGATTTTTCAAGTTGGCGGTAATGCTGGCCAAGCGTTTGGTCCGTTAATGTTACCTCTCTTCGTTTTGGCAACAGGCGTAAAGGGCTTATTGTGGTTTTTGCCAGTCGCTGTTCTATCTTTGCTTCTAACCACACAGATCCTTCCATGGTTATCGAAAAGTGTTCAGGCTGCGAAGCAGAAAGTCCAACATCATCAAGAAAATCGTCAAAATCATCTTGTTGGCGTTATCTTATTGATTTTTATCATTTTATTTCGCTCATGGTGTCAAATCGGCGTTGTGATTTTTCTTCCTTTCTACATGCCACACCAAGCTCTACAAGTGACTGAAACACTCAATTTTGCGTTTGTTGGCGCAGGCGCAATCGGTACATTTTTTGGTGGCCTGATCTCTGACTTCCTTGGCATGAAACGACTTCTTATCGTTTCGATGTTTCTTGCCACGCCATTTGCTTTGCTTTTTGCGCATCTTACTGGCGTATTGGCGATCATTGATCTTTTGCTTTTCGGTTTTAGTGTTTTGTCCTCCTTTTCTGTAGGCGTGGTTTATATGCAAAAATTGTTGCCCAAAAATATCGGTCTCGCTTCGGGCTTATCGATCGGTTTTGGTGTAGGCGCAGGTGGCATCGGTTCGGTATTTATGGGTGTCGTTTCCGATCATTTTGGTGTGCCGATCGTATTTTCTATTCTTGCTTTATTGCCGTTACTAGCTGCTCTTATTGCGATCTTTCTTCCTAATGATCGAAAACTTTCGATTCCAGTTTGAACATCGGGGGTAACAACAGTACAATGAGGTGTGGGTAATCGATGAGATAGAAAGCGAGGTAGATGGTATGCAAGACAACAAACTCGAACTGGCCACGTTTGCAGGTGGATGTTTTTGGTGTATGGTAAAACCATTTGATCAGTGGGATGGCATTCACGCCGTGATTTCCGGCTATACTGGAGGTCATGTCGAAAATCCTACTTACGAACAAGTTTGTCAAGGCAACACAGGTCATAAAGAGGCCGTGCAAATTACGTTTGATCCTCAAGTGATTTCTTATAAGACGATCCTCGATGTGTTTTGGCATCAGGTCGACCCCACCGATGATGGCGGACAGTTTTGTGATCGTGGCACTTCCTACCAAACGGCAGTCTATTATCATTCTGATGAACAACGGGAGATTGCGCAAGCTTCCGTCAAGGCTCTCGAACAAAGTGGTCGATTTGATAAACCGATTGTCACGCCAATCCTTCCCGCGCAACCGTTTTATCATGCAGAAGATTATCATCAAGATTTTTACAAAAAAAATTCAGCACATTATCATGCCTATCGCTCAGGTTCAGGACGAGATCAATTCATTCAAAAAACTTGGCAAAAGAAATAAGAAGGTCTAAGCAGATAGGATCGCGCCACAAAAACATCCTCGAAGATGATTTCGATTCTGTTTTTGTGGCGTTCTTGCTGATAGAATTACGATAGTCGAAAAGCATTTCGTGATTTTCAAGTTATAAAGAGTAAAATAAGTGTAACGGCAAGAGAAACCGAATTAAATTATTAGATAGTAAGGTAAAATAATCAAATTAACCGATGTTTTAAAGACTATAAACTGATGAAAATCGTTTTAGTTTGATTAAATAGCAAAGCTATTGTACTTACGACGATCTTGATATAGTATAGAGGACATAATTCATGAACCGATAACGTTTTAGGTGATCGTCCGAGTATAGGATCTTTTATATACTTGTTTCGTGGCGTATTGACGACGATCGAAATCCGAAGGGGGACGTTTTATCGTCGTTAGCGTCAAAGGGAGAGGGCGGGGAATATGGTTACAATTCGTGATGTGGCAAAGCAAGCGGGTGTCTCTGTATCAGCAGTTTCACGTGCACTGAATAACTA
>JABEUY010000149.1 GCA_013044175.1 Bacilli bacterium
ATGAAGAGGAAGTGCACCTAGGGATCCGGCCGAGAAAGGACAGGACCGAGCGGTGCAGGCAATGTGCTACACCGTGAGTACAAAAGACTCGGCGGGGAGGTTCCTTATGAGGAGCTTCGCCGTTTTTTTCTTATAGACAAAAAGGAGTGTAGCGTGGTGCCATTTCTATCGATTGAAGAACATGATGCTTGCGGAATTATCGCTTGGCTCGAAAAGTCGGCACTGCCCACGCGTGATAATATTGAACATGTTTTGCATGCGTTGGATCAGATGCGACACCGTGCTGGATTTGTTGAAAATGAAGGTGATGGTTCGGGTATACTCATGGATTTACCACGAGCTATCTGGGGACAATATTTACAAGAAGCTAATTTGGACCCTCAACTTGTTGAAGATCCTTGGTTTGTCGTCGGACATTTTATCCTTTCAGCTTCGATGGGTGTGACGATCGAACAAGCGCGTGAGCAATTATTTATTCTTGCTCAACAACATCAATTTACTGTTTTATTAGAACGTTTGGATCATACGGATGCACAAGTACTTGGACCAGGTGCCCGTCAAGAAGGAATTCATTTTTATCAAGTCGCTATGCTTGCCGACGCGAAAGATGGGCAAGTCGTCCGACAGAATTGCTATCATCTGCACGTAGCGATCGAAAAATCGATCGGGATGCATACAGCTTCTCTTTCGCCCGATACGGTTGTCTATAAAGTTCGTGGCGATAGTGCGACACTTCGACACTATTACCTCGATTTGACGCACCCTCTTTGTGCAAGTCGTGCGACGGTCGGACATAATCGTTATTCCACAAATACCACAACATCTTCAGAACGTGTTCAACCCTTTACTTTGCTTGGGCATAATGGAGAATTAAATACGATTCACCGTTTGCGCGAAGAATCGCGCATGATCGGTATCGATCCTGTTCCTTCTGGAAGTGATTCCCAAGATCTGAATCGACTTCTTGATGGGCTTATTCATGATTACCAGTATTCATTAATCGAAGCGATGGAACTTGCCTTTTTACCTATCGTCAATGAAATTAAGCAGATGCCGAATGAACTTCAGGATCTGTATATGTTTATGCGTTCATTATGGGGACCCTATGCGCAGGGACCCGCAGGCATCGTGTCGCGCTATGCGGATGAGGCTGTCTTTAGTGTCGATGCGTTAGGACTTCGACCTTTATGGATGGTGGAAACGACATCGAGTCTGATCTTTTCGTCAGAACAAGGCGTCGTCCCCTTGCATGATATGATCGCCGATCCGCAGCCACTTTCACCTGGTGAAAAAATCTATGTGAAGATTCCAACTCATCATCCTGCTACCGTGTATAGCTATCGTCAGGTTCAGGAAATTGTTCATCAACGTATGACGGCACGTTATCAAACGGCAGGCTATGGACATAGTTTGAATTTTATGCGACCGGTTGTTTGGGGAGATGTTCATCTTACCCCGAATCGTACAAAAGACGGTACACGCGAACAAAGAATGGCCGCATTTGGTTTTGAAATTGATGATGTAAGAATTTTAGAGTGGCAAGCGACCAATGGAGCAGAACCGATTCGATCATTGGGGCATGATGGACCTCTCGCTGTTTTTGCAGAACAAAAACAAAATGTCACCGATTATTTGAAAGAAACTGTCGCTGTCGTAACGAATCCTGCGATCGACCGAGAACGTGAAATCGAACATTTTTCTACGCGGATTGTTCTTGGTCGCCGCCCGTCGTATCGACATGCTACCCCGAAGTATCAACATCTTGAAATACAAAGTCCGATTTTACTTGGTGGTCATTCGGTGGAAGAGGCGGATCGCTATCGTGCTCTTGCGCAAAAAGTTGGTTCGCAACTTTTTGAAGATGTCATCCGGTTTTTCGGGGAAAAAGAAAATCATGTTACGATGATTTATCCTCAACTTTTCCCTCATGAGTCCTTGCAAGAAGCATTATCTCGGCTCCAAGAGCAGATTCGAGAAGCTGTCGCCGATCATGCGATGATCATCGTACTTGATGATCGCTTTTCGTTTGAAGATGGTGGCACCTTTATCGATCCTGCTTTCGTTGTCAGTGCTGCTCATCGAACACTACGCGATCTGATTATCGAAGGGGAAAGCGGTAGACGTCATGTGAGTTTAATCCTACGATCGGCTGCTGTGCGCAATTTGCACGATCTTGCTGTTCTGGTGGGTCTAGGTGCCGATGCGGTCTGTCCTTACCTTTACTTCGAAACAGCATTTGCGATCGATGGCTGGAAAGGGCTTGAAAATGTCACGGTGGCGTTGAACAAAGGTCTTGAGAAAGTCATATCTACGTTAGGAATTCATGAATTACGCGGTTATGACCGTCTCTTTAGTTCAATTGGTCTCGCTAAAGAAATTACCGATTTTCTTGAAATCCCTTCTTTTTTTAATGAAAATGCGCGAAACGGTAGTTTTGCAGGATTTGCTAAGACAGCATGGCAACGTAAACAAAGTTTACACGACCCAAAAGCAACGCCTGCGCGACCTTATCAATTATGGCCAAGAATCTGGAAAGTTGCGGGTGATGCTGCATCCGGGCAACACGCTTATGAGCAATTTGCTGAGAAATTAGTTGAACTCGAACGCAAACAACCTATTTCATTACGTCACGTGCTCGATTTTCAATTTGATGAAGAAAAGCAAGTTATCCCTCATGATGTTGACCTTTCCATTGCGAATCATAGTTTACCCTTTATCATCAGTTCGATGTCATTCGGATCGCAGAGTGAAAAAGCATTTCGTGCCTACGCTGAAGCGGCAAAACAGCTTAATATGATTTCGCTCAATGGCGAAGGCGGAGAAATTAAAGACATGCTTGGTGAATATGCGAAAAATCGCGGTCATCAAATTGCGTCAGGTCGTTTTGGGGTCAATGCTGAACTGTGTAATTCAGTCGATCTTTTAGAAATCAAAATTGGGCAAGGAGCAAAACCTGGAGAAGGCGGTCATTTGCCAGGATCAAAAGTATCGTTAAAAGTCGCCCATGCACGCAATGCTCGACAAGGCACTGATTTAATCTCTCCTTCCAATAATCATGATATCTACTCGATTGAAGATTTGGCAGAGATGATCGATGAATTAAAAACGGTAAATGCGCATGCTAAGGTTTCTGTGAAAGTCCCTGTTGTTCCGAATATTGGGACGATTGCGATTGGGATCGCAAAAGCTGGTGCCGATATCATTACGTTAAGCGGATTCGATGGTGGTACAGGTGCTGCACGGGCGCATGCGTTGAAAAATGTCGGTCTTCCTGTTGAAATCGGTGTTAAATTGGCGCATGAGGCGCTTATTGCGGCTGGGCTTCGTGATCACGTTGAAATCTGGGCAGACGGTGGTATGAAATCTGGTCGAGATGTTGTCAAAATGGTGCTGCTCGGTGCGAATCGAATCGGTTTTGGCACGATGGCAATGATTGCAATCGGGTGTACAGGGTGCCGAGGATGCCACAAAGATACATGTCACGTTGGTATCGCGACGCAAATTGAAACCTTAGAGCAAGCACAAGCGCATGGTCTTAAAGCCTTTGTTCCTCGCGACATCGCGATAGCCACCAGTAATTTAATTCGTTATTTTGAAGGTATAGCGCTTGAAGCGAAACAAATCATCGCAAAGCTTGGCGTGAGCAACTTACAAAGTCTTGTCGGTCAGTCTCATCGTCTTATTCAGATTGATCGAACGGATGATATTGACTTAAAGGATCTTCTCATCGCGCATCATAAATCGACGTATCGGTTTGAAGCAAAAACAGCACGTCGTAGTTCACTGGATGCGCAAGCGCTAACGATAAGGATGACTGGGCAAGCGACAACCGCTATGGCTGCCGGTAATGAATCGATGACATATGGCGCAGATTCGATTCAAGCGCCAGAACGAATTATCGGTAGCATGCTATCCGGTGAAGTCACTCGTACCAAACTACGCGAGAAAAAAGCAGGTCTTGAAGATGCACGTGTCCATCTTACTTCAGGATCGATCGCAGGCAACGGTTTTGCTGCCTATAATGCCCAAGGTGTGCAATTGCGCGTAGAAGGTGGCGCACAAGACGGTGTCGGTAAAACGGCATTAGGCGGTAAAATCATCGTATTAAAAGGTTTGAATCGATTTGGTAAGCGGGTTAATGGCAGCGTGGGAAAAGGACTCGCTTATGGTGCACAACGCGGATTATTTATCGTACAAGGGGATGCGGATTCGCGGGCTGGTATTCGGCTTTCTGGCGCAGATTTGATCATTGGTGGGTTGCTTAAGTCACGTATTGAGCCGCAACAAGTTGCCGTCGCTTCGACAGCGAATATTAAAGGTTTTGCTTTTGAATACATGACAGGTGGCCGTGCAATCGTCTTAGGTGATCCCGGACCTTGGATCTGCTCAGGCATGACAGGTGGTGTCGTCTATCTGCGTGTCGATGCGGAACATGGATTAACCCAAGAAGTTTTGCACAAGCGGTTAGCGAAAGGCGCAAAAGTCGTCATTGCTGAACTGCACGCTAAAGGCATTTCTGATGTAAAGGAACTTTTAGGCTGGTATCGCAAAGAATTACTTCTTACTGGTCAAGATGAGGAAGCTAACCTTGTGCAATCACTTTGGGATGCTCCTGAAGAAAATTTCGTCATGGTTCGACCGGCCAACGAACAGGTAAATCAAGACGAGGCAACCGAATAGACGTCACGTTACGAAAAAGGACGCCAAGCTGATCAAGCTGGCGTCCTTTTACTTTATTCTTCAAGATAGCGTTCAAGAAAAAAATAATGTTTCTGGTTTGTCGTATACAAGTAATGCAATAAGTGCGAAACGGGTACATCAAGTAGACCATGATCGGAGCGAAAATCTTCAAGATCTTCGAGTTTGATCGTTTCGCCTTTAAGGACAATACCGTCTTCGAATAAAATGGGTAGCGGTGTTTTTAGAATCGAATTACGTAAAAAATTGTGCCGTGATGCATGCGTAAAGAGCGTATATTTCTGTTGATCATCAATTACACAAATGCCTTCGATGGAAAAGTAATAGTCATCGTTAGGCTCAACAAGGATGCGATATGCTTTATACTTACGAATCATCACTCCACCTCGCCTTGCACTATAGTACGGATGACAGGGAATTGCAATCCGTTTGTCATAAGGTGTCGCAAAATACTGTCGATCCATGTACAATACATGCGAGGTGATCGATTTGCGACAAAAACGTTCGGGTACCCCAGTTACCATGGCTTCAAAGGGGAAGAAACCGGCGACAAAAAAGAAACGCAGGCGTCGTTTGCCGATTTGGCAAAAAGTGATTATTAGTCTTGTGATTGCTATTGTGTTTACGATTGTGGCAACAGGAGGGATCCTTTATGCTTTGACGATCCCTTTATTTGATCCGTCAAAATTACTACAACCACCCACATTGCCAACTGTCGTCTATGATCGTTATGGAAAAGTCGCTTTTACCATTCAACCCACCGGTATACAGCGCGTTGCTTTGGATAAAATTCCTAAATACCTTCAACAAGGTTTGATCGCTACAGAAGATGTTCGGTTTTATCAAAATCATGGTTTTGATATTCGATCCATCTTTCGTTCCGTTGTGAACGATATTTTTCATCATGGCAATCTACAAGGTGCCAGTACGATTACGGGACAATTGGCTAAAATCGTCTATTTAAACGATAATCGATCTTTAAAATATAAAATCGAACAAGTGATTTTGTCCATTCAAATCGATCGTTACTTTACCAAAAACCAAATTCTTGACATGTACTTTAATAATGTCTATTTTAATGGTTCGACGCCAGGCATTGAAAATGCAGCTCAAGTTTACTTTCAAAAAAATGTAAGTCAATTAGATTTGGCACAATGTGCTATGCTTGCCGGCTTACCGCAGGCGCCTACCGAATATGATCCATATCTTCATCCACATGCTGCTATACTACGTCGTAACGTCGTTTTGCAGCAAATGGCGAAATACGGTTACATAACGCAACAACTCGCATTAAAAACGGAAGCATTACCGCTTGAGCTGGCCAAAACACCAGGAATCATTGCAGATGGTGTGCCTGCTGCATATGTTTGGTATCGCGATAATCTCTATCAAGAAGCGAACCAAATCGGAATCGGTGTCAATCGACTCTTGCAAGGCGGTCTTAAGGTTTATACGAATTTGGATCCGCAAATTCAATATTCTACTTATGAACAATTTAAAAATCCAGCGAATTTTCCACCGAATATGGACGGTAATGAGGCACAAGGTGGTGCAGCTTTTCTCAATCCTTCGACGGGGGGATTACTTGCTATCGTAGGGTCGCGACCTGATACGTACCAAGTAGGCGGCTTTAATTACGCGACACAAACAGAACGTTCTCCTGGATCATCGATCAAGCCGCTCGTCGTCTATGGTCCTGCGATCGATAGTGGGGCTTATAATGGTGATTCGTTGCTTTATGATGGTCCGCTTGATATCGGAGGCTACCAGCCACATGATTGGGCATGGCATCCAACGATCAATAACCGTGTAACGCTTCGCAATGCCTTGGCTGAATCGTGGAATATTCCCGCTGTGTGGTTATTACAGCAAATCGGTATACAAAATGGACTTGCATTCGGTGAGCGTGCGGGATTAACTTTCTCCAATCGTGATTTTTCCCATCTTGATGTTGCTCTTGGCGATATTCACCCGGGAACAAATCCATTACAGATGGCCGATGCTTACAGCGCATTTGATAACAATGGAAGTCGAATTCCAGCGCATGCGATTGAAAAAATCGTCACGGATCAAGATAATACGATTTACCAAGCGAGCAATGCTCCGATCTATGTGATGAAACCTTCAACCGCTTCAACAATGGTAGGTCTCTTGCGCAATAACGTGGTTAATGGCATAGCGGAGCTTGCAAGTGTTGCCGGTCACCAAGTTGCCGGTAAAACAGGTTCGACAGCATTTGTTCCCTATCCGAATGCTTACTCGCCTGGTGATGCCGATCTGTGGTTTTCTGGGTTTACGCCTCACGTGGTTGGCGCTATTTGGGAAGGATTCCCCACGCCAGGTATTCATGCTTATGTACCCAATTGGGTAGGGGGGAGTGCGCTCCCTGCTAAATTGTTTAGTGAGATATTGACGCAAGGATTGATTGGGCGTCAAGGAGGTTCATTTCTTGCACCAGTTAATGTCTCTCCTTCACCATCGGTTACACCCTTGATCCAAGGATTCACCGGTCAATTCAATCGTGCTTTACAGGGTGTTGTTTTATCATGGAAACCGGTTACCGATTTGAATGTACATTATCTTATTTTTCGTGGAGCAAAAGGAGAAACCAGTATTACCAATAACAACAGTATTGGCGATGTAACGCAAACATCTTTTACAAACATGTTAACCGTACCTGGAACGTACACGTATCAAGTTGTTGCGATGGATCGTTCATCGAACGCGATCGTGGGCAAATCAAGCATCATCAATGTTAAGATTGGATAAAAGGGGAATGCACGATGGTAGATCAAAAAAAAGCTGAACAAGCTATTCGCATGTTGTTAGAAGCTGTTGGAGAAGATCCTGAGCGAGAAGGATTGCGTGATACGCCGTCTCGGGTTGCGCGAATGTATACGGAGGTTCTTGCCGGCATGGACGAAGATCCGGGTGATCATTTGCAAACGATTTTTAACGAAGATCATCGGGAGTTGGTACTCGTTAAAGATATTCCTTTTTATAGCTTGTGTGAACACCATCTGGTACCTTTTTTCGGTAAAGTGCATATAGCCTATCTGCCACAAAGCGGAAAAATCACGGGTCTATCAAAACTCGCTCGCATCGTTGAATCAACAGCTCGACGGTTACAGCTTCAAGAACGGATTACGTCAACAATCGCTGATACGTTGGTACGTCATCTTGATCCACAGGCCGTCGCTGTCATGGTGGAAGCTGAACATTTATGTATGGCTATGCGTGGTGTGAATAAGCCAGGCTCAGTTACCATTACAACGGCCGTCCGTGGAATCTATGCGCATGATGAAGTATCACGTTCCATCGTGTATTCACTCATGCAAAAATGATGTGATCTCAAGAGGGACAAAGGATAAAAAATCTGCTGAAACGAGTTGGTACTTGATCGTGCGAATGGTTCCTTCAAGTCGATACTGGTGGGATCGACCATGCAGATGCCCATAAACGCATGCGCTAACACCATATTCCTCGAGAAGATCGGTAAAGGCAGAAGGTTGGTCGGTTGAAAGTGCTGGTGGAAAATGCATCATCGCGAGCATTTTCTTCTGGTATTTGGCGCCTTCTTGAAGCGACAAGCGCAATCTTTCGATTTCCCGGCTAAAGATCGCGTTATCTTCTTCTGTAAAAGAAGGCGTTCCAGGAACAGTCCAGCCACGAGTACCAACGATGACGAAATCAGGCATTTCAATCGCATTGTTTTGGAGAACATAGCAGGTTTTTCCTGCCATTTTTTCTACTTTACTTCTTGTGCCCCACCAGTAATCATGATTACCGCGAAGTAGAATTTTCGTTCCGGGAAGCTTTGCGATAAAAGAAAGGTCTTTATTGGCCTCTTTGTCTTTCATCGCCCAAGATAAGTCCCCAGGGAGCAAAATAAGGTCATCTTGGGTGATGGTTTTTTCCCATGAACTTTGAATTTTATCAGCATGATGTAGCCACTCATCACCAAAAATATGCATCGGTTTTTCCACGTCAAAAGCAAGATGAAGATCTGCGATAGCAAATATACGAATGGGACTTGCCTCCTTTTTGCGAGCATTGTACCATGAGAAGAGGCGAGAAAGGCAAGTGACATCGATGGACGAACGGGTTCCTCGAAGTGATGAAGATTTACTTACCTTAGTAAAAACGCTATCGCTAGCAAAATTCGGACTACCATTTCGTCATGAAACACGGTATAATCACCGGCTACGAACAACGGGTGGACGTTACCTATTGCTCAGTCATGATCTTGAGTTTAATCCTTTATCCGTAGAACTGCATGGCAATGATGAATTAGTTGGAACTATTTTGCACGAATTATGTCATTACCATCTTCATTTATCCGGAAAGGGCTATCGTCACAAAGATAGGGATTTTCAAGCTTTATTGGCGCAAGTGGGAGGGGCGAGGTATGCAAAGCCGACTGGCTTTCGCACGAAGGTGTCAACATGCCGGTACTATCGGTGTCTGACTTGTGGACAAGAGTATATCCGACGTCGATCAATCAATGTGAATCGTTGGCGATGTGGTCGGTGTCGTGGCAAACTGACTGAGTTCCATCAAGAAACAAAGACAATGTCTTAGGAGGTTTTTAAATGAGCTATTCATCCAATTTATCCTTAACGCTAGAGTTATTACAGGATTGTCTCAAAGAAGCTGAACAATCTATTGACAAAGATGCTCTTGAACAGCAAGTTGTCGCGTTTTTTAGAGAGAATAATTTAGAAGGTATTGCAACGTTAATGCAAACTCGTAAAGTTGAAGATAATTTTTTGCAAGAACTTGACCAATTCATTCGTCGATGGGCTTCCCAAATTGAAGCATTGTGATGGAACTCCGATCGATCGAGTTAAAAGAATGTCGCAAGCGTCGTCTCGAAGCGATCAAAACAAAGTGGCAAAATCAAATGATTACGTTCGAACAAGCAGTTATTGCCTTATTTCAGCAACAAAATTTTGAGGAAATTTCTACATTATCACAAAATAAGCGTTTAATTGAAGAAAAAGTAAAACGACTTGATGCTTTTTTTATGAAATGGTATGAATGACAATGGATCGATTTCAATTTTTGGTAGAACAACATGGCGTTACGTTTACCTCAGTGCAGAGGGAAGCGATAGAACATGGCGAAGGACCGGCGATCGTTTTCGCGGGTCCTGGTAGTGGTAAAACGACTGTGATCACTTGGCGAGCCCTTTACCTCGTTATCCATCATGGTGTTTCGCCGAGTGATCTAGTCATTTTTACTTTTACCAAAAAAAGCGCAAACGAATTAAAAAATCGTTTAATTGCTATTGATCCGCGTCTCGCCCAAGTACAAGCGGGAACGTTTCATTCTTTATTTTTGCGCTGGTTAATGAAACATCACTTGCTGCAAAAAAATATTTGTAATGAAAAACAACAAAGGGAATTAGTCAAACAAGCTTTAAAACAACTTTCCATTTCGCAACAGGAAGATACAGTTCGATTGCACCTTCAAGCGATTACTTTGCTCAAAAACTCAATGATTCATTATGATCAGTTAAAAGTTACGAATGAACGTTTTCGTGAAATCCAACAAGTTTATCAAAGCTATGAAATGCTTAAAAATAAACAGCAATTGATCGATTATGATGATCTTCTTCTCGACTTTGAGCAAGCCTTACATCATTCTTTGTCATTTCGCAAAGCCTTGATAAAAACTTTTAGCTATATCATGGTGGATGAATTTCAAGATACGAGCAAAATTCAATGGCTAGGCTTGCAAAAACTCGCTTATCCTCAAGCTAATTTGATGGTGGTTGGCGATGATGATCAATCGATTTACCGATTCCGTGGCGCTATGCCAGAAGTCATTACTTCGTTTCATCAAGTCTTTCCGCAAGCAAAGGAATTGATCCTCGGTCATAATTTTCGATCGACCGATACGATCATCGCAATGTCTTCCGCCTTAATCGAACACAATGTACAAAGAAAGAGCAAACAATTTGTCGGTTCGAAAGGCGGAGGTCCCGAAGTGACCACCTATGCCTTTGCCAATGAGTGGGAAGAAGCAAGAAAAATCGCGCAAGAAGTTTCCTCTTTGAGTGAATCTAAGACGGAGGAATCGATCGCTATTCTTGCAAGGACGAATCGACAGCTTTTATTGCTTGTCGATGAATTGCTTGATCGAAAGATCCCTATGAGCATCGATGATCAACAAGCATTACTCTTTCATGATGAATATGTGCAAATCATCCTTACCATACTCCTTGCGCTACGTCACGAATCGGCGAACTATCAACCGATTGCGATGAAATTGATTGAGCAACGGTTTCGAATTCTAGGTAATACCCAATCGGCTCAAGAAGTTTTTCAAAGTTTTACTCGTGAGCCGTTTACGCCGGCAAAACTAATACCTAAAATTCGTTCGGCACTTGCCTTACATGGTAAAAGTTTGGATCGCTTTGATAAAGTCGCTTTACTCGAAGAAAAAGCGATCGCACTTGGCGATCTTGAACGCATGCTTGCAATAGCCAAAGAACATCAACTTACTTATGAAAATCAAGCAGATTCAAAGCGCGTTATGATTACCACCTTTCATGGTTCAAAAGGTCTTGAATTTGACACGGTGTTTTTGATCGGCTTGCATGAACAAGCGATGCCGCATCATCTTGCCTTTCAAGAGGGTATGCGTGATCGGCAACGCCAACTTGCGACAGAAGAGGAGCGTAGGTTATTGTATGTTGCGATGACACGAGCCAAAAAGCAGCTCATGGTGAGTTTTCCTTACATTGTGCAAAAAGAACGCGTGCAGCCATCTCCCTTTCTGACACAAATCGGTCTTTATCGTAAGGCTAAGTCTGAACAGCATACTGTTGTAAAACAAACTTCGCGATTTCGACCTGTGGCACAAGAAGCGTTGCCCGCGATCGACGATTGTTATCGGCATAAAATCTTTGGGTTCGGCTATGTAAAATCTGTCGAAATCATGAGCGACAAATCGCACAAAGTTGGTATAGTATTCAATAAGGATGAAGTTAGGTTTTTTCATTGGGAAACGGTCATTGAATTAGGGCATGTCAGTAAGGTGGATGAACTTACAAAGGAGCGTACATGATGAGCGCAACGATTTATGATGTCGCACGGGAAGCTGGCGTATCGATGGCAACGGTTTCGCGTGTCTTGAACGATACAGCTGTTGTCAAAGAAGAAACCAAAAAACGGGTGCTTGATGCGATTGCTAAACTATCGTATCGACCGAATGCTGTCGCTCGTGGTCTTGCCAGTAAACGAACCAAAACGATCGGTGTCATCGTTCCTGACGTCTCTGCTGGTTTTATGGCAGAATTAGTGCGTGGCATAGAAGATGTTGCTCGCATGTACAGCTATCACATTATTTTATGCAACTCTGATGGTTCGACACAGCGTGAAATTGATCTCGTCGGCACGATGTGGGAAAAGCAAGTCGATGGTCTGATTTTTATGTCACCGAGATTGACGGCCGATCATATTCAGACTTTCGAAGATGCTCAACTACCTATCGTCTTATGTCGCACGGATGATAAAGAAAAGCGAATCCCTTCGGTAAATATCAATAATCGTCAGGCATCGCAAGATGCTGTTGAATTTTTGATTGCTAAAGGTAAGAAGCATATCGCTTTCGTCGGTGGTTCCTTACAAGAAGGAACGCTGACTGCAGAACGACGTCAAGGCTATGCTGAAGCGATGAGAAAACACGGGCTCGATCCTGCGTTTGTGTTCACGTCGAAGGAAGACTATGAAACTTCGTTGATTTCTGTACGATCACAATTATCGATTGACCGTTTTGAAGCGTTCTTGGCAGCTAATGATGAAATGGCTTTGGCAGCGCTTCATGCGTGTTATGATCTTCAGCTTCGCGTACCTGAGGATGTGATGATTATCGGCTTTGATAATACCAAGTTAACGGAGATGTCAAGGCCGCAATTGACGACGGTGGCTCAACCGATGTATGACTATGGTGCCGTTGCCATGCGATTTTTAACCAAATTATTGAATGATGAGCCGTTTAACACATACACGGTGATTCTTCCGCATCAAATTATGGAGCGAGGTTCGACGAATTCTTTTCCAGTTTGATTTTCCTCTGGCATTCATGAAGAAGAGTGAGTATCATATCTACAAGCAGGTGCTTGAATCGTCATCGAACGGCGAAGTATTGCGCTCTCTTCGAAAGGG
>JABEUY010000150.1 GCA_013044175.1 Bacilli bacterium
ACAACGAAAAAGAGAAGGCATAAGCCTTCTCTACTTTCATGAGCGCACAGATATAGCGGATAGATAAGGGCGAACTAAATAGGTGGACTCATATCGTACATTCATCATACACGAAAACTTCAGCTTATGTCAAGCTTCGACGAACGATTACTTCGACTTTTGTCGAATAAAATCAGCTTTCTTGTTCCGCGTAATAGGCTGTTTCGCCAGTAAGTACGATATTTTTGTGCGTGCCAAATTCATTGGTTCGCAATTCTTCACGAATATAATTACCACGATGTAACAGATCGATCACTTGGCTCGCTGTATTGCTAGGAATTGCTAAATAATCAGCTAGGCCATCGCGAAGCCATTTCGGTCCGAGGTTTTTCGTTTTATTGGCAGCTTGCGAATGCCAATCGGCGATATACGCAACAGCATCTTCGACATAATCGGAAGGATTTTTCGGACTGATATCGACACGTAAAAATGTCAATAAATCATAACTTTCATGCGCATAATTACGAATATCGGTATGTTTTGCGATCGCATCTTCGACATAAAAGAGTTCGACATGTTTTCCGCGGTACAACATACGACTCATGATCGGGATCATATCGCTATCAGCCGTTACGAAGACATAACATGAAATATTAGGATCGGAATAGGCGGTCTCCATCGCATCGATAGAAAGCTCGATGTCCGAAGCATTTTTCGCTTTATCCTCATTTTTACCATTCGCATAGACATGACGGATTTGAATTCGCTTTTTCTGTAAGCTTGTCAAATTCGCATCGACTTGTTCATAATCTGCGTAAGCTTTAAACATCCTAATATTATCCATACCATAAAATGCCCAAAGTCGATCGAAAAGGTTTCTATGCGGATCTTCATGATCCGGATCATGCCTATAACGGTTCATCAACGTCCAATACACATTATCATAATCAACGAATATAGCGACATTATCTTTAGCGCTTTGCGCAGAAAGTTTGGACATTGCTGTCTCGACGGCGGTAGAGATCACCTGGCCAAATGCGCGAACGGCAGGATCTTCACTTGTCTGCTCAGGTGGTGCTGGTCGTCTTCGCGCAGGAGCAGCGGTCAGTTTATCTTCATTCATGCAGTACCTCCTCGAAGTTTATCATCAGATAAATTCTACACTTTGTATATTACCACATTGTACCGCAAATGTAGTCATCCTAAAAGCAGGAATAAATCAGTCATTTTGTAATGATGATACCATGTGTTCGCTTTGAATGTGAAGAGGAATTGAGAAAGCGATCGGCCATAAGTCAGCTTTTTTAAGTAGGATATGTTCGATCATTTTCGGTGTTGCACCGCGTAATGTGATCGTTAACTTTTTTGCACAGACTTCGACCGAGACGATCTGTACGAGTCCGCGATGGTTACGGTCGATGCCATCAGCGATTCGCAAAACGGCAGCGAGTCGTAACATGATAAGGTCGTCACCGAAGCGCTTGGCTAACCAACTTTTTTTGGCTTTTTTGCGATGACTTAATGCGAGCATAGCGATGTTTTCTGTTACATCGCGCGAAAAAGGTTTGAGATGAGCGCAGTGTTCAATGATGTACCGACTATGTTTATGATGCCCTTTTTCTCCAATGGCGTAACCGACGTCATGCAATAAGGAAGCGAGATGCAAACGAAGTTGGAGGTCATCGGTTTGATAGGTGTCGTGCTCCCACCATTTCTTGGGTAGGGCGTGGAATATCGTTAATGCATAATCGGCAACATGTTCAGGATGTGCAGTGGGAAGCGCGTATTTCTTTAATACACGCTTCCCGAGTTCGTCTTTGATGACGTTCATCATACTGACGCAATAAGCAGCCTTTCGACTTGGCTACGAAGGGTTTTTTGTACTTCATCAACGGCAAGTGTTCCGTCGATCGTGATAAAGTCATATTCCTTGGCGAGTTCATCAAATTCTTGATTACACATCGTTTGATACCGATGAAAACTTTCGAACATGTCGGTTGATAACGATAAATCCATGCCAGATTCCCAGAAATCGAGAAAGCCGCGTTTTTGAAAATGACGGTGTAAAAGAATATCTGGCGGCAATTGAAGATAAAATGTCATGTCTGGAACGAGTGCAAAACCAAACAGTTCTTCAAGCCAACCAGGATCTGCGCCACGAATCGTATCGCGTACCATCAGCGTAAAGATATAGCGATCTGCCAGAACGATAAATCCTGCTTGTAAAGCAGGAATGATTTTGTTTTCGAGTTGATCAGCAAAATCGGTGGCATAGAGTAAACTGAGTGTTGTTTTACCGAGCGTATTTCCGTTTTTGGCTTGGTCGATCGTAGCACTGACAAGGTCGGAACGCTTAATGCCAGTGTTCATGACAGAATGGCCGTTAAATTCTAACCATTGCTTTAGTAAAAGGGTCTGTGTCGAGCGACCCGAACAGTCTGCGCCTTCAATCACGATGAGTTTGCCACTATAAGGTTCATCGTGTAGATAAGGGAGTCCGGCTCCATAGAAACGATTCATCACCATTTACCTCCGCTTTTGATATCGATCGGTGCAATATAATCTTCAAGGTGTTCGGTGACGATTTGTCGCACTTTTCGTTGTTGCATCTCGACAGATTCGGTGGCATCCACTAAGCGAAAATGTTCCTCTTTAGCCATTTCATCGTAATTGGCTTTGATCATGCCTTGGAAGAGTTTGAAGCTTTCGATAGGATCGGTGGTTAGACCAAGATCAAGGCCGGCTTCATGATATTTAAGTTGTGGACGCGAGCGCAATATGCGATCGAGAGAGATTTCGAGAGGCGTGTGAAAATAGAAAGCGACACTCGGTTTTACCGCATAACTATAGAGATTGCGTACCCAATCCGGATCACAACCTCTTGCCATATCACGCGCATAGGCAGTATAGATATACCGATCTGCTAGGACGATATAACCAGCTCGAAGATGCGGCAAAATCATCTTCTCGTAACGATCAGCAAAATCACAGGCATGGATAAGACTGAATGTCGTAGGCGTGAGTAAGTTTTTCTTCTTAGCCTTTTTGCTAGCCGCCTTAATCAGATCGCTAGAGTTCCATTCGGTAAAAAAGACAGGATAGCCAGAATCCTCAAGCCATCTTTTTAACAGGTAGATCTGCGTGCTTTTACCAGAACCGTCAGTACCTTCGACGATGAAAAGTCTGCCGGGATACTGCATCGTTTTGCCTAAACCTCTCGCTTTTTTTAAGCGCATAAAATCTTCCTTTCTCGAACTGTTCGTGGCGTTTTTACGCCTTTTTGATGATGAGATTTTTGGCAAATGTTTTTTTAACATAAGGACTATAGGCCATCGCTGCCGCTATTTCGACTTCGGCATCGCAAGTCTTGGGTAGCGTGATGATGAAATCTTGCCCGGTAAACGTCACATCAAACGTGTGAATCCGTTTTTCATGACGGCGATCGAGAGATTCGGCAAGTCGTACGAGCGTTCCTAATTGACTGGCGATTAGAAAATCGCCATCTTGAAAAAGCGATTGATAAGGTTGGCACAATTGCATCATGCGCCGACGGCTTTTGTATGAGGAGATGGCTGCTGTCATGACGATTTCTTTGTGACTTAACCCGTTAATCGAACTGCTGAAAATCAGATAGAACGTATGCAAATCGTAACTGTAATAACTGACTTGAATGCCGATTCGGTGTAACATTGCGCTGGCATAAAGCACACGTTCATAGCCGATAGGTAGAATCTGTGAAGAAATGGCTGCCTGATACAATAACGAAGCGAGCTTAGTCACATGAGTTGCGTGGTTTTCCGATGTTGAAAAACGACGCAGGGTATTGATTACACTACTTTCAAGTACAGTTGTCCCAAATCTCGGACCATCGGGCTCACCTAATACTCGCGTGTAAAAGGCGCCATCGCGCAAACCACGGCCACTTATGCGAAGTTGACTCGTTTTGGTCGCGGTCATCGCACTGAGTAAAATTTGACCACCAGGCACGATGAGATCAACGCGATCTTTAGAGAGACCTTCCGTTTTACGAAGGCGCTGTATCGGCAAAAGCGATAGCCAATGAACGATTTCGCGGACTTGTCCATGATCCATCGTATAATTATGGGTAATAGACAGCGGGTAATGCGTATGCGCTTGATGGATTCTTGCGATGTTGCGAATCGTTCCACCGATGCCAATCAATTCAATCTGTGGCGAATCAAACAGAAAATCTTTGGCCAGAAAAAGTTGATCGATCGCTTGCGGATTAGCATGCAACACGGCGTGCGCGGTAACGGCACCGACGCCAAAAGAATGGGAAGCTATGATCGTACCGTTTTTGATCAACGTAATCTCCGTGCTTGCGCCTCCGATATCGATCAGGTAAGCATCCTGTAGATCCATCGTATGCTTGACGGCGCTGACACCAAATAACGCTTCGTCAGAACCTGTGATCACGTCGATCATAAATCCTGTCGTGCTTGCGACAAGGTCGATGATCTGGTCCCGGTTTTTCGCTTTACGAAGAGCTGCCGTACCTACGGCTATCACTTCATTCACGTCAAACGCTTGACAGATTCCTCGAAACTCACGAAGATGATCGATCAGTTTTTGGATGCCTTCGGGCGCAAGGATATGATCGTTGACATAGTTAGCAAGACGAGGTGTCGCCTTTTGTTCATCGATCACATAGTAACCGCCATTATCCATCTGCGCGATGATCGAAAGGCGCATGGAATTGGAACCGATGTCGAGTATACCTATTCTTTTCATGTCCGTAGTATACCGAAAAAATGGCCAACGTGTTAGACTGGTTTCGAAAGAAGGATGTAAAAATGACGAAACGATTTAGTGTCGATGATGTTGCTCTTATGTTACAAACCAATCACGAACTCGTGCGTAAAGCGTTAGAACGGCTTAGCGATGAAAAGCGTTTGTCCGCAGAAACTTTCCTGTTTGCCAGTACTTCTTGGCGAATTGCGCCTAATGATGTGACGATGATTCAGGACACGATCAAAATGATCAAACCATCAGGTACAGGCTGCTCGGACATTCAGCAATCGGCTTCTAGGCGTCGAATCGTTCGAAAAAATGTCGATCCAACTTGAATGTCATGCTATTGTTTTGTACGATGTCGTCAAGAAGAGAAGGAGGTAAGCGTGTGGTAACCGAAGAAGCGATTTACGAAGAGTTGAAAGAAGTGGTTGATCCAGAGATTCAGATCGATGTGGTTAACCTTGGCATGATCTATGGACTAACGATTGAAAACGGTGGTGAGCGCGTCGTCGTGCGCATGACACTCACGACGATGGGTTGTCCGGCGATGGAGCAGTTGCAAGAGGAAGTCGTTGCACGTGTCAAGCGTCTGGGCGCTAAAGATGTTGTGATCGATCTTACGTTTGATCCGCCGTGGACGAAAGAAATGATGTCAGAAGAGGCGAAAACGGTACTTCGTTACCTTTTCTAAGCGATTGTTTAAAAAACCGCCATAATTTTGGCGGTTTTTTTTTCGTCTAAGGACATTTTCTGTGTGTCATTGTCTTGCATTTTTTTTCTCTTGTGATAGCATAATGATGACTAATTTAGTCGAGTTTAATTGTGAAGTCACCAAGTGTATCGGAGGATGTCAAGATGGCCAATTCACCCGTATTAACAATCGATAATTTACAGGTTGCTATTGAAGATAAACAGATTTTACAAGGTGTTAATTTAACCGTTCGTGGCGGAGAAGTGCATGCGATCATGGGACCCAATGGCACAGGCAAAAGTACGTTAGCTTCAGCTTTGATGGGTCACCCTAAATATTCGGTCATCGGCGGATCAGCAAGTCTTGACGGTGAAGATCTGCTTGCGATGAGTGTCGATGAACGTGCTCGCCAAGGTTTGTTTCTTGCGATGCAATACCCATCGGAAGTCTCAGGCGTATCCAACGCGAATTTTATGCGGATGGCACTTAACTCGCGTCTTGGTGAGGGTAACGAAATTCCCGTCTTGAAATTTCATCGTGAGTTACAAAAGCAGATGAAAACACTCAGTATGGATGCCTCGTTTAGCGAGCGCTATCTTAATGAAGGATTTTCGGGTGGCGAGAAAAAACGTAATGAAATTTTGCAAATGACGATTTTAAAACCACGTATCGCGATTCTTGATGAAATTGATTCAGGCTTGGATATCGATGCGCTTCGTATCGTGGCTGATGGCGTCAATTCCTTACGCAGTCCTGATTTTGGTGTATTAGTGATTACGCACTATCAACGTCTGCTTGATTATATCACGCCAGATCATGTGCACGTGATGATGCAAGGTCGTATCGTTCGATCTGGCGGTCAAGAATTAGCGAAAGAACTGGAAGCGCGCGGATATGATTGGATTAAAGAAGAACTTGGCATCATCGATGACGAAACCGTATCAGCGGGCATGTAAGGGGGAAGCATCATGAATGAATTACGTGAACAGACACCCCTTACACAAGATGTTAAGGCGATTTATGGTGAAAAAGCCTCTTTAGAAAGCCGAATTGCCGGTAGTGAAGGATATGCCACACTACCAGAGCCGAACTTTGGAAAAGGCGGCTGGAATAAGCGCAATGTGACAGCTTTTCAAACCTCTCCTCTTTCAACAGTTGGCCAGTGGCAAAGTATCGTGCATGCGTATCAACCTGATGGCTTTCAACAACCTACGATCGTTCTAGCGGATGGCCATGTCGTCATGACGCAAGGTTTGGATGCTTTACATGATCAAGGCGTAATCGCGATGCCACTTTCGCAAGCCGAAGCAGAACATGCTTCACTTGTCAAGGAAGCTATGCACAGTGTAATCGCGCAAAACGAAAACCGTTATGTCGCGCTAAATAGTGCACTATGGCGAGATGGCTTATTTCTATATTTGCCCAAAGGAATCATCGTTGAGAAGCCGATCGTCGTTCTCTCAGTAACGACACAAGGCGGTGCTGGTACGTTCGTACGACACCTGCTTATCGCAAAAGAACAAGCGCAAGCGACTGTGCTGACGGTTGATCTGGCAGCTTCCGATCTCGCGGAAGAACTTCATGTCAATGTAAGTGAAGCTTTACTTTCCGATTATGCGCATGTCACGTTTGGCGTGCTACATGACTTTCCTAAAAACGCAACGAATCACCTTATGTATCGTGCAAAACTTGCGCGTGGCGCCAAAATGGATTGGGTGATTGGTGAATTATCCGAAGGCTATACCGTCAGTGAATTTGCTTCGTTGCTCGATGGGGAAGGAAGTTCGAGTACGAGTCATGCGGTCGCCTTAGGCAGTGGCCGTGCAAATCTTAACTTTACAGCGAGAATGGTTCATAATGCCCGTTTTAGTGAAAGTGATACGATGGCTCGTGGCGTGATGAAAGATCGTGCTGAAGCAGTTTTCACTGGGAATACGCATATTTTACGAGGGGCTAGCGGATCAAACGGTTTGCAAAGTGAACGTCTTTTGATGCTGAGTCCTAAGAGTAAAGCGGATGCGGTACCGATGCTTCTGATCGATGAAAATGATGTGAAGTGTGGCCATGCCGCATCGGTTGGACAGATTAATGAAGAGCAATTGTTCTATCTCATGTCGCGTGGCATCAGTGAACAAGAAGCAAAACGGATGATCGTGTGGGGCTTTATCGATCCTGTCTTAACACGATTACCCGTGACGACGATCAAAGAAGCGGTCGAGGCGGCGATCGAAAGGAAGATGGGTTGATGACCACAGAAAACGCCTTTATCGCAGATTTTCCGATCCTCGATCAACAAGTGAATGGGCATCGTCTTGTCTATCTCGATAATGCGGCTACGTCACAAAAACCGCTTGTCGTGATTGAAGCGATGGATAAGTATTACAAGACGATCAATGCGAATGTGCACCGTGGTGTTCATACCTTAGGATCGCTCGCGACCGATGCGTATGAAAATGCGAGATTGGCTGTGTCAACGTTTATCGGTGCTCATGATGAACGGGAAATCATTTTCACACGGGGGACGACAGAGTCGCTTAACATGGTTGCGCATGGTTATGCGAGACAACATGTTCACGCAGGTGATGAGATCATCATCACGTTAATGGAGCATCACAGCAATCTGATCCCTTGGCAGCAGGTGGCGAATGCAACAGGTGCTACTTTGACCTATCTTCCCCTGCTTGATGATGGCACGATTTCGCTTGAAGATGTGCGTGAAATGGTGACCGATCGTACGAAGATCATCGCCATGACGCAATGTTCTAATGTATTAGGTACGATTAATCCGATCAAAGAAGTGGCAAAAATCGCACATGAACATGGTGCAATTCTCGTGGTTGATGGCGCACAGAGTGTGCCACATATGAAGGTAGATGTTCAAGAACTCGACTGTGATTTTCTTGCATTTTCGGGTCATAAGATGATGGGACCAACAGGTATCGGCGTTCTGTATGGCAAAATGGAAGTTTTAGAGAAAATGGAACCCGTTCATTATGGTGGAGAAATGATCGAGACTGTCGAATTGTTTCAGTCCACATGGAAGGATATTCCTTATCGTTTTGAGGGGGGGACACCGATCATTGCGGGAGCTGTTGGGCTTCACGCAGCGATTTCGTATATCGAATCGATCGGCATGAACGTGATCGAAGAGCATGATCACCGACTGACTGCGTATGCGCTGGAGAAACTGTCAGCGATTGAAGGGCTGACGATTTATGGACCGCAACATGATCGCGGCGCGCTCGTCACGTTTAATGTGGAAGGCGTCCACCCGCATGATGTAGCAACAGTACTTGATACGGAAGGTATCGCGATTCGTGCTGGTCATCATTGTGCGCAACCTCTGATGCGGTATCTCGATGTTGCCGCCACGGCAAGAGCGAGTTTCTACTTATTTAATACGTTGCAAGACATCGATATCCTGGTTGATGCTTTGCAAAAGACAAAGGAGTACTTCGGCTATGCAACTCGATGAATTGTACCGTGAAGTGATCATGGATCATTATATGCATCCGCGTAATCAAGGTCAGATCGAAGGTGATGCGCTTAGTATCGATTTGAAAAACCCAACGTGTGGCGATGAGATCACCTTGCAATTGCATGTTGAAGACGGCGTGGTGCAAGATGTGCGCTTTAAAGGAGCAGGTTGCTCAATCAGCATGGCTTCAGCTTCGATGATGACCGAAGCGGTGCGTGGTAAATCCGTGGAAGAAGCGATGAAGATCTCCGATGAATTTCGTAAGTTGATGAAGGGTGAAGAAGCTAATGAAGAGTTGCTCGATGATCTCGAAGCACTCAGTGGCGTATGTCGTTTCCCAGCTCGCATCAAATGTGCCACACTCGCTTGGAATGCGCTTGATAAAACGGTAAAAAACTCAGAGAAGGGTGAGTGAGATTATGAGTCAGCAATTTCCTGAATTTGAAGAATATCAATATGGGTTTGTCGATCCAGACGTTTCTGTCGTTCGTTTTCAAAAAGGTCTTACGAAAAAAACGGTTGAAGAAATTTCAACGATGAAAAATGAACCCGGTTGGATGACCGATTTTCGGTTGCGGTCTCTTGAAATATTTCACCAAAAACCAATGCCGAATTGGGGCGGTGATTTGAGCGAATTGGACTTCGATGATATTACGTACTATGTAAAACCATCGGAGAATAAAGGGAAGACGTGGGATGAAGTTCCGGAAGAAATTAAAAATACGTTTGATCGCCTAGGAATTCCGGAAGCGGAACGCAAATTTCTCGCTGGCGTATCAGCACAGTACGAATCGGAAGTCGTGTATCATTCGATGCAAAAAGAGCTTGAAGATCTCGGCGTTCTTTTTACCGATACGGACACGGCACTTCGGGAACATCCTGAGATTTTTAAAGAGTACTTTGGTACGATCATCCCCCCTGAAGATAACAAGTTTGCTGCGCTAAACTCAGCTGTTTGGAGTGGTGGAAGCTTTATTTACGTCCCTAAAGGTGTGCGATGTGAAGTTCCTTTACAAGCCTATTTCCGTATTAATTCAGAGAATATGGGTCAATTCGAACGGACGCTGATCATCGCAGACGATGATAGTTTTGTTCATTACGTCGAAGGATGTACAGCACCGATTTATAGCACGAATTCTCTGCACAGTGCTGTCGTCGAAATTATTGTCAAAGATCGTGCGCGCGCCCGTTATACGACGATTCAAAACTGGGCGCCAAATATCTATAACCTCGTCACCAAACGCGCGGTTGCGTATACTGACGCGACGATGGAGTGGGTCGATGGCAATATCGGTTCGAAATTGACGATGAAGTATCCGGCGATCTATATGCTCGGCCCTCGTGCCAAAGGCACCGTACTTTCGATCGCTGTTGGGGGAAAAGGTCAGCATCAAGATGCAGGCGCAAAGGTTGTTCATGCTGCACCTGATTGCACATCGACAATCGTATCGAAGTCGATCAGTAAGCATGGCGGAAAAACGACCTATCGAGGTTTGGCGCGCTTTACTTCGGAAGCGGAAAGATCAAAATCGAACATCAAATGCGATACGTTAATTCTCGATCAGGAATCGACTTCCGATACGATTCCCGTCAACGAAATTATGAATGATACGATTACGCTTGAACATGAAGCTACCGTATCTCGTGTATCAGAAGATCAATTATTCTATTTGATGAGCCGTGGTTTATCGGAAGAAGATGCTACCCGTATGATCGTAATGGGCTTTATCGAACCTTTTACGAAAGAATTGCCGATGGAATATGCGGTTGAAATGAATCGATTGATCAAGTTTGAAATGGAAGGCTCGATTGGTTAATGCATTGATGGTAAAGGAGCATGCAAAATGAAAGTATCGAAACGTACCGAATATGGTTTGCGAGCGATCGTCACTTTGGCAGAACTCTCCGCACAAGGGACTCGGCCTGTTCCACTCCGTGAGATTGCGACGCTAGAAGACATTCCTGAAGCTTTCCTCGATCAGATATTCGGTACGCTTCGCAAGTACGGTATCGTGAACAGTATTCGAGGTGCGAGTGGCGGGTATCAACTCGCCATGTCCCCAGAAACGATTCGCATGGGGCAGGTTGTGAAAATTCTAGAAGGTAGTGTCGCGCCGATCGGATGTGTCGGTGAAGATCGCGATTCGATTCTTGAATTTTGCTTTAAAGCAGATAAATGCCAGACAAGAAATGTGTGGCTAAAATTGTACCAAGCGATTGAAAAGGCACTTGATGGTCTCTCTTTGTCGGATGTCATAGAACAAGATTTGGGCGTGACTAACTGAAAAAAATGGTTCGGCACAAAACGATTGTCTAGCGTTTTGTGCCCTTTTTTAAGTTACTTTTCAATAAGGTAAAGCGTTACAGTATAACAGATTTTCTCAATAATCTTCGCAAAATGACTAGATAATCGTCACAAACTCTTTACTTTACGGTAAATCCAAACTATAATCTTACTGAATTTGGACTGATTCGTTTAGTCGTTGTAGTCAGTTATATTCATTTTATCAGCATTTTTTCTATTTTCTGTATAGTCACACTTGATGTGGAGGACTTCCCTTGTCAGATGTGTTGAATGTAAAGGGACTCAACGTAGAGTTCAAAATTAATGGTAATTTCTTTAAAGCTGTTAAAGATGTCTCGTTTTCGATTAAAGCTGGTGAAACGCTCGGATTGGTAGGAGAATCGGGTTGTGGTAAAAGTGTTACCTCACTTTCCTTAATTCGTTTACTTACGAAGTCGGCGAAAACATCGGGAGAAGTTCTATATCAGGGGAAAAATCTTTTGCCGCTATCGACCTCCGAAATGCAAGCCATTCGTGGAAAAGAGATCAGTATGATCTTTCAAGAACCGATGACTTCGCTCAATCCTGTGTATAAGATCGGCGCGCAGATTGCAGAGATGTTGCGTATCCATGAACATCTTTCGGTGACCAAGGCGCGTGAACGCAGCCTTGAGATGCTAAAAAAAGTGGGTATTTCAAGACCTGAGCAAATCCTTGATGGCTATCCGCACCAATTATCGGGTGGTATGCGACAACGGGTAATGATTGCCATTGCGATGATATGCAACCCGAAGCTTCTTATTGCTGATGAACCGACCACAGCGCTCGATGTGACAATTCAAGCGCAGATATTGGATTTGATGCGAAAATTGTCGACTGATTTTGGCACTTCAGTCTTGTTGATCACACACGACCTTGGCGTTGTCGCTGAGATGTGTGATCGTGTCGCGGTCATGTATGCCGGTCAGATCGTGGAACAAGGAACGACGAAAGAGGTTTTCGCCAAACCGACGCATCCGTATACGCGAGGGTTACTCAATGCGATTCCCAAAATCGATAATCGCGTTAAGGAGAGACTGCAACCCATTGATGGTAACGTGCCGTCGTTAACGAGAATGCCTCAAGGATGTCGGTTTGCAGCGCGTTGCCCGATGGTGATGGAACGGTGTAAAACAGAGGCGCCTGATCTCTATGATTTTGAGCAAGGGCATCTTTCTCGTTGTTTTTTGAATGAGACAAAGGCGGTATGACCGATGAGCAAT